>JANYFT010000251.1 GCA_025359625.1 Ferruginibacter sp.
TCTAACACAATAAAGTAAATGCTTTGCGAACTAAAGGCCTAATTCTATAAAATTATTTATGCAAAAAATAACGGTATCATTGCTTATGAAAGTAGCCCCGGTGGTGTAACCTGGATTAAACAATAATACCGTTATTTTTTGCATAAATAATTTTATAAACGCCAGGGCTTTTAACAGATGAAGAATCAGCAGAAACGGATTGTGCAAGCGGGTAAGCCTTTCCGTTCAAAGAATAGTTCATCAGCGTTTGTGGTGTGGCAGTAGTACCATCAGCAAGCGAAAAATGGAGAAACCCATTGTCACTTAAATCTTGTAGGTTAAAATATTTATCCTTAAAATAAATAATGGGCACTTCTCTTTTGTGTGGTTGAGTAAGCGTCCTGCACACTACTGAGGGTAATTCTAAATGTAGCGTAATAGGATGAATCTTTTTTTGTAGTAGCAAATGACTTATTGGCGAAGCAACCTCTGTTTGTGCTGCCCAACCCTGTGGTATAATCATAAGCAGTGGTTGACTCTGCTAAAAACAATTGAAGTGTATCAAATAAATTAGTGTTGCTTTTAAACACCAATACCTGCTTATCAGTATAGGGGAACCAGGCATCCAGCATAGCATCTTCATATCCGGGACACGGAACTTTTTTAGAGCAGTCTTTACAAGCAGTCAATAAAAAAAAGGGTATTGTAAAAATTAAAAAAATAGCTGCTTTAGATGGTACGGTATACTTTAACATAAAGAAATTTTTACCAAGATAGATAATTATACTTCTATTTTTATGTTCAAAAGGCATTGTTTTCAACTTTAAAAATGTAGCTGATAAAGGAAAACTGTATCTGCTTTTAGAGGGATAGCAAATAAATAAACAAGTTCGGTAAATAAACCACAACTTTTAGCGTTGTAGTTTGTCTATATAAATGTGTAAAAGCGCCCAAAACCTTAACTTTACACCGCAAAAAAATAACACATGCAAATTAAAGCTGGCAAATTACTAAGTGAAATCAACAGCCCCGAAGACCTTAAAAAATTAAGCAAAGAGCAATTGCACTTGGTATCTGGCGAATTACGTCAATATATTATTGATGTGGTAAGTATTTATGGTGGCCATTTTGCTGCCAGTTTGGGCGTAGTGGAATTAAGTGTGGCGCTGCATTACGTTTTTAATACACCGTACGATCAATTGGTTTGGGATGTAGGCCATCAGGCTTACGGGCATAAAATTCTAACTGGCAGAAGAGACCAGTTTCCAACCAACAGAAAATACCATGGCTTAAGCGGTTTTCCAAACAGAAGTGAAAGTGAATACGATGCTTTTGGAGTAGGGCATTCTTCCACTTCTATCAGTGCCGCTTTAGGGATGGCAATGGCCAGTTACTACAAAGATGAAAAATACAGGCAACATATTGCAGTGATTGGAGATGGTGCCATGACGGCCGGTTTAGCATTTGAAGCCATGAACCATGCCGGTATTGCTAACAGCAATCTGCTGATTATTCTGAACGACAATTGCATGAGCATAGATCCCAATGTAGGTGCATTAAAAGAATACCTTACTGATATTACCACCTCCCATACCTATAATAAAGTAAAAGATGATGTGTGGAATTTATTAGGAAAACTACCGGTGGGAAAAACTTTTTCCAGGTCTATGGCACAAAAATTAACGGATGGCTTAAAAGGAATGGTGAGCAGCAGTGCCAATTTATTTGAAGCGCTAAACCTTCGTTATTTTGGGCCTATTGATGGTCATAATATTACCAAACTGGTGGATACCTTATCCGATCTTAAAAATATTCCCGGCCCAAAAATTTTACACATTAAAACAATAAAAGGAAAAGGATATGGCCTGGCAGAAAAAGATCAAACCAAATGGCATGCACCCGGCCTTTTTGATAAAGTGACCGGCGAAATACAAAAGAAAAAATTCGATATTCCACAGCCACCAAAATACCAGGATGTATTTGGATATACCATTATTGAGCTGGCAGAAATGAATGATAAAATAATGGGCATCACCCCTGCAATGCCCAGTGGTTCATCTTTAAAATACATGATGGAAAAAATGCCCGGCAGGGCTTTTGATGTAGGCATTTGCGAGCAGCATGCAGTAACATTAAGTGCAGGATTGGCAACGCAGGGCATGAGGGTGTTTTGCAATATTTATTCTTCGTTTATGCAAAGGGCTTATGATATGGTGGTGCATGATGTGGCTATACAAAAATTACCGGTGGTGTTTTGCTTAGACAGGGCGGGGCTTGTAGGTGAAGATGGTGCAACCCACCACGGTTGTTATGACATTGCTTACATGCGTTGCATACCCAACATGGTCATCAGTGCGCCAATGAACGAAAAAGAATTGCGTAACCTCATGTACACGTCGCAGTTAGAAAGTACCATAAACCCATTTGTTATACGCTATCCACGTGGTGAAGGAGTGATGCCTGAATGGAAAACACCTTTTGAAGAAATAGAAATTGGCAAAGGAAAAAAATTAAAAGATGGACAGGATATAGCTATACTTTCTTTTGGTCATCCCGGAAATTTTGCAGCTTCAGCCATCCGTGATGTAAAGGCCGAAGGCATTAACCCGGCGCATTATGATATGCGTTTTGTAAAGCCAATTGATGAAGCATTGTTACACGAAGTGTTCAGCAAATACCATAAAATAATTACCATTGAAGATGGCACAGTTGTGGGCGGTTTTGGAACTGCCATTTTAGAATTTATGAATACACATGGCTACAAAGCCGATGTGAAAATCATGGGCATTCCGGATAGGTTAATAGAACACGGAACACCCAAACAGTTATATGAAGAAATTGGTTTGGATGCCAATGCTATTGCAACAGTACTAAGAGAAATAATGAAAGAAAAAGTAACCGTTTCTACAACTTTTCAATAGCTGTTTTTTATAGTTTAACTTTTTTGTCCGAACTACAAAGCAATGTGGACCATTGTTGCATCGCCCTCTTGTACATTATAACTAATGGGTACTTCAGCCTTCTAATTGTTATTACTCCGGTTTTACCTAATTTAATACGCTGCGGTACAGTTATAAATAGTTGCAACTTTATCAATCCCTTTACGTTCCCTCTGCACAATAAAGTCCGTTAAAACTATATAACTTTACAGCTTACAAGAATTTACTAAGATGACAACAGAAACAAAACGACAAAAACAGGTAGCCGGGCTCATCAATGAAGAGCTTAACGATATTCTTCGTCGTATGAGCATGACCATGATGGATGGAGGCATGATCTCAATTTCATCTGTAAAAATTACACCCGATCTTTTTGAAGCAAGGGTTTACCTGAGTATGTTCCAGGTAAAAGATACACAAGCAACCTTATTAAAGTTTGCAGAAAAAAATAAGGAGATCAGGAAAGAGTTGGGCACACGTGTCCGTCATCAGCTACGCAGTATTCCCGAACTAAAATTTTTTATTGACGATACACTTGATTATGTTTTTAAAATGGAAGAATTGTTTGAAAAGATAAAAAGAGAAGAAGGTAACGACACAACAAACGCCCCTGAAGACAAAGAGAAATCAATATAATTTTTAACTGCTAAATAATCCGCCGTGGCGGAGATAGGGGTATGTATTTAACCTTTGCCTGGCGATATTTTAAAGCAAAAAAAAGTGCCAATGCCATCAATATAATTTCGTGGGTAACAGTGGGCGTTATAACCTTTGCCATTGCCTGCCAGATATTGGTGCTAAGTGTTTTTAATGGCTTTGAAGGGCTGGTAAAATCACTATACGGTTCCTTTTATGCAGATATAAAAATTATACCTGCCATTGGAAAAACTTTTGCATTAACTCCTCAGCAATTCATTTTAATAAAGCAGCAACCTGCCATTAACACCATCTCCTTAATTGCAGAAGAAAAGGCATTATTACAAAATGAAGACCGGCAGACAATTGTTTATCTTAAAGGGGTTGATAGTAATTATACAAATGTAACAGATGTTGCTGCAAAAACTTACCAGGGTAAATTTAATATTGGCACTTTAACTGCACCCGGGCTCATAGTAGGCGCAGGTATACAAGATGCAGCAGCAGTTAATGTAAATGCAGCTTTTGAAGCTTCTGTGCTTACAATTATTTTACCTAAAAAAGGAAAAGTTTCTATAAATGACCCATTGCAATCATTAAGTGAAGGCAGTGTAAAAGCTACCGGTGTTTTTACCATACAGCAAGATTTCGATAATAAATATGCCATCACCAATGTTGATTTTGTAAAACAGCAAATGGGGTTTACAAGCAATGAATATAGTGCTGCCGAAATAAAATTAAATAATAACACAGATCTTAATGCCGCTCAATTGCAGTTATCAAAACTATTGGGCAATGCTTATTTAGTCCAAACCAAGTACCAGCAAAATACCAGTCTTTACAGCACTATGCGGTTCGAAAAATGGGCCATTTATGCAGTACTTACTTTAATACTGTTTATTGCTGCATTTAATATGGTGAGTGCGTTAACCATGCTGGTATTAGAAAAACAAAAAGACATCAGCGTATTGCAAAGCATGGGTGCTGATAAAGCAATGGTATTAAAAATATTTCTCAGCGAAGGATTATTACTGGCAGGTATTGGCACTGTTACCGGCATCGTACTGGCCCTGATAACCTGCTTTCTTCAAATAAATTTTAAAATGATAAAATTACAGGGCGGTTCTTTTTTGATAGATTATTTCCCCGTAAAACTACAGCCTTCCGATTTTATACTGGTAAGTTTAACCGCAGTTGTGATCGCTTTTTTTGCTTCCTGGTTTCCCGCTCGTAAGGCGGCAAAGCAGCTTATTGAATTAAGGTAGTATTGCGTTTCACCAAAACAAAAAAGCTTCCAAAAATTTGGAAGCTTTGTATTATCCAATAACATCTACAATCATAATAAAAGCAATGATCTTAAAAAAGTCATCTAATAATCACCCATAGTTTCGGGTAATTGTGCCAAAGCTTTTTGTAACTGTTCGTCATTGGGAGCTATACCATGCCATTCATGGCTTCCTTCCATAAAATCAACCCCTTTGCCCATTTCAGTTTTCATTAAAATAACAATTGGTTTACCATTACCGATAAGTGATTTGGCATGAGTTAATATTTTTACTATTTCATCCATATCATTGCCCTTATCCAAATGAATTACTTCCCAACCAAATGCCTCAAATTTGCCGGCCAGGTCACCAAGGTTCATCACTTTAGCAGTAGGGCCGTCAATCTGCTGGCCATTCCAGTCAATAGCAGCAATTAAATTATCTACTTTTTTATGAGCCGCAAACAAAATAGCTTCCCAGTTCTGCCCCTCGTCCAGTTCCCCATCTCCATGTAAAGAATAAATTATATTGGCATCTTTATTTAATTTTTTGGCCAGCGCAGCACCTAATGCAACACTCATTCCCTGTCCTAATGAACCACTCGCAATGCGTACACCTGGTAAATGCTCATGGGTAGTGGGGTGGCCTTGTAAACGACTGTTTAACTTTCTAAAAGTTGATAATTCCTGTATTGGAAAATAGCCGCTTCTTGCTAAAACACTATAAAATACAGGAGAAATATGACCGTTACTTAAAAAAAACAAATCTTCCCCTTCTCCATTCATATTAAAGGAAGGATCATGTTTCATTACACTAAAATACAAGGCAGTTAAATAATCTGCACACCCTAAAGATCCGCCTGGGTGGCCACTTTGAACTGTATGAACCATACGTACAATATCCCTTCTTACCTGGCTGGCTGTTTCCTTTAAATTAGTCATTTTTTAATTTTTTGTATGCAAACCTACTTTAAATAGCTACATCACCAAAGTAAAAAAAAAATGTATGACGGCCAATAATAATAAGTTCGTAATTTATACGTTATTTTGCTATAAAGTATTTAGAAAAGTTTAAGTCGATTTCAACTTCCAAAAATTTACTACAACAATTTGTCTATTTTTAGAGTAGTGCGGATTTTGACTAATTTTTTAGAAAATATTTTTGTAGTCATTACTATATTCAACACTCCTTGCATGGATAATATATTTTTAAGTTTCGCTTTAGCTTTCGGGATCACTTTTTTTGCAATCCCCATAATAATAGAGGTGGCAAGGCGAAAGAAATTATTTGATGAGCCGGATGAACGCAAAGTTCATAAAATGGTAATACCTACACTTGGTGGTCTCGGCATATTTGGCGGATTTATTTTAGCAACATTAATTGGCGCACCGGTTGGTAGCACTGAACTGCAATATTATGTTGCAGCGGCGATTGTAATTTTCTTTCTGGGTATTAAAGATGATATATTAGTACTTTCACCCGCAAAAAAATTCATCGGCCAATTAGTTGCTGCAGGTATCATTATTAAGTTTGGCGGCGTTCAAATTTCAAATATGCATGGGTTTTTAGGTCTCACATCTATACCACATGTGGCAAGTATAGTGTTAACTCTTTTCACCATTATTGTAATAATAAATTCATTCAATTTGATAGATGGTGTTGATGGCCTGGCAGGCAGCCTGGGCTTGTTGACAGCATTAATTTTTGGCAGTTATTTCTTTTATGCCGGTCAGTTAATGTATGCGGTAATGGCATTATCGCTGGCAGGCAGCCTGGTAGGTTTTTTAATATATAATTCTTCTCCTGCAAAAATATTTATGGGCGATACCGGCTCTTTATTAATAGGCCTTATTAATTCTATTTTGGTAGTTAAATTTATAAATATAGCGGGTTCACCATCAGTTGCATTCCCCTTAGAATCTGCGCCTGCAATAGGTTTTGCCATATTAATTGTTCCTTTGTTTGATACACTTCGTGTTTTTGCTTTACGTATTGTAAGCAGGCGTTCGCCCTTTAGCCCCGACAGAAATCATGTGCATCATTTTTTATTAAAACTCGGTTTTAGTCATCGTAAAATAACAATGCTTTGTGTTGGTTCCAATATAGGGTTTATTGTGCTGGCGTACTTTCTTCGCAATTTGGGCACTACCACTGTTATAGGTATATTATTGGCCATTTCATGCACATTAATTGCCATAATTTATTACAGCGATCCAAAAAAGAAATTGTCTGCACCAGTTGATGTGCAGGCTAAAGAGCCAATTATAAAATATCATAAAATTGTATCCATTACTCCCAAATCTGTAGAAGCAAGTTAATTTACTTAACTACTAAATTCCCTGCATGATTTATTTATCTGCCTATTGTTCTTTTCTTTAGTTTTGCATCCACTTAATTTTCTATTTTATGTCAGAAGAATTAGAACTCATTAAACTGGATACAGAATCCACCATGAACAAAGCAATCAGTCACCTGGAAGCAGAGTTAATAAAGATCCGTGCTGGAAAAGCCAATCCAAATATGCTGGATGGTATAGTAGCAGATTATTATGGTTCTCCCACACCCATTGCACAAATAGCCAACATATCGGTATTGGATGCCCGTACCATATCCGTACAGCCTTGGGAAAAAAATATGTTGCAGCCCATAGAAAGGGCCATCATAGCAAGTAATATTGGCATCAACCCACAAAATGACGGCAATTATATCCGTTTATTTTTGCCTCCTTTAACAGAAGAAAGAAGAAAAGAGCTGGTAAAAAGATGTAATGGAGAAGGCGAAAATGGAAAAGTGTCTATAAGGAATATTCGCAGAGATGCCATTGAACAAATAAAAAAATTACAAAAAGACGGGCTTAGTGAAGATGCTGCAAAAGATGGTGAAGCCGACGTACAGGAAAAGACCAACCGTTTTATAGCCCTGGTTGAAAAACACCTGGAAGCAAAAGAAAAAGAAATTATGGTTGTGTAAAATAGGGATAACTGGTTAAGTAAATACAAAATGACGAATGGCGGAATCTGGTTATTTACATTCGTCATTTTTATTTGAAAAACATTCCCCGTTTTTTATAGTTTATTAAAATGAGGAACAACCTGATTGCATCACATTTCAGGCAACGAATTTATTTCTTCCAACTGTTTATTTGCACTGATAAACCCATAACAATAACTGCCATTGGTAATAACAAGATAAGGCACCTGCAAATTAATATTGTACCTGAGCACCTGGCTTAGCACAGCATTATCCAGTACCACATTCATTTCCTTACATTCAATTAACATCCAGGGTTGTGTATTTTTATCATACACTACTATATCAAAACGTTTTTTTACTTCTCCTAAAAAAATTTCTTTTTCCACCGCCATTAGCGAAGCTGGATATTTTTTTACCTGAATCAGATATTGCAAAAAATTTTGCCGCACCCATTCTTCCGGCGTAAGCATTACCCATTGTTTACGCACTTCATCAAAAATAAATTCTTTATCAGGCTCCTTTTTTATTTTAGGCTGATATAGCGGGTAGTCTATCTTTATCATGTGTTGAAAAAAATATTTGTACTTTTAATCAATGGCAAATAAACGAATAAACCAATACAATTAATGAAGACAAAAGAAGATATCGTAGAAAACTGGTTACCCCGTTACACCGGCGAAAAGCTGGAAAAATTTGGCGAATATATTTTGCTCACCAATTTTTCTAATTATGTTGCCATGTTTGCCAAATGGAACAAGGTAAAAATTACAGGTGCGGATAGACCCATGCAATGTGCCACAGCAGATAATATCACCATTATCAATTTTGGTATGGGTAGCCCCGGCGCCGCCACCGTAATGGATTTGCTTACCGCCATCAAACCCAAAGCTGTATTGTTTTTGGGCAAATGCGGCGGCTTAAAAAAACGCAATAAAATAGGCGACCTTATCTTACCCATTGCGGCGCTAAGAGGGGAAGGAACCAGCAATGATTATTTTCCGCCTGAAGTGCCTGCACTGCCATCCTTTATGTTGCAGAAAGCCATTTCCACCACCATACGTGATTATGCCTGCGATTACTGGACCGGCACTGTGTACACCACCAACAGGCGTGTATGGGAGCATGATGAAGTGTTTAAAGAATACCTGCAAAAGGTAAGGGCTTATGCCATTGATATGGAAACAGCTACTATTTTTACGGTAGGTTTTTACAATAAAATTTCTACCGGAGCTTTGCTGTTGGTGAGTGATAGCCCGATGGTGCCGGAAGGTGTAAAAACCGAAGACAGTGATAAGAAAGTTACTTCCGAGTATGTGGAGCGCCATTTAAAAATTGGTATAGATAGTTTAAAGCAACTGATTAATAATGGACTAACGGTAAGGCATCTGCAGTTTTAAAAATATTAGTCCAACCATTTAATCATTAATCTCATTGTTGCGTCATCCTCTTTTACTTTATATTCATGGCATCTTGGACATTCAATTTAATGTTCTCACAAATATTCAGCACTTAATTATTTTCAATGCAATTGTTATATTCTTACCAGCAACTTTTTTCTTTCTCAAAAAACATTTTTCTAAAAATTGGTTGCAGCGAAGCCAATGCTGAAACGGCTGCCAAAGTGTTGCTCTCGGCAGATCTGCGTGGAGTAGATAGTCATGGCATAGCCCGTTTATCTGGCTACACCAGGTTGTGGGAAGTAAATAGGATCAACGCCAATCCAAATATTTCAATAGTACACGAAACACCCTCAACGGCTACAGTAGATGGCGATAAGGGATTGGGTCTGGTGGTAGCACCGGCGGCAATGCAGATAGCCATCAACAAAGCAAAAAATGTTGGCACCGGCTGGGTAAGCGTAAAAAATAGTAATCATTTTGGTATAGCTGGTATACATGCTATGATGGCACTGGATCATGATATGATCGGGATTGCCATGACCAATGCATCACCATTGGTAGCCCCAACCTTTTCAGTAGAAAGATTGTTGGGGACCAACCCCATTGCAGTCGCTATACCTGCTGGCGGCGAGGCTCCTTTTGTTGCCGACTTTGCAACTACGACTGCGGCCAATGGCAAGTTGGAAATTTTGTTGCGTAAAAATCTGGATACTCCCAGTGGCTGGGTGCAAACAAAAAACGGCGAACCAAGTAACAGTGCTGCCGAAGTAAGAAATGGAGGTGCTTTACTGCCTTTGGGCGGAGATAAGGAACATGGCAGCCATAAAGGATATATGTTGGGCAGTATCGTGGATATTTTTTCTGCTATATTAAGCGGTGCTAATTACGGCCCTTGGGTACCCCCTTTTCCTGCCTATGTACCTATGCCTGAAAATATGCCTGGTGAAGGTATCGGACATTTTTTTGGTGTAATGCGTATTGACGCTTTCAGGCCTGCCACCGATTTTAAAGAGCACATGGATAACTGGATTCAACGTTTTCGTTCTGCCAAAACTATTACAGTCCACCAACAAGTGATCATCCCCGGCGAGCCTGAGACTGCAATGGAAAATGAAAGGATGATCAATGGGATACCTTTAGTAGGACCAGTAGTAAATGACCTGAAAGAATTGGGTAATAAATTTAGTGTGGCGTTTCAATAGCTATTTTCTTTTACCGCAGAGAACAAGAGAAAAAAGAGTTACTGCACAGGAAATAATCCTCAACGTTAACTCCATTAACTCATTTCTCAGCGGTGAATGAAAAAATTATCCTTATAATTTTCCGGCTGATTATATTTGCACTCCAATTAAATAAATACGGCAATGAAAATAATGAAGTTTGGTGGTACCAGTGTAGGTAAACCGGAAAGAATGCATGAAGTAGCAAAACTGATTGTTAAAGATAAGGAACCTAAAATTGTAGTGTTATCTGCCTTAAGCGGGACTACCAATTCACTGGTAGAAATAAGTAATTCACTTGCTAATGCTGACAGGAATACCGCCAAACAACAAATAGAAGCACTGGAAGCTCATTATCAAAATTTTATAGAAAAATTGGTTAAAACAGAAGTTGCCCTGGCTAGTGCTAAAAGCATTATTACCGAGCATTTTGAATTTCTGCATATTATTTTAAAAATATCTTTCAGCGAAGCGCTGAATAAAGATATACTTGCACAGGGTGAATTGCTGAGTACCAAATTATTTTCTGTTTACCTTACTGAGCAAGGCATTGAGCATGCTTTGATACCTGCATTGGATTTTATGACCATTGACAACGATGATGAGCCTCAGATAGGAAGTATAAAAGTAAAGCTGGCACAATTACTACAACGTCACAAGGATAGAACCATCTTTATTACACAAGGCTTCATTAGCCGTAATGCAAAAGGAGAAGTTGATAATTTAAAAAGAGGTGGCAGCGATTACAGTGCCTCATTGATAGCAGCAGCCGTAAACGCATCTGTTTGCGAAATATGGACAGATATTGATGGGATGCACAACAATGATCCAAGGGTAGTAAAGAAAACAGTAGCCATTGAACAAATGAGTTTTGAAGAAGCTGCAGAGCTGGCTTATTTTGGTGCAAAAATTTTACATCCAGCCAGTATTTGGCCGGCTCAATTTTATAAAGTTCCGGTTAAATTATTAAACACCCTGCAGCCTGAAGCAAGGGGTACTTTGATAACAGAACTGGCAGGTAGTGTAGGCGTAAAAGCGGTAGCTGCAAAGGACGGCATTACCGCCATTAAAATAAAAAGTAGCCGTATGTTATTGGCTTATGGTTTTTTAAGAAAAATATTTGAAATATTTGAAAAGCACCGCACTTCTATTGATATGATTACCACATCAGAAGTAGGGGTATCACTTACTATTGATAATGATACCAACTTACCTGCAATTATTCAGGAACTGGAGCCATTTGGTTCAGTTGAAGTTGATGTTAACCAGACTATTGTTTCAATTGTGGGCAATGAAATTACAGAGACCAAAGATGTGATGCAACAATTATTTAATGCACTTAAAGATATCCCTATCCGTATGGTAAGTTATGGCGGCAGCAGCCATAATATCTCTATCCTTATTCCTAAAAGCTTTAAAGTGCAAACTTTACAATTACTAAATGTGGGTTTATTTGGACTGGAATAATTATAATTTTATTCCCAGTCTTTGATAAATAAAACTCATTAGCCAGGCTGGCCCAATTAATAAAAATTGAAGGTCTTTTAAAAAGGAAGGTTTCTTTCCCTCTACCTTGTGCCCATAAAACTGGCCGATCCATGCTGCCACAAAAATAATTAATGCAACTGACCATAAAGGCATAAAAAATTTCAGCTCAATTAAATGGCATAAAAGCAAGCAAATGCTCCCAAATAAAAACATACCTACCGACAAAGTTTTGCTCAGCAAAAAATAATAAATAATTATCAGTGCAAAGGCAATCATGGCTACATTTATGCGATGCCCTGTAATAACAAAAGGCAATTTAATGCTGTACAACAAGCCAACAATGGCAAAAAAAATAGCGGGCACACAAATCCAGTGAATGGTTTTGTTGGTAGTGTTTTGATGGCTTTCACCGTATTCTTTCAACCACTGTTGTATTGCAGGCATAGCATTGTTGTTTAGTAACCTAAGTTAATTGATCTGTAGCAAATAGTGAAGGATAGTGTAAAGCGGGTAAAATAAAAATTGCAATGCAGTTGAATAAAAAATTATAAAGCCAATGCAACTATCTGTTGTAAAAAATGGTCATAGCAATGGTTTTTCATAGGATATTGGATTTAAAACGGGGAGAGATTTCTATCTCACCCCTTATTTTTTTATCATAATTTCTTTTCGCTTACAAATAGGGTAAACCCATAAAAAAAGGCTGCAAATTTTGCGGCCTTTTTCTATTTTAGGAATCTTATAGATTATACTATCAGCATTGCATCACCATAACTGAAGAAACGGTATTTATCTTTTATTGCTTTTTTATACGCTTCCATTACAACATCATATCCGGCAAAAGCACAGGTCATAATCAACAAACTTGTTTTGGGTAAATGAAAATTGGTAACCAGTGCATCTGCAATAGAGAAATTATACGGTGGATGAATAAACATATTCGTCCAGCCTTCTGAAGGTTTTAATAATTTTTGTGCGGTGAAGGATGATTCCATTGCTCTCATAGTCGTAGTGCCCACCGAACAAATTCTCTTGCCATCTGCTTTTGCTTTGTTTACTATACTGCAAGCAGTTTCATCAATACCATAATATTCAGCATCCATTTTATGTTTGCTCAAATCTTCCACTTCTATCGGGCGAAAAGTGCCTAATCCTGTATGTAAGGTTACTTCAGCAAAACGAAGCCCCTTAATTTCTAATCTTTTTATCAATTCTTTACTAAAATGCAAACCTGCCGTAGGTGCCGCTACAGCACCTTCATGTTTTGCATACACTGTCTGGTAGCGCTCTTTATCTTCCTCATCCGGCTTTCGTTTTATGTATTTTGGTAAAGGAGTTTCGCCCATAAAATCCAGCATCACCCTAAATTCATCTTCCGTTCCATCCCACAAAAAACGGATGGTGCGGCCACGGCTTGTAGTGTTGTCAATTACCTCTGCTACCAGTTCATCATTTTCTCCAAAATATAGTTTATTACCTACACGTATTTTACGTGCCGGGTCAACAATTACATCCCATAAACGGTTTGGCTTATTTAATTCCCTTAACAGAAACACTTCTATCTTGGCACCCGTTTTTTCCTTACGGCCATACATACGAGCAGGAAATACTTTGGTGTTATTTACTACCATTACATCCTTGTCATCAAAATAATCAATAATGTCGCGGAAGTTTCTGTTTTCGATTTCGCCTGTTTTTCGGTGTATCACCATCATCCGGCTGTCTTCTCTTCTTTTGGTGGGGTTTTGGGCGATTAGATTTAATGGAAGGTCGAATCGGAACTGACTTAATTTCATGTGTATCAATAAATTTTTTAATGATAATCAGACCTTGTACTGTAGTGTGTTACAGAGATATGTAGCCATTTAAAGGCACTTATCATGTTACGGCATGATTTTTAAGAGGGCAAAGGTAATGTATTGTAAACAGTTTGCAGAACTAATCTTGTGAAGGCAATACCCATCACCTGGTTGTGAAAATCTGTTAAATTCTATCTTATATTTTGTGAAATGTTCAGTACTATGCACCTTTATATAAGACAGTTATTTTTAACAAAAGAACTATGTACGAAAAATACAAAAAGCTACTGGTAATGGTTTTAATAGCTACATGCGGCCATGTTTACAGCCAAAAAAATTTGGTCAATAAATACCCCAGCCTTTTTTGGGAAATTACCGGAAATGGATTGCAAAAGCCTTCTTATCTTTTTGGTACCATGCACGTGAGCAATAAAATGGTATTTCATTTAAGTGATTCTTTTTATTATGCCATGAAAAATGTGGATGCGGTAGCTCTTGAACTTAACCCGGATGTATGGCAAGGGCAAATGGTACGGCTCGATAGGTTAAAACAGAATTATACAAATTTTGTAAAGGCTTCGGGTGATGATTTTATAACAGAAAATTCTTTCAGGATAAATAAGTATGATGATGAACTGAAAGCTGCTTTGAGTACAGAACCTACGGCGATAAATAGTTTACTTTACCGGAGTTATAAAGCTAAAGAAGATTTTGAAGAAGATACTTTTTTAGACCTGTATATTTTTCAAACAGGGAAAAAATTAGGTAAAAGATCAGCAGGGGTAGAAGATTTTTATGAAACAGAAAAAATTGTGTTGCAGGCGTATGCTGATATGGCTACAGAAAAAAAGAAAAAAACAATAGATACTGACGGTGAATCGTTGAGGGATATTACCAAAAAAATACAGGATGCTTACCGCAGCGGCGATTTAGACCTGATGGATTCTTTAGATATTATGACAGAAAGGTCGAGTGCTTTTAGAGAAAAATTTTTGTATAAACGCAATGAAATACAAGCCAATTCAATTGATACTATTTTAAAAAACAGCAGCCTGTTTGTTGGTGTTGGGGCAGCACATTTGCCAGGTGCCAGAGGGATAATAGAAATGCTTCGTAAAAAGGGGTACAGGTTGCGCCCAATAAAAATGACAGACAGGGATGCAGAAAGGAAAGACGAAACAGATAAACTAAGAGTGCCTGTAATTTTTGCCGCAAGGCAGGCGGATGATGGGTTTTATGATGTTGATATGCCTGGCCCGTTATTTAAAATGACAGATGATTATCAGCAACTGGACAGGCGCCAATATTCTGACATGAGTAATGGCAGCTACTACCTTGTTACAAGAATAAAAACCCATGCAGCATTTATTGGCCAAACTGAAGAAATAGTGATTAAAAAAGTTGACAGCATGTTGTATGAAAATATTCCCGGAAAAATTATAAGGAAAACCCAGATTGAAAAGAATGGGTACAAAGGGTTTGATATCATCAATAAAACAAGAAGGGGCGACCTGCAGCGATATAATATTTTTATTACTCCTTTTGAAGTTGTTGTGTTTAAAATGAGTGGTAAAGAAAATTACGTGGAGGGTGCAGAAGCAAACCGTTTTTTTTCTTCCATCCGGTTAAAGGAAATGGATAATACAGCTAATACATTTGTTCCAAAACAAGGAGGTTTTTCAGTTAAACTAACCCAGGTGCCCATTGAAAGTGTTGACGCAGGAAGCAACGATGGTATTGACCGATGGGAGTATGAAGCAACAGATAAAGCATCCGGCGATGCTTACCTTATCCTTAAAAAAAGTATCTACAATTTTAAATTTCTTGAAGAAGATAGTTTTGATTTGAAACTGATAGAAGAATCATTTCGCTCATCCGATTTTTTTGATAAACAAATGCAAAGAAAGATATCTTCTTTTAATGGTTACCCTTGTTTGGATGTAAAGGAAAAGATGAAAGATGGAAGTTTTGTAACTGCCCGCTTTATAATTAAAGGTCCACAATATTATGCCATTGCGGCACGCAGTAAAAATGCTAAAAAAGATTTCAGCAATTATTTTAATTCTTTTCGTTTTACAGAATACATCTACTCCGCCAGTAAATTATATATAGATACATTTATGCACTTTACCGCTGCAACACCTGCTGCACCTGATTTTGATGAAGGCTATCGTGCTAAACTTGAGCAGGTAGCCCTGGAAGTTGCAGGTAGTAAAATGTATACTCCTTACAACAGTTATTGGCCAAAAATCCGGAATGCTGTTTTTAAAAGCGATTCAACCGGCGAAATGATTGGTGTAAGGATACAGCAGTATCCGCAATATTATTATGTAAAAGATTCGGCTAAATTCTGGACGAATGAACTGAATGATTATATTGAAAAAAATGACCTTTTAATATGCAGCAAAGATTCTTTTATGCTAGATAATGGTATACGGGGTTTTAAATTTACTTTACGGGATTCAGGATCATCAAGAACCATTAAACACATGAGTTTACTGAAAGATAACTACCTGTTTAACCTCATAACAATGGGAGATACCCTAAACCAACAAAGTAGTTTTATTAATTCATTTTATACAAGTTTTTCACCACAGCAAAAAAAATATGGCAGAAATATTTTTGATAATTGCCTGGATCTTTTTTTCACGGATCTTTTTAGTAAAGACAGTGCTACGGCTGCAAAGGCACAAAAGACTATCAGTAATGTTTATTATGGAGAAAAAGGAGTACCCAAAATAATTGATGCGTTACAAAAATTATCAACATCTGACAAACAGTATTTTGCTACCAAAACAAAATTAATTGCAGAGTTAGGGTATGTAAAAGATTCCATAAATCCTGTGGTAGTTAACCTGCTTAAAAAAATATACCAACAAACTGCTGATACAAGTATTTTTCAAAATGAAATAATAAAAGCATTGGCAAGGCATAACACTATTGATGCGGTTAACTTATTTAAGGAATTGGTATTGCAGGACCCGCCTGTTTTTAAAAAGGAATTTGATTATGCCGCTGTGTTTGATAACCTGGAAGATTCACTTAAATTGGCTGCTACCTTATATCCAGAATTGTTGCAATTAACCTCTCTGCAGGATTATAAAAAACCGGTAATATCCCTGTTGGTAAAATTGGTAGATAGTGGCTATATAAAAGCATGGCAGTATGAAACTTCTTTTAATAAAATTTATTTTGATGCTAAAGTAGCACTGAAAAAACAGCAGGGAAAAGATGAAATAAAAATGGCTGAGAGTAAAAAGAGTGAAGAAAGCGATGAAGATGATATAGCACCGGTAAAAAATTATGGCAAAAATTACAGTAGCGGAGAAATGATGGATTATGCAGTTTTGCTAATGCCTTTTTATGACAGCAATATAAACGTGCCCAAGTTTTTTGATAAGTTGTTAAAATGCAAAGATGATAATATTTGTTTGAATGCGGCAGTGTTATTATTACGCAACAACAGGCCTGTGGCCGATAGTGTTTTAATTGCTTTAGCTACAAAGGACCGCACAAGGGGAGTTTTATTTTCAAGACTGGAAAAGGCAAAGAGACTGGATAAATTTCCGGCTAAATATAAAACACAGTTGGAAATGGCCAGAAGTTTTTTAATGGCAGATAAAAATTATACTTCCATAGATTCTGTAGTTTTTATTTCCAAACTGCTAATACCTTACAATCAAAAAAAAGGAACAGTTTACTTTTTTAAATATCGTGTAAAAAAAGAGGACGATTGGAAGATCGGCATCAGTGGATTGCAGCCCGAAAATTTAAAAGAGGTAAGCAGCAATGATAAGTTTTGTTTTATGACTGATAAAAAAATTAAAAAAGACAAACCGCAAAATGAACAGTTTCAGGAACAGCTAAAAAAGATATTGTTTATTGCCCATAAGAGTGCTAAAAACTTTTTTGAAACTGATGGTAGCCACTATAATTTTAAAAAAGTTGGCGAGTATGAAGATTGATAAAAATGCGGTTGCTTATTTTAAAAATGTGGATGATGAATTCTGAAATATCTATAACTCACAAATTAAATCATCAATCATGCTTAACCTACTAATGCCTTACCGGGAATTGCATCAATTAATTTTTTTGTATACTCATTTTCAGGAGAAAAATAAACTTTGTCTGCCAGTCCTTCTTCTACAATTTTTCCTTTGTTCATAATAAGTATACGATCGCTGATGTAGCGCACAACAGAAAGATCGTGTGATATAAAAATAGAGGTAAATCCAAATGCTTTTTTGAGGTCGTTTAGTAGATTTAATACTTGTGCCTGCACACTTACATCCAATGCGCTTACACTTTCATCAAAAATTAAAAACGAAGGGTTTAATGCCAAAGCTCTGGCTATACAAATGCGTTGCCTTTGTCCTCCGCTAAACTGGTGTGGGTAACGGCTAAAGTATTCTGCCGTTAGATTCACTTTTTCTAATAGTTCAATTACTTTTTCTTTTCTTTGGTTGGCAGAATTTAAAATACCATGTACTTTCATCGGTTCCATAATTGCATTGCCAATCATTACCCGTGGATTAAGTGACCCATAAGGATCCTGAAAAACTATTTGTAAATCTTTCCGAACAGGTTGCAAATCTTTTTTGGATAAGGTCGCCAAATTTTTACCGTTTAAAATAATGTTACCTGATGTAATAGGTATTAACTGTAAAATGGCCCTGCCTAAAGTGGTTTTTCCACAACCGCTTTCACCCGCCAGTCCAATCGTTTCGCCCTTTCTAACGATAAAACTTACATCATCTACCGCTTTAAATGGTTCAGGAGTTTTCCCAAAAAAAGATTTTTTGCTGGTATAAAATGTTTTTAGATTTTCAACTTTTAATACTATATCCGCCTCATTCTTTTTGATTGATGTTTGTTCAATCAGCGTATTACTGGCCCATGCTGAAATTATTTTTTTTGTTGCTGTTTCTTTTTTTGGATTAGCATTCAAATTTGAATCCTGGTGTAGGGGAGGCTCATTAAAAAAATCGCTTACCACAAGTAATCTTTCTCCACGCTGGTGCATTGCTGGTCTGCAGGCCATTAAGGCTTTAGTGTAGGGCTGTTGAGGATTTTGTAAAACATCTTTTGTTTTTCCCTGCTCAATAATTTCTCCCTTATACATTACCAGTATTTTATCGGCAATATCAGCGACAAGGCCAAGATCGTGTGTTATAAAAATTACGCCCATGCCTGTTTGCTGCTGCAACTCTTTTACTAATTGCAGAATTGCTTTTTGTACTGTTACATCCAATGCAGTAGTTGGCTCATCTGCAATTAATAAAGATGGGTTACAACTCATTGCCATGGCAATCATTACCCGTTGCTTTTGCCCGCCACTTAACTGGTGCGGATAACGATTGATCATTTCAGCCGGGTTTGGCAAGTGCACTTTTTCAAAAAACGCAATGGTTTTTTCTTTCGCCGCTGTTAAAGAAATTTGCTGATGCAATTGTATGACTTCCATTACCTGGTAGCCGCATGTATATACAGGATTCAGCGATGTCATTGGTTCTTGAAAAATCATGGTCATATCTTTTCCCCGAATGGCATTTATTTCTTTTGGTGAAATTTTTAGCAGGTCAACTGTAGATTTTTTTTTGTTTGAAAATAATAATTGCCCTGTAATTTGCGCCTGTTTTGGAAGCAATTGTAGCAATGATAAAGCGGTAACAGATTTGCCGGAACCTGATTCACCAACAATGGCTACTATTTCTCCGGGTAATATGGAAAATGAAATATTTTTTACAGCATTATTTACGGAGCCTTCTGCAATAAAATCTATCAATAAATTTTGTACCTGTAAAAGTGGCTGAATCATGCTGGTTAAAATTAGGAAATAAAGGTGAATACAATTTCTAATGCCTGATATATTGATGTCTGACCTTTTTAAAATTTTAAATGTTTGCTGTAATGTTGCTATAATTTTTTGTAATTGAAGATTGAGCATAGCAAGGTTTACAAATAAGGAAGCAGGAGCAAATTTAGAAGAGTATCAAATTGCTGAAATGTGAAGGCAATAACACAACTCCGCCTGAATTACGCAGTCGTCAGGGATTTACCCCCATACTTGTTCTTAGCTTGTTACAATAAAATTATTTTCGGAAGCTTAAAAAATAAAACTATTTGAACCATCATTTATCATAATTGTACAAAAAAATGATTTTCCTTAAATTTGCAATCCGGTTATAAATGCTGCAACAAGTAGTTATCGTGTCAAACACCAATTAACCCTAAATTAAAAGCCATGGGAAGAATATTTGAAGTAAGGAAAAGTACCATGTTTGCCCGTTGGGATAAAATGGCAAAGAACTTTACCCGTATTGGAAAGGAAATTGTAATTGCTGTAAAAGCTGGCGGAGCTGATCCAAACGGTAATGCCGCCTTGCGGAGATGTTACCAGAATGCCCGGAGTGTAGGGATGCCAAAAGATAGAGTGGAAGCGGCTATTAAAAGAGCTATGGGTAAAGAGATGGTGCACTATGATGAAATTTTATATGAAGGATATGCACCGCACGGTATAGCCATATTAGTTGAAACTGCAACAGATAACTCAACAAGAACGGTGGCAAATGTAAGGATGCACTTTACCAAAAGCGGTGGAAGTTTAGGAACAAGTGGCAGCGTGGCTTTTACGTTTAACCGTTTAGGTGAGTTTAAGATAAGAAACAGTGGTTTAAATATTGATGACCTTGAACTGGAGCTAATTGATTATGGCCTGGAAGAGATTGGGGAAGACAGTGAAGGCAATATTATTATCCGTACAGTTTTTACAGAGTTTGGCCATATGGCCAAAGCCCTGGAAGAAAAAAAGATTGAAGTGCTTACGGCTGAACTAACAAGGATACCAATGAACCCAACAGAACTAAGCGAAGAAGCTGCTCAGGATGTATTTAAATTGATTGATAAATTAGACCAGGATGAAGATGTGCAGAAAGTTTACCATAATTTGAAATAAGTATTCACTGTTTGATTTCTGGTTGTTTGATTTCTTTTGTGTTTATATATACTCATTAAAAATCCGATATTATTTTGCATTTTTTTAAAAAAAATGTAAACAAAAAAGGCTATCCAAAAGGGATAGCCTTTAATTTTTTTACCAACTTTATTACCAGCTCTGTTTCGCTACGCCATTTTTTACAGCTTCCAAGGCTGTTGCTTCGCTTAACATAGTGGTCATTTTGTTTCCCTTGCCGTCATGACCTTGGGCCATGTATCCACCACGGGCTGTTTTGGTTATTACTGCATCCTGCAATGGAACGTTTTTCTCTTTCGTTTTCATGCAATAGGCTGTTAACATTTTTGACATTTTGTAGAATTTATGGTTAGTAAATATGGGCGAAGTACTAAACTTCACGCTACAAGCTACATAAATTATTGGTTTTATCAAAAATTAGCTCCTTATTGCCAATTATTTTAAACATCAATTTTTGCATATTTGGCATGGGTTTCAATGAATTCCCGTCTTGGTGGCACTTCATCCCCCATCAGCATGCTGAAAACCCTGTCAGCTTCAGCAGCACTTTCAATGGTTACCTGTTTCAAGGTCCGGGTACTAGGATTCATAGTAGTTTCCCATAATTGTTCAGCATTCATTTCTCCCAAGCCTTTATAACGTTGGGTAGTTACACTATCGTCTTTACCCTGTCCAAATAATGTTATCAAGGCCTTTCTTTCTTCATCAGTCCATGCATAATCCTGCTCTTTCCCCTTCTTAACCAGGTATAGGGGAGGTTGTGCAATATAAACATAGCCTTGCTCAACCAACGCCTTCATGTACCGGAAAATAAATGTAAGTATTAATGTTGCAATATGGCTTCCATCCACATCAGCATCTGTCATAATAATTAACTTATGATAGCGAAGTTTTGATATATCCAATGCTTTGGGGTCTTCTGGAGTTCCAATTTTTACGCCTAGCGCGGTAAACATGTTTCTTATTTCTTCGTTATCGTAAATCTTATGTTCCATAGCTTTTTCCACATTTAATATCTTACCTCTTAATGGAAGGATGGCCTGGTAACTTCTGTCTCTGCCCTGTTTGGCTGTGCCACCAGCCGAATCTCCTTCCACAAGATATAATTCGCAACGGTGAGGATCCTTATCGCTACAGTCAGCCAGTTTACCAGGCAAGCCTCCACCCGTAAGCACACTTTTGCGCTGCACCATTTCCCGGGCTTTTTTAGCCGCAGCCCTGGCTTGCGCTGCAAGTATTACCTTTTGGATAATTGTTTTGGCATCTTTGGGGTTTTCTTCAAGGTACGCAACCAATACACGGCTTAATGTACTATCTACTACTCCCATCACTTCACTGTTACCTAATTTGGTTTTGGTTTGCCCTTCAAATTGCGGTTCGGGCACTTTTACAGAAATGATAGCACTTAATCCCTCTCTGAAATCATCTCCTTCAATCTCCACTTTTGCCTTTTCAAACATGCCTTCTTTTTCACCATAACTCTTAAAAACCCTGGTTATGGAACGGCGAAAACCTGCTACATGTGTTCCACCTTCAATAGTGTTAATATTATTTACATAACTAAAAAGATGTTCCTGGTAACCGGTGTTATACATCATAGCAACTTCAACTATTACATTACTGTTGGCATCGTGCCCGTCACAATAAATAACCGTGGGTAATAACGCATTCCGGTTAGCATTTTTATCAAGCATTTCTACAAACTCAACAATCCCCCCTTCGCTGTAAAATGTTTTGGTATAAGTGCTTCCATCATCTTCTTTTTCTCTATGGTCATTCAGTATGATAGTTATCTTTCTGTTTAAAAAAGCAAGTTCTCTTAAACGGCCTTCAAGAATTTCTCTTTTGTAAACACTTTCTGTAAATATGCTCATATCAGGCCAAAAATGAACCCTTGTTCCTGTAGAAGTGGAAGTACCAATTTCCCTTACAGGATATTGTGGTACACCTTTAGAATACTCCTGTTCAAATTTTTTGCCATCCCTTTTAACAGTAACATGCAGTTTAATACTTAACGCATTAACACAACTAACACCAACTCCATGTAAACCGCCTGATACTTTATACGAACCTTTATCAAATTTACCACCAGCATGTAAAACAGTCATTACAACCTCCAATGCACTGCGGTTTTCCTTTGTATGCATACCGGTAGGTATTCCGCGACCATCATCCTCTACTGTTATAGAATTATCTTCATTTATGGTTACTGTAATATTTTTACAGTAACCAGCCAGTGCTTCATCAATGGAATTATCTACCACTTCATATACAAGGTGGTGCAAGCCTTTTACGCCAATATCACCAATATACATTGCGGGGCGCTTTCGCACTGCTTCCAAACCTTCTAAAACTTGTATGCTATCCGCTTCATACCCACCAGTAACAGATCCGATTTCTACTGGCATTGGTGCTTCAATTTCTGTACTCATAATTAGGGGGAATTCTCTTTAAAATTATCAAAATCTATATTCGTGCAAATATAAGGAAAATCAAGGGTTTAAGGCAATCTAAGAGTATCCTTTAATCAATTTTTTATACAAGATTTCCACAATAATGTAGATGCGATAATGAGTACAAAAAAGTTTGTAAAGTCAATGAAAACCTTAGCTTTTAAAGTAATGCATTTTTATATTTATACCTTATTTGTTCTGATAGTAATATGCAATAAATTAAAAATCGTTATCCTTCGATAACTGTATTTGGCGTATATTTGCATCGAAATTTATCAATGAATCAAGAAACAGATATATTACATATTGCCCATAAACAATCATTCATGTATAACGAATTAGCTATACTGCAGGATATAGATCGGTTTGTGCCAGGTTCAGTTCATTATTCTATTCAGCGTTATCGCAGGGAGGCACAATGGAATATAGAAGATACTGGGATGTTGGTATATCATTTTGAAAAGAATAATGATGAGGAAAATTATCTGGAATTAAAATTTTGTGTAACAGGAAATATGTACTGCCGCGAAAAACAGGCCGAATGTGATTATTGTAAATTTAATGCCTCAACAACCTGTGTTGAGAAAGTGAATAGTATTGATGTGTTAAGTTTTAGTTTTAAACCCTCTTACCTAACACAATTTAGAAGCAAAAAGCAACGAAATATATCCGACAAGGTATTGTCATTTACCCATAGTTCTTCTTTTAGTAAATTATTGCCGCTTTGTGGCAAAACCAGAGTGGCTATTGAAGCTTTATTGAACCACACCTACACAGATACACTGGAAAATATTTTCATAAATGCCCAAACACAAATTTTGCTTTTATATAGTTTGGATTGTATGTTAGGGGATAATGAAGAAGTATTTACCTGTAAGTTTTTAGCGAATGAGGCCGATAGGGATAAAATTACCAAAGCAAGGGAAGTTTTGTTGCAGCACATTGGCGAGCCGCTTACTATTAAGGAACTAAGCCGTAAAGTAGCCATCAACGAATGCTACCTAAAGAAAGGTTTTAAAGAAATGTTTGGCACTACTATTTTTGATTTTTATCAGAGCCAGCGTATGGAACACGCAAAATATCTATTATATGATAAAGGGTTAAGCGTAACAGAAGTGTCCATACTTTTGGGGTATTCTTCTATCTCCCATTTTAGTACTGCTTTTAAAAAACATACTGGAATTAAGCCCTGCGAATTATTATTACGATAAAATTATTAATAGTTCATGGAATAAAAAGGCATTCTACATCATTGTAGAATGCCTTTTTATTTTCGTTTCTTCAAACTCATTAACTTTTTTAACAAGCGAATTTGTAATACTAAATGGCTTTAATTAACTATTGAATAAACTCAAAAGTTTATAGGATATCAAAACATATTGGATAAAAGCGGGAGTACAGCAAAAAAATTTATAAAAATAACGGGAGTAGGATTACCCCCGTCTTTACCCTAATAAAACCCTAAACCAGCAAAAAATTTAAACCTAAAGGAGGCTAATTTTTAACTATATTTTTGAAAATAATTCTAATTTAAATAATTAGTATAAATAAAAGCCAATACTATGCCAAAGAAAGATATTGTGCAAAACTTCAAAATAAAATATCGTTTAGCTTTAAATAATTTTTGATTTAGGTATAATCTAATAAATTATAGTTTGCCTGTACAGGATCTAGTTAACACAGTCTGCCGCATTCAAAATATCACCGCCTGTAGCCTCAAAAAAAAGCTATAATTTTAAAAGCCACCTTTGATTTTTCATTGTTTCAAACCACCCTATTTTACTACCTTTGCACACATTTTAAATGTTAGATTGAGGATGTTATATGGCAGTTAAATATAAAGAATACCAGCAACTGAATTTACCAGTAATAGGCGAGGAGATACTGGATAAATGGAATAAAAATAATGCTTTTGAAAAAAGCGTTGATTTAAGAGAAGGTTACCCCCCTTTTGTTTTTTTTGAAGGGCCGCCGAGTGCCAATGGTATGCCTGGTATTCACCATGTAATTTCAAGAACCTTAAAGGATCTTGTTTGCCGGTATAAAACCATGCAGGGTTATCAGGTAAAGCGTAAAGGTGGCTGGGATACACATGGATTACCTATTGAGTTAGGTGTGGAAAAGGAATTGGGCATTACTAAAGAAGATATTGGAAAAAAAATAAGCGTAGAAGATTATAATAAAAAATGCCGGGAAGTGGTAATGCGCTTTAAGGATAAATGGGATGATATCACTCAAAAAATGGGTTATTGGGTGGATTTAAATGATCCTTACATTACTTTTGAAAACAATTATATTGAAACCTTATGGTGGTGCCTGAGTGAATTGTACAAAAAAGGATACCTGTATGAGAGTGTAAGTATACAACCTTACTCTCCTGCTGCAGGTACGGGTTTATCATCCCATGAGTTAAACCAGCCGGGGACTTATAAGGATGTGAAGGATACTAGTGCAGTGGCGATGTTTAAAATAAGTGAAAAGTCAAAAGTAAAAATCAAAAATTTTGTTGGCGAAGCTTTTTTAATGGCTTGGACCACTACTCCATGGACACTGCCTTCAAATCTTGGTTTAACTTTAGGTGGCAATATTGATTATGCTCTCGTTAAAACAATAAATCCATATACTCGTCACGTTATTAATGTGATTTTAGCAAAGGCATTAATCACAAAATATTTTAAAAAAGAAGAAGAAGATAAAGTAACAATAACCCGCTATCAAGAGAAATATGGATACGACTCAGCAGTTACATCAACTAATATTGATGACCCTAAACAACCTTGGTATGTAATTTCTGAATTTAAAGGCTCAGAACTGGAAGGATTACAATACGAACAACTTCTCCCTTCCGAAGCAAACACTTTGGAGAAAATACAGGAAATAACTCCCGGTGCACAGCCATTCCGAGTTATCCTTGGCGATTTTGTCACCACCGAAGATGGTACAGGTATTGTACACACCGCTCCTGCTTTTGGCGCAGACGATTTTAAGGTAGGACAAAAAAATAATCTTGGTATTTTAACATTGGTAGATAAGCAGGGCAAGTTTGTAGAAGGCGTTGGTGAATTCAGCGGCCGCTATGTAAAAAATTATAAGGACGAACCGGATTATGTGGATGTGAATGTTGACATCGCAGTAAAATTAAAATTAGAGAACCGGGCTTTTAAGGTTGAAAAATACGAACACAATTACCCCCATTGCTGGCGTACCGATAAGCCAATCATTTATTATCCGCTGGATGCCTGGTTTATTAAAACCACTGCTGTAAAAGACAGGATGGTAGAACTAAATAAAACTATCAACTGGAAGCCTGCTGCTACCGGCACAGGCCGTTTTGGTAACTGGTTAGAGAATATGGTGGACTGGAATTTGAGCCGCTCTAGGTTTTGGGGAACACCATTACCTATCTGGAAAACAGAAGACGGCGAAGAAGAAAAATGTATTGGTAGTATTGAAGAATTAAATACGGAAATAAGAAAAGCTGCCGAGGTTTTAGGCGGCGAAACAAACAAGCATTACTTGCACGGAGGTATTCTGGATTTACATAAACCTTATGTAGATGATATTACTTTGGTTTCTGCAAATGGCAAACCAATGAAACGTGTACCCGATCTCATTGACGTTTGGTTTGACAGTGGTGCCATGCCTTATGCACAATGGCATTTTCCTTTTAAAAATAAAGAACAGTTTGCAAAATCTTTTCCCGCAGATTTTATTGCTGAAGGGATTGACCAGACAAGGGGATGGTTTTATACTTTGCATGCTTTAGGCGTTTTATTATTTGATAGTGTTGCTTATAAAACTGTAGTAAGCAATGGTTTCGTGCTTGATAAAAATGGCAACAAGATGAGTAAACGCCTCGGTAACGTGGTTGATCCTTTTGAAACCATTAGTACTTTTGGGCCAGATGCCACCCGCTGGTACCTCATCACCAATGCATCGCCCTGGGATAATTTAAAATTTGATGTGGACGGTATTAAAGAAGTACAAAGAAAATTTTTTGGAACACTGTATAACACCTACCAGTTCTTTGCCTTATATGCCAATGTAGATGGCTTTGCTTTTAAAGAAGCAACTATCCCATTAAAGGAAAGGCCTGAAATTGACCAGTGGATTTTATCTTCTCTGAATACTTTAGTTAAAAATGTGCAGGTAAGTTTGGATGATTATGAACCAACACAGGCTGGCCGTGCCATAGAAGATTTTGTAGATGCTCATTTAAGTAATTGGTACGTTCGTTTATGCCGCAGGCGTTTTTGGAAAGGTGAGTATGAACAGGATAAAATATGTGCCTATCAAACATTATACGAATGCCTTGAAACCTTATGTAAACTGATGGCTCCTATTGCGCCTTTTTTTGCAGACTGGTTATTTACTAACTTAAACTCAGTAACAATCCGCTATGATAACGAATCAATTCATCACACTGATTTTCCTAAAGCTGATAATGCTGTGATAGATACTGATCTGGAAAAAAGAATGCAACTGGCACAAGATGCATCTTCGTTAATATTGTCTCTGCGTAAAAAAGTAAACATTAAAGTACGCCAGCCCTTACAAAAAGTTTTTATTCCTGCAACTGATAGTTACATGTCTGCCAGAATAAAGCAGGTAGAAGATATTATAAAAGCCGAAACCAATATTAAAGAAGTGGATGTTTTAGGTGCAGAAAATGATTTTATTCAAAAAAAGGCAAAGGCAAATTTTAAAACATTGGGTAAAAAACTGGGTGCCAAAATGAAATGGGCTGCAGAAGCAATAGCCAAATTTGACAATGCCACAATTGATAATGTGCTGGAAGGTGACTATTTATTAAATCCAGAATATAAATCGAATGCAGAAGAACCTATTTTTATAAATGCTGAAGACCTGGAAGTTTCCTCCGATGAAATACCAGGATATGAAGTTGCTAATAAAGGCAGTTTAACAGTAGCTTTAGATGTTACTATTAGCGAAGAATTAAAAAAAGAGGGCAATGCAAGAGAGTTTGTCAATAAGATTCAAAACGTCCGTAAAGAAAGCAATTTTGAATTAACTGATAGAATAATTGTTACAGTGCTGGAAAATGAAATATTACAAACCTCATTAAATCAATATAAAGATTATATTTGCGCCGAAATTTTGGCTGATTCGCTTGACTTTTTGCCCGTTTTAGCACATGGGTTTGAGATTGAAGTGAACGATGCCATCCTAATCGTAAGTATTTTAAAAAAAGGAGAGTAGTATGGCAACAAAAAAGAAAGCAGTGGTGGCTACGAAGAAGCCGGCTGCAAAAACTGCTCCAGCTTCTGGCAGCAAATCGGCAAAAACTGTGAAAGCACCTGCCCCTTTAAAAAAGGCTGCCGTTTCCAGCAAAGCTCCTGTAAAAGCTGTGGCTAAAAAATTAATTAAGCAAGTTGCCAAACCTACTAAGCCAGTTACAAAAGTGGCTGCAAAAAAAGTTGTAGCCCCCGCAAAAAATACAATACCAGTTAAAAAACCTTTGATTAAAGAACAAGCCCAATTAAAGGCATTACCAGCAAAACAACCCACAAAAACAGTAAAATCACTTACAAAAGCGGTTTTGCCTGTAACTAAAA
>JANYFT010000262.1 GCA_025359625.1 Ferruginibacter sp.
TATAGACCAAGAAATAGACCAAGAAAATCAAAACCCGCTACCAGAGCGGGTTTTAACCAAAATTATGCGGACTGGACGGGACTCGAACCCGCGACCTCCGCCGTGACAGGGCGGCATTCTAACCAACTGAACTACCAATCCGTTTGCCCTATGCTTTCTAACAAAATTTGTTTAGAATCCTGTTTTGTTTTTCGGGATGGCAAAGATATGTTTTTCAATTGCCTGAGCCAAAACTTTTATTAAAAAATTTGAAGACTTATTTTTGTCACACTATATATTTATTTTCACCCATTAATTACAAAGCTGTAAATTGCTCTTATGCCTGAATTTAAAAAACGACAGTTCCTGGATTTTGAAAAGCCTATCAAGGACTTATACGACCAGCTGGAACAAATTAAAATATCTGCAGAAAAAAACAAAACAGATGTCAGCGGTTACATAACCATATTAGAGCAAAAAATTAATGATGCCAAAAGGGAACTTACTGCTAACCTTACACCCTGGAAAAAAGTACAATTGAGCAGGCATCCTGACAGGCCTTATACTTTGAAGTACATTCAAAAAATGACGGAAAATTTTATTGAACTGCATGGTGACAGGAATGTAAGAGATGACAAAGCCATGGTGGGGGGATTTGCCCAACTGGATGGAGAAACCGTAATGTTCATCGGCCAGCAAAAAGGCATCAATACTAAAATGCGGCAGTTGCGTAATTTTGGTATGGCCAACCCGGAAGGATATAGAAAAGCTTTGCGATTAATGCGGCTTGCAGAGAAATTTAATAAACCAATTGTTACCTTAATTGATACACCAGGCGCTTACCCCGGCACGGAAGCTGAAGAACGGGGACAGGGTGAAGCCATTGCCAGAAATATTTTTGAAATGATGCGGCTTAAGGTGCCTGTTATTTGTGTTGTTATTGGCGAAGGTGCATCCGGCGGGGCTTTAGGCATTGGTGTGGGCGATAAGGTTTTTATGCTGGAGAACTCATGGTACACCGTAATATCTCCTGAAAATTGCAGCAGTATTTTATGGCGTAGCTGGGATAAAAAAGAAACTGCCGCAGAGCAACTGCGTTTAACCGGCAACGATATGATGAAGTTTGGATTAGTGGATGGAGTAATTCCTGAACCAGCAGGCGGCAGCCATTGGGACTATGATGCGGCTGCAAATATTTTAAAACAATATTTAATTCCGGTGATAAAAGAGTTACAACAAATACCTGCCGAAAAACGTTGCGAACAAAGGATTGAAAAATTTAGCAAGATGGGATTTTGGAATGAAATACCGGAAGAAGTGGAAGGTATTTAATCATTTTTAAAATTTAATTGATCGTTTTATTTTATACGAATGGTAAAATATGGATCGCCATGTACGCTTCGATAACATTTCGACTTTGTGCAATGTTCCACAATGGTATGCAATTACAAAGGAGAGACCCGCCACGTTGGAAAAGCTACAACGATGTTCACCAAAGAAATATAACTTGTCAAATAATTAAAGATTTTGAAATGCTTTAATTTTATAGATACTGTAAAACCGATTGCTTAAACCAAAATATTAAAACGCATGCCAGGCGATTCTACAAAAGTAAATATCAATTCCGTAGGTGCTGCTAAAAATACATACGATGCCATCGTTATTGGCAGCGGCATTAGCGGCGGCTGGGCTGCAAAAGAATTGTGCGAACTGGGCTTAAAAACCCTGGTGCTTGAAAGGGGCCGCAATGTAGAACACAACAAAGATTATCCCACTGCCACCAAAGATCCCTGGGAATTAAAACACCGGGGAAGGATCACCAAAGAAACATTGAATGAAAATCCGTTGATATCAAAGGCGGCGGGTTATGGAGAAGATGACCAGCATTTTTTTGTGAAAGATAAAGACCATCCTTATGTGCAGGAAAAACCTTTCGACTGGATACGTGGTTACCAGGTTGGAGGCAAATCATTAACCTGGGGAAGGGCTACCCAGCGATGGAGCAATTTTGAATTTACCGGTCCACAACGTTTTGGTTATGGGTGGGACTGGCCCATACGATACGAAGATGTTGCACCCTGGTACAGCCATGTAGAAAAATTTATTGGTATCTGTGGTAATAAAGATGGCGTTGAATCTATGCCTGATGGAGAGTTTTTACCGCCCTTTGATTTGAATGTGGTGGAGCAACATTTAAAAGATAGTTTTTTAAAAAACTATGGCAACAGGTACCTGGTGCATGCAAGATGGGCTCATTTAACCAAGCCCAATCAAATACATATTGACCAGGGTCGTGCCCAATGCCAGGCAAGAAATTTATGTATGCGTGGTTGCCCCTTTGGTGGCTATTTCAGCAGCAACTCCTCTACCCTTCCCTGGGCGGCAAAAACAGGCAACCTTACTATTCGCCCATTTTCTGTGGTGCATTCAATTATTTATGATGAGGCTAAAGGAAAGGCATCTGGTGTAAAAGTGATTGATAGCGAAACAAAACAAGTAACGGAGTATTTTGCCAAAATAATATTTGTAAATGGTTCTGCTTTAAACAGCAATCTTATTTTACTCAACTCAACTTCCAAACGTTTTCCCAACGGGCTTGGTAACGATAGTGGCATTCTTGGTAAATACGTTTGCTTTCACAATTACCGGGGCTGGATGAATGGCAGCATTGATGGCTTTGAAGATAAATATGTGTATGGCCGCAATCCTACAGATACCATCATTGCCAACTATAGAAATTTGCATAAAATTGATACCGACTTTGTTGGTGGCTTTACCACATTTGCCGGGGCATACAGGCAAAGAGGCGATGGAGATCGCTGCCCTGAACAGATTGGCGCAACTTACAAAGAAGCCATGACAGAAGCGGGACCATGGCATGTGTATGCTTACGTGCAGGGCGAAACAATTCCAAAAGAGATTAATCATGTAAGATTGAGTGCAGATAAAAAAGACCAGTGGGGCATTCCGTTATTGGTAACGTCTGTTGGTTATGATGATAATGATGAGAAATTATTGAAAGATTTTTTTACGCAAACAGAAGAGATGCTTTCAAAAGCCGGTGTAAAAGATATCAACCATAGTGACAGTAAACAAGCGCCGGGGCTGGACATTCATGAAATGGGCGGCTGCAGAATGGGCAATGACCCTGCAACATCCATGCTGGATAAATGGAATGCATTGCACCATTGCAAAAATGTTTTTGTAACAGATGGCGCCTGCATGACCAGCACCGGCAATCAAAGCCCTTCGATATTGTACATGGCTTTAACAGCGAGAGCCGTGAACCATGCAGTGGAGGAATTGAAGAAGGGTAATCTTTAGGTGAGTAGTGAGTGGTGAATTTGAACTTTCTATTTGTACTCACCACTGACAACCAACTACTCACAAATAACAAAAAATAAAAACACAAGTATATGCCAGGCGATTCAACAAAAGTAAATATCAATGCAGGCGGTGCTGCTAAAAACACATTCGATGCCATAGTGATTGGTTCGGGCATCAGTGGTGGATGGGCAGCAAAAGAACTATGCGAAAAAGGTTTAAAAACATTGGTGTTGGAAAGAGGAAAAGATGTTGTGCACCTTAAAGATTATCCTACTGCTACTAAAGACCCATGGGATTTTGCACATCGTTTAAAAATGCCCCTGAAGGTGGAAACGGAAAACCCGGTGGTAGCAAGGTGTTACGCCTTTAGTGAAGCAACGGATCATTTTTTTGTAAAAGATAAACAGCACCCCTACGTTCAGGAGAAGCCATTTGATTGGGTACGTGGTTACCAGGTAGGTGGCAAATCTTTGCTATGGGCAAGGGCTACACAACGCTGGAGCAAATACGATTTTGAAGGGCCAGGCCGGGATGGCTTTGCAGTTGAATGGCCCATTATTTATGATGAACTGGCTCCCTGGTACAGCCATGTAGAAAAATTTGCAGGCATCAGCGGCAATAAAGATGGCCTGGATACTTTACCCGATGGAGAGTTTTTACCGCCTTGGGAATTGAACAGCGTGGAGAAAGAAATTCAACAAAAAATAAACACAAGTTATGCAGACAGAAATGTTATCATTGGCCGTTGTGCGCACTTAACCAAACCCAACCAGATACACCTTGACCAGGGCCGCCATCAATGCCAGGGCAGGACAATGTGTGACAGGGGTTGCCCGTTCGGCGGTTATTTTAGTTCCAATGCTTCCACTTTGCCCTGGGCTGCAAAAACGGGCAATCTTACTTTGCGGCCTGATTCGGTAGTGCATTCCATTATCTACGATGAGCAAAAGCAAAAAGCAACAGGTGTTCGTGTAATTGATGCCCATACAAAAGTGGCAACAGAATATTTTGCTAACATTATTTTTGTGAATGCAGCCACGCTTAATTCCAATTTGATTTTATTGAACTCCACCTCAGGCCGCTTTCCAAATGGCCTCGGAAATGATAATGGCTTGCTCGGTAAATATGTTGCCTTTCATAATTACCGTGGCACACTTACAGCTGATATGGATGGGCATTTAGACCAATACTATTATGGCCGAAAACCGACAGGAGCTATGATGCCTAATTTTCGCAATGTACACAAACAGGAAATGGATTTTTTGCGTGGCTATATGGTGCATTTTAGCGCAGGCAGAAAAACAGGCGATGACAGCAATAAGGAATCTATTGGTGGCGCTTACAAAGATGCCATGTCAGAGCCGGGAGGATGGGGCGTATTTATGATAATGCAGGGAGAAACGATTCCGAAAGAAGCCAATCATTTAAGGCTCAGTACAGAACATAAAGATGAATGGGGTATCCCACAGTTGATAACTTCTGTGAGTTACGATGACAATGATGAAAAAATATTAAAAGATTTTTTACAGCAGGGAGAAGAAATGCTTACAAAAGCAGGTTGCAAAAATATAAATAGCCACGACAGCAAACAAGCCCCCGGCCTCGATATACATGAGATGGGTGGCGTAAGAATGGGTAAAGACCCTGCCACATCATTACTGAATAAATGGAATGCTTTTCATCATTGTAAAAATGTTTTTGTTACCGATGGTGCAAGTATGGTTTCTACAAGTACACAAAACCCATCACTCACTTTTATGGCATTAACCGCAAGAGCGGCAAATTATGCGGTAGAGGAATTAAAGAAAGGGAATCTTTAGAAGTTTTTGGTTTTTAGTTTTTGGTTGTAGGTTGTGGAGAATATTTATATGATACGGCGTAATGCAAGTTACTCCACCCAAAAATATATTAAGGCCTTTAATTAACCGCCGACGGGGCTTAAAGCCGCCGTCGGGGTTGGCTATAAGCAAATAACGGATAGTCATTAAAAAAATTAATGCCAAAACATATTGACTGTTCATTAAAAGTTAGCGTCTTATCTTTGACCAAAGAATATTGCTATGCTTAAAGTAGGAGTTTTAGGGGTTGGACATTTGGGGAAATTTCATTTAAACAATTGGTTGGTAATTGAAGGTGTAGAATTGGTTGGTTTTTTTGACCCCAGTGATGACAATGCTGAAGCTGTTGTTGAAAAATACAAGATAAAAAGATTTAATGATGTGGAACAATTGATAGATGCCTGCGATGCTGTTGACATTGTAGCTCCTACTATTGCTCATTTTGAATTATGCAAAGCGGCTATCACAAAGGGCAAACATGTGTTTGTAGAAAAACCGCTGGCCAATAGCATGGATGAAGCAAGAACTTTGGTCAAGCTGGCCAAGGAAGCTAATATAAAATTCCAGGTGGGGCATGTTGAAAGATTTAACCCGGCATTTTTAGCGCTAAAAAATTATTCGCTCGAACCGATGTTTATTGAAGTACACCGGCTGGCACAATTTAATCCACGCGGTACCGATGTTAGTGTGATACTCGATTTGATGATACACGACATTGATATTATTTTAAGCCTGGTAAAGAGTAATGTGAAATTTATCAGTGCCAATGGTGTTGCGGTAATGAGCGATACACCAGATATTGCCAACGTGCGCATAGAATTTGATAATGGCTGTGTGGCCAATTTAACCAGCAGCCGCATCTCAATGAAAAAAATGCGGAAGATGCGGCTGTTTCAAAAAGATGCCTACATAGGCATTGATTTTTTAGAAAAGAAAACTGAGGTCATTAAATTAAATGCCCCCGGCGATACCAACGTTTTTACTTTTGATATTGAAACAAATAATGGTAAAAAAACAATTGCAATAGCTAACCCCATTATTGAAGATGGAAATGCGATAAAGATGGAACTGCAAGCTTTTTACCGGGCCATTGTACAAAATACAGATACGCCTGTAAATGTATTGGATGGTTTCAGGGCCATGGATGTGGCACACCAGATATTAGATAAAATTGGCACAGGGTTATAAAACAAACTTCTCTTTTTAATACTCATTTACTTTTATTTTGAAGCAACCCCGTATAAATATCAGTTGGTATATTGCAGCTGATATATGCGGCGCTGCACTCACCTGGTTTTGCTTTTATTTTTTACGAACTGTTATTTATCAATACCCATTTTCTATTCCTTCCGGGTTCTATCTTGGCGGGTTGATGTATATTCTGGGCTGGCTAAGCCTTCACTTTTTAACTGGTGCTTATCAAAATGTTTACCATAAATCAGGGGTTACAGAATTTTTCAGAACGCTGATAGTAAGCCTCATTGGATGCTTGGCCTTACTTTTCTTTTTTATCCTTAAAAACCCACAAAGGAATAATCTTCATTATTACGACGAATTTTACAGCCTGCTTGTTCCGGTATTTTTTGTTACCCTTACATCGAGACTTTTATTTTTACGCATGGCAAACAGGCAGCTTAAAAAAACTAAAGTGTCTTTTAATGTATTGCTGATAGGCTCCGGTAAAAATGCCACCCAATTTTTCAATTCCTTTATCAATACAAATACCAATTCAGGATATTTTATTACTAGTTTTTTAAATACCAATGGCAATACAAACATTGGTTTACCAGGCACTGTAAAAAAATATAATGACCTTAATAAACTTCACTTTATTATTGATAGCGATAAAATTGAAGAAGTAATTATTACGGTAGAAAAAAATGAACGGGACCTACTGACCACCATTTTAAGACAGTTAAGTGATAAGGATGTAAACATTAAAATTACTGCAGATGCAGTAGATATTATTACGGGTGCCGTGCAGGCAAATAATGTAATGGGCGTACCATTAATTGATGTACACAATGGCTTACTCCCTTCCTGGCAAAAAAATATTAAGCGCTTGTTAGATATTTCAATAGCCATATCTGCACTCATTTTACTTTCGCCATTATTGCTGTATGCGGCTATCCGAACAAAATTTTCTTCTGCCGGCCAGGTACTATTTTTTCAGGAAAGAATTGGATTTAAGGGGAAACCATTTGTTATTTATAAGTTTAGAAGTATGCTGCAAAACGCAGAACAAAATGGGCCGATGCTTAGCAGCAATAATGATCCCCGCATTACCGGTTGGGGCAAAACAATGCGTAAGTGGAGGCTGGATGAACTACCGCAATTATGGAATATTATAAAAGGTGAAATGAGTTTGGTTGGCCCCAGGCCTGAAAGAAAATTTTATATTGACCAGATTGTTCAACAACATCCTGAATACAAATACCTGCTAAAAGTAAAGCCAGGATTAACCAGTTGGGGAATGGTAAAATTCGGGTATGCATCCACGATTGAAGAAATGATAGAGCGTATGCCTTACGATATTATGTACATAGAAAATGTTTCAATAGTACTTGATCTTAAAATTATGCTATATACCATCAGCATAATTTTATCCGGTGAAGGAAAATAGCACCCCTATCACCAAAGGTGAACAAAAAATGCAATTGATAATTTTAAATGCCCGGGGAGTAAAACAAGCAGTACAAAACATTTTTATTATTTTTGGATAAACCCATCAGTTTTGAAAAAACTATTTGTTGTATTTATACTTTTTGTTTTCCTGTCACCAAACATTTTTTGTCAAACTAATTACTGGCAACAGCAGGTGAATTATACAATTGATGTTAGCTTAAACGATACGGCGCATACATTGGATGGATACATAAAAATGGATTATTACAACAACTCGCCGGATACACTTTATTTTATCTGGGTACATTTGTGCCCCAATGCCTATAAAAATGACCGGACTGCTTTTAGCGATCAATTACTCGAAAATGGCCGAACCGATTATTATTTTAGTAACGACGATAAAAGAGGTTATATAAACAGGCTCGATTTTAAAGTGAATGGTTCCGTAGCCCAAATACAGGACCATCCTGAACATCAGGATATTATTAAACTGATGTTACCACAACCTTTATCTCCCAAAAGCAACGCAAAAATTGAAACACCCTTTCATGTAAAACTTCCACATAATTTTTCAAGAGGCGGCCATGTGGCGCAGGCGTATCAAATAACACAATGGTATCCTAAGCCAGCTGTGTACGATAGAAAAGGTTGGCACGAAATGCCTTACCTGGACCAGGGAGAATTTTACAGTGAGTTTGGTAACTATGAAGTAAAAATAACCTTGCCATCAAATTATGTGGTGGCTGCAACAGGTGAACTGGTAAGTGAAGCAACCGAAACTGCAACAGGCAAGAACAAGGGCTTTAAAATAATTGCGTCCCAACTTCCTAAACACAAACCTTTCTTTCCAAAAAAAATATTGACTGACGATAAATCTATCCCTTCAGCACTAAATACAAAGACCATAATTTATAAGCAAAACAACGTACATGATTTTGCCTGGTTTGCAGATAAATTTTTTATTGCAAAAACAGACAGCTTACAATTGACTTCTGGCAGGATAATTAAAGTAGCCGCTTACTATCAACCTATACAAGCTGATCAATGGAAGAAGAGCATACAGTTTATCAAACAATCCATTCGCACCAGAAGTAATTATTTAGGTGAGTATCCTTACAATATAGTAAGTGCAGTGGAGGCAGAGATGGGCTTTTCAGGGGGTATGGAATATCCAACCATCACTTCGATTTCATCAGTTGCAAATGAGCAGGAATTGGAAAGCGTACTGGAACATGAAGTGGGGCATAACTGGAACTACGGCATTTTAGCAACCAATGAAAGAAAGCATCCCTGGATGGATGAAGGTATCAATACTTATTATGATGACCGTTATTATAGTTCGGCCAGCAATATTAGTAAAGCTGATGATGAAAAAAAGAAGCCCGGTTTTATTGAAAGCAGGATGCCGGATAAGAATGACAAATTTATTGCCGCCAACCAGTATGCTACTCAAAAAGACCAGCCCATAGAAACCAGTTCAGAAAAATTTAGCGAAACAAATTATATCGCCATTGCTTATTATAAAACAGGTGAGTGGATGAAGCTGCTTGAAAATAATTTAGGCAAAACCATGTTTGATAGTTGCATGCACGAATATTTTCGCCGCTGGCAATTTAAACACCCATATCCTGAAGACCTTAAAAAAGTAATAGAAGAGGTGAGCGGAAAAAATGCAGATGCGGAATTTGCATTGCTGAACAAGAAGGGTAAACTTCCGGAAAAATCTATAAAAAAAGATACCAGATTTAAATCCTTCTTTAGTTTTAAAGACACCGATAAACATCATTATATATTTGCAGCACCTGCTATCGGCGCCAATATTTATGATAAGCTGATGGTGGGCATTTTGATACACAATTATACCTTGCCTGCTGAGAAATTTCAGTTCTTAGTTTCGCCTCTGTATGCTACCGGCAGCAAGCAGTTGAATGGTTTGGGAAGAATCAGTTACCAGTGGTATCCGGGTATGGATGGGCAAAAGATAGAGATGTCGCTGTCAGGCGAAACCTTTAGTGGTAATGACTTTACAGACTCAGCCAATAATAAAAAAACTTTCCGCTTTAGCAAAATTGTGCCTTCTATAAAATATATTTTTGCTAATAAAAATGCCCGCAGCACAGTTACAAAATTTATACAATGGAAAACATTTTTTATAAATGAGCAATACTATATTTCAAAAAGAGATACCATTCTTCAGCAGAATAATATTACCTACCCTACTGCAAGCCGCTACATAAATCAATTAAAGTTTGTTATTGAAAACAGCAGGGTATTATATCCTTATAAAGGAGAGTTACTGGCTGAACAGGGTGAAGGCTTTTTAAGATTTGCTTTTACCGGAAACTACTATTTTAATTATGCAAAAGAGGGTGGTATGAATGTGCGTTTGTTTGCAGGCAAATTTTTCTACCTGAGCGATAAGACATTTTTAAAACAAGCTGAAACAGATGCCTATCATTTAAACATGAGCGGCCCCAAAGGATACGAAGACTATACCTACAGTAATTACTTTGCCGGAAGAAATGAATTCAGCGGCTTTGCATCACAACAGATCATGAATAGGGATGGTTTTTTTAAAGTGAGGACCGACCTGCTAAGCAGCAAAGTTGGCAAAACAGATAACTGGCTGGCCGCAGCAAACTTTACAACGGATGTTCCTAAAGCGATCAATATTTTACAAATTTTGCCCATTAAAATTCCTCTAAAAGCTTTTGTAGATGTTGGCACTTATGCAGAGTCGTGGCAAAAGAATGCGGAGACCGGTAAATTTATTTATGATGCAGGTTTGCAGGTATCTTTCTTCAAAGATATCCTACAGGTGTACATCCCAATATTGTACAGCAAAGTGTACAGGGATTATTTTAAATCTACCATTACAGAAAAAAGATTTGTAAAAAATATTTCTTTCAGTATCGACATACAAAATTTCAGTCTCAAAAAACTGGCTCCCCAACTTACCTTCTAACAGTGCATATAAGCTACATTGCATATAAACAAATTGACAAATTAAAATGGGATGCCTGCATTGATGCAGCCGGCAATGGATTGGTGTATGGCTATTCTTTTTATTTAGATAGCATGGCAAAATATTGGGATGCCCTGGTGTTGAATGATTATGAAGCTGTGATGCCTTTGACCTTTAATAAAAAATATGGCGTTACATATTTATTCCAGCCATTTTTTACAGCCAGTCTTGGTGTATTCGGCAACAACATTACAGCTACACTGGTCAGTGATTTTTTAAACGCTATACCTGCAAAATTTACTTACTGGGATATCTATCTTAATTATGCCAACCGTTTCCAACTAACGGGCTTCACTTTATATGAAAGGGTAAATTTTGTGTTACCCCTGAATGAACCCTATCAAAAATTGTACGATAATTTCAGGGACAATATAAAGCGCAATTTTAAAAAGGCAGCACAGTTAAATTGTGTTATAAAAAAAGATATTGCCATTGATGAAGTTATCTTACTGGCAAAGGAGCAGGCTAAAAATTTCTCAACTGTTACGGATGAAGATTATCAGCATTTTAAAAATGTGTACCTGTATTTTCACCAGCAACATAAAGCGATTACGTATGGTATATGCACCCCTAATGGTGAACTGGTAGCATCAGGTGCATTTTTATTTTCGCATGGCAGGGCTTATTATATTTTAGTAGGCAATCACCCCAATGGTAAAGCAATCGGTGCATCACATGCCATCATCAATGCTTTTATAAAAGATCATGCAGGACAAAATTTATTGCTTGATTTTGAAGGAAGCGATATACCCAGCCTCGCTTTTTTTTATAGTAGCTTTGGGGCAAGAGAAGAAAAATTCGCAGGATTAAAATTGAACCTCTTACCCTTTTGGATGAAATGGTTTAAACAATAGAACTTATTTTTAAAACTTATTTAGCATATGCAAAAACGTTATCCCCATCAACTTTCTTATGGAGCCAACAACCCTGTTGTTGCTCTTAATGAAAAAGAAGCGGCTAAAATTTTTTCGCAAGACACAAGAAGTGACATAGGTTCTGAAGCAGAAAAAATGAAATTGCCAATATTATTAATGACCTGATAGTAAAACTGATACGGATCGACTATGATGAAAAGAACAAGTGGGATATTTTAGTGATGGAAAGAATTTATCCCTTTGATTACAGAAGTTTTGAGGTAGAAAAAAGAGAGCTTTGGTTTGATGTATTTGTGGATGAACTAAAACAATTGCACCATGCCGGATTTGTACACAGGGACATACAAAGACCAGGCAATATCTCCGGTGACAGGTTTGACAATGTTCTATTAACCAGTGCAGGATTACGTTTGATAGATGTGGGCATATCTGCCATCAAAAAAAATGTGGGCGAAAAATTATTTGCCAAATATGTTGAAATAGAATTGCGGGAGATGGAAATATTCCGGAATTACTTTATTGGCCGCTGATTAAAGTTGGTCGGTCAATAGTTGTTCTGCAACAATAAGATCAACCGGCCTGGTAATTTTAATATTGTTCTCCTCTCCTTCTATCAAATTTACTTTTAACCCAAAAGCTTCCACTACAGTAGCTTCATCAGTAAACTTATCTTTATAATCAATTTTAAAAGCAGGCAGTAAAATTTTACTGTGAAATGTTTGGGGGGTTTGTATCAGCTTAACCCTGACACGGTCAATGGCTTCATTGTTTTCGCCAATAATTACACGGACACTATCTTTGCAATCTACTACCGGTATGGCAGAACCCAATTCAACCGCAGCTTCATAACAACGCTTTACCAGGGCTGTTGTAAACAGGCACCTTACGCCATCATGAACAAATACAATACACTCTTCGGTTATCACTGCAAGGCCATTTTGTACGGAGTGAAATCTTGTTCTGCCCCCTGCTGTTATCTGGATACGCTCGTAATCAAAAAATGCGTCTATGATTTCCTGCCCGGCACCAATATAATCTTCTGGAAGTACTAAAATTATCTGCAGGTCATCATACGACTTTAAAAAAGTATGAATGGTGTAATATAACACCGGCTTACCGTTGAGCAATAAAAACTGCTTGGGTAATTCACTGTTCATCCGGGTGCCGCTACCCCCGGCCACTATCACAGCAATTTTTTTCATACTGCAAATTTATAAGTTTTCGGGTACAAAGTTGGCGAACTTTAGATAAAACAGACATCAAAAAATCAGACATCAGACATTGTCTTTATAGATGCTTACATAATTGGTTCCATCGCTGCTTCTTGCGCCACGGTACATACCTGCACTGTTAAATATCAGTGCCACATTACCTGCTGCATCCACACCAATCATTCCGCCTTCGCCTTCTAATTTTGGTAGTTTAATATTCACCACTTCATTCATGGCTTCCTGCAAACCCATGCCTTTATATTCCATCAGGCAGCTGACATCGTAAGCTGCCACGCTGCGGATAAATGGCTCACCATGCCCGGTGCAACTGATGGCACAGGTTATATCATTGGCATAAGTACCGGCACCTATCAACGGGCTATCACCGATACGGCCATATTTTTTATTGGTCATCCCCCCTGTACTGGTGGCTGCTGCAATATGTCCATTACAATCGCAGGCAACAGCGCCCACTGTGCCAAACTTTTTATCTTTCATCAGTTCTTCGAGTTGTTGATGTGTATGGTCTAAAGAATAATTATCGCTATCCCTTATTTGCTTCCATTGGTCGTACCTGAACTGTGAAAAGAAAAATTCATCCGGCTCCAATTTAATGCCTTGTTTGATGGCAAAATCATTTGCCCCTTTGCCACTTAAAAAAACATGGTTACTGTTTCGCATCACTTCCATGGCCAGTTCTATCGGGTTACGCACATTGCGTACACCCGCTACGGCACCGGCTGCAAGGTCTTTGCCATCCATGATGGCGGCATCCATTTCCTGTACCCCTTTCTTTGTAAATACAGAACCACGCCCTGCATTGAACAGCATATTATCTTCTAAGATAACCAGGGCCGCTTTTACAGCATTGGCTGAAGTACCCCCTTCTTCCAATACAGCGTAACCTGCTGCCAGCGCATCTTCCAATCCTTTCAGATAACCCTTTTCCAATTCAGGCGTCATATCTTCTTTTAAAATTGTGCCTGCACCACCATGTATAGCGAGAGAAATTTTTTGCATTTGCTGGTTTGTTTTATCAAGGTCTAAATTAGATGATTTATAACACAATCATTGATTGTAACCCTGCAATGATCAACCAGATAAAGAAGAGAATTACCAACCCATTCGAATTTTTTGAAGGTTAGGTTTTAATCAATTTACATTAAAGCGCAGGAAGCTATTTTTGTTAGAAAAGAATTAATGTTCATCAATAAAAAATAAAAATCAACTATTTTTTATTTTTGTAACTATCATTTCTGGTGTGATTATATGCATACAGGCATGATCGCCGCGGTAGCAGGGTTTATTGCCAAATACCGAACAGGGCCTGCAATATAATTCGGCCTGTACTATATTTTTCTCTTGTTGTGCCCACCCATTAAAACCTGCGTACCAATGTGTGGCTCCCCAAATACTTACTACCGGCACCCCAAATAGAGAAGCCAGGTGCATGTTGGCAGAATCCATACTTATCATAAGGTTAATATTGCTGATAATAGCAAGCTCCTCTTCAAAAGAAAATTTACCTGCGACGTTATTTACCCCATCGATTTCCTCAGCCCATTGTTTTAGTATATCAGTCTCCTTTTTACCTCCGCCAAAAAGTAAGATGGTATTGTTTTCTACAGCCAATTGCTGCACCACTGCTTTCATCTTTTCAAGCGGATACATTTTTTCCTCGTACTGTGCAAAGGGGGCAATGCCAATTATTTTTTTTCCGGTAGCAAAGACATTCTGTATGGCAGAAGGAATAGCTTGTTTACCAGAAACAGCCCCTTCATTTTTTAATACTACTGATATCCCTATCTTTCTAAATACTTCGGCATAGCGTTCATGCGTGGAAGTAAGTGGGGTAAAAATTTTATTCTCTTTTCTTGTTAACTCTTTTTTTTCTTTTCTGCCTTTATCAATAGTGGCCATCGCATAACCACTAAAACTAAAAAATATTTTTAGTAAGGAAGATCGTAAAACACTGTGCAGGTCTGCGATGGCACTGAATGTATTCGCCGCTTTTAATTCTTTATATAACTGATAAATACCTGCAACACCTTTATGTTGTGCCTTTAAATAAGCAGGATGAAAGTGGCAACGGCCGATGTTCTGAAATAAGGGTTGCAAAAATGCATTGGACACTACCGTTATCTGCACCTGCGGATTTTGTTGCAAAATATTTTTTATAACAGGCACCGTCATGGCCACATCTCCCATGGCAGAAAAACGGATCACCAATATGTGTTGGGGTTGGTGCACCTACTGTAATTGCTGATTATATAAAACCGGATTAAGCCCGGGATCGTTGTACATCTTCATTTGCTTGTACACTTTCATGTATTTATCACCACGGGCAATATCACCAAGTAATTCATCAATTGCTGTTGACAAATCTCTGCGCTGCTCCAATAAAACTGCCAGCTTATCCGTGCAGGTGATGATGTGTTCAGCATTGGCACCAGTACGGTGTACTTCCACATTCATGTGGTAAATTTTTAGTGCCAGAATAGATAACCGGTCGATGGCCCAGGCCGGGCTTTCAGTATTGATGGTTGCCGTTTTTTTTGGCTGCACTTCTTTGTATGTTGTTAAAAAATAACTATCAATATATTCCACCATATCCGTTCTTAACTGGTTAGACGCATCAATTTTTCTTTTTAAAGAAAGCCCTTCTTCCGGATCAATTGTTGGGTTGCGAACCATATCTTCCAGGTGCCATTGTACGGTATCAATCCAGTTTTTATTATACAATAAATGCTCTAAAGTATCGCTGTTAAAAGGGTTGCTGGCAAGGGTAAGCACATTATCTGTAAGGTGATAATCATGGATGCTTTTTTCAAAAATATCATTGCACAATGCACTTATCATAAATAGAAAAATATTATTCGGTTGGTTTTTTATTACTGACTGCAAGATAATACAATGGAATTCCAATCAGTGTAATTATGAGTCCGGGCCAGGTAAACTGTGGTTTATAAACAATCAGCAAGGTACAAAAACTGATACCCATTAAAATATAAACAATGGGTAAAACAGGATAACCAAAAGCTTTATAAGGCCGGTCTGCATCCGGGTATTTTTTGCGTAAAATAAATATTCCCGCAATCGTTAGTACATAAAATATCACCACAATAAAGGAAACCATATCTAGCAAGTCGCCATATTTTCCGCTCAGGCATAATATACAAGCCATCGCACATTGTATCCACAAAGCCCACTCAGGTACAGCATTTTTATTTAAAGTACCCACCTGTTTAAAAAATAATTTATCATTCGCCATGGTATAATACACACGGGCACCTGCCAATATTAAACCGTTATTGCAGCCAAAGGTTGATATCATGATCATCACCGCAATAATGATGGTGCCCCAGCTTCCAAAAATAGCTTCTGATGCACTCAGTGCTACCCTGTTATCTTTTGCAAAAGCAAGCTCATGCAATGGTACGGTGGCCAGGTAAACCACATTAATTAAAATATAAATCAGGGTCACTATCAGCGTGCCTAAAAATAAACTCAGTCCGATATTTCTTTTAGGATTTTTTATTTCCCCTGCAATGAAAGTTACATTGTTCCAGGCATCACTGCTAAAAATACTACCCACCATTGCACTGGCCATTGCTCCTAATGCAGCACCTTTTATCAACGGTTCAAAACTGATGGATCCACCGGTTTTTGTAAGGTGTTGCATTGTCCAGGCATCTTGCCAGTTGGCCGTCCATACATCCCATTTAAAAGCAATAAAACCTGCAATAAGCAATCCAAAAAGTGATAATAATTTAGTGGAGGTAAAAATGGTTTGTATAATCTTGCCTGCCTGTATGCCCTTTGTATTAATGAAAGTTAAAAACATAATTAATACAATAGCTACCAATTGTGCGTAATGTATTTTTAAACCCAGCACTGCAAAAGTATTTACATCTTCCCAGGCTAAGGCTGGGAAAAAGTAACCTGCAAATTTAGCAAACCCGACAGCTACCGCTGCAATGGTACCAGTTTGAATTACAGCAAAAAAACTCCATCCATATAAAAAACCTATCAATGGATTGTAAGCTTCTTTGAGGTAAACATATTGCCCACCCGCTTTGGGAAACATGGCACTTAACTCTCCATAACTTAATGCGGCTGTCAGCGTCATAAAACCGGTAATAAGCCACGCTGCCAATAACCAACCTGCACTACCCATATCCTTAAGCATATCTGCACTCACAATAAAAATACCGGAACCAATCATAGATCCGGCAACAATCATAGTGGCATCAAACAAACTTAGTGACGGTTTAAAAGTGGTTATTTTTTCAGTCATAATACGTTATTTACCGTGTATCTGTTAAAGAGGAACGGGCATAAAAAATCCCGCTATTTTGTAACGGGAATGAAGATATATAAATTGATTGAAATTATTGTTTAACAGGTTCTTTCATTTGTGCGTTTAAGCCTTTAATTACATCATTGGTAATGTTTAAGGTTGAATCTTTAAAGAACAAATAATCGAGCCCTGTGCCGGTAGCTAAAATATAGCTATAGTTTTTATCCTTATTATATTCTTTCATAAACGTTCTTACTTTACCCTGCATGTCTTCCATTATTTTAGCCCCTTTTTCTGCAAGCCGTTGTGCCTTTGTTTGTTTGGCTGTTTCAATTTCCTGTTGTCTTTGCCCCAATTTAGCCTGAAAGGTTTCTGCTTCCTGCTGGGTAATAGCATTGCCTTTTTTAAGAAATTCATCCCGTTCTATGGTTAATGCCCGGTAAGAAGTTTCATAGTCATTGGCAATTACTTTTTGTTCTGCTTCCAGCTCTTTTTTACGCAGTTTTATAAAAGTTACATTGTTGTTCAATGAATCCAGTTCTACATAAGCCACAATAGGAATTTTATCGCCGCAACTATCCTTTTGCCTATAATTGTTGGTGATTTTTCCTACTGCTGATAATTTTTTATTACTGTTAAAATGCAGGTAATACAACACTGCTACTGCTGCAACCAAAAAAATATTTACTACAAAGGAAAATTGCTTCATGCGCCTGATCATTATTTGCGGCAAGATAGCTACAAACAAAGATTTTTCAATAAACAAGAAGGAAGTTTTAGGAAAGGGTTAACAGCGGCATACCTATTGATAAATAAAATCTGCCCTGCTTCAATAATATTTGAATACAGGTTGTCAATGCTATTTAGAATTTGAAAGTTTGTTGTTAAATGTCCATTTTTAAAAAAGAAAATAGGCTTTGTTTTTTTATTGCTGAGACCCTTTTTTTTCTGAATTGCTACTTAACCATTTCGGCCCTGCTTTTAACACAGTTTGGTATATTTTACAATTTTCAGTATGAGCACCCTGTAGGTATCCTATGCTCATTAAAAATTCATTTACAATTTCGCCACCGGTAAACTTAAAAGTTTGCTTAAATAACTTTACCCATTCCTCTTTTGATTTGGGATGATGGTGTTCAATCCATGTCTTAAATGAACCCCAATCTTTTTGAAGCAGCAGGATAGTTTTAGCATTTTCTATAGCTGCATTTACTTTTAATCGGTTGCGAATAATGCCAGTATCTGCCAAAAGCCTTTCTCTGTCTGCTTCTGTGTAGGCAGCTACTTTTTTAATATTAAAATTGTGGTAAGCTTTCCTGAAAGTGGTTTCCTTTTTTAGTATGGTTTCCCAACTCAAGCCTGCCTGGTTAATTTCGAGAACAAGCCTGCAAAATAATTCGTTATCATCGTGTATAGGGAAACCATAAAGCTTGTCGTGATACGCTTTATGCAAAGCCCTTTTTTCTTCGGGCATATATTCTATTGCGTTACAGTATGACATATTTTTTATTTAAAAAAGATTGCATAAGCCATTAACTTACCAAGGTAAACATTTTATTAAGTCACTGCAAAACACCGTAAGGGTTAGCGTATACTAAAGTTTTCAGGGATACTTAACAGTACCTCCTTTTAATGGTTTAACTATTTACAGTAAGTAAATAAAGCTAAAACACCCGCCTTAAAAGATTTGTATTTTAAATGCCATAAAATGCCATCAATTTTTTGGATTTTTAAACCAGGCGCCGTTAGAAAATTTATTACAATACAAAACTGGTGGTTGAAAAAATTTCAGTGTTTTTATCAGCCTTACAATTAATTACCATATTCAGTTTTTCCCTTAGATGACCAAAGTCGATTGGCTTATGAAAAAATGCACTTGCCCCAAGTCTACGTGTTTGCTCTATGGTTCCAGCATCGTTGGCAGTGGTGAAAATTACTACAGGTATATGCTCGTATCTTTTTTCTTTTTTCAAAGCAGCAAGGCATTCAAAGCCATTCATAATGGGCATATTAAGGTCTAAAAAAATAATGTCTGGCGGCGGCAGAGCTTCCAATTTTTTTAATGCATCGTACCCGTTAACTGCTGTATTGAATGTAACCGATTTATTTATTTCTGTTAAAGCTTGTTGAAAAAGCATCTGGTCATCTTCATCATCATCTATCATCAAAATATATTGTATGTTTTTGTTCATAGTGTCAAAGTAATATTAAAAAATTTGAAATTAATTTTACAGTTAATTTGATACTGGTAAATAAATTGTAAACTCTGCCCCAATACCCGGCTGACCCGTAGCTTTCAAAAATCCATTGTGATTATGTACTATTTTATTGCAAATAGCCAGTCCGATACCCGTTCCTTCATATTCATTTCTGCCATGCAACCGCTGAAACAATTCAAAAATTTTATTTTCATACTGTTGTTCAAAACCAATGCCATTATCAGCGATAGTTATTTTCCAGTATTTTCCTTTTTTTTCTGCCGCATCCATTTTAATGTCATCTGCAGAAATTATATCTGCGGTAATTTTTATAAAGGGAGTTTTATCCTGCTGGCTGTATTTAAGGGCATTGGAGATAATGTTTGAAAAAAGCTGGTAAAACTGAATTTGTACTACATTCAAAACAGGCAAATTGTTCTTTTCTATAACGGCTTTTTTTTCTTCAATAGTTTCATTTAAATTATATACCACTTCCTTTATTATCAAATTTAAATCAGTAGGTGCAAACTGGTTATCCAGGGTATTGCTGCTTGAATAGCTTAATAAAGCATCCATCAGGTGCTGCATACGCTGAGCAGCAGATACTATACGGGAAAAATAATCCTTTGCCGCTTCTGATAAAACCGCAGCTTCTTTGGTTAGTATAAGTTTGCTGAATGACTGAATTTTGCGCAGTGGTTCTTGGAGGTCGTGAGAGGCAACATAGGTAAAGGATTCAAGCTCAGCATTATTGTGTTTAAGTTCAATATTTTTTTGGGTGAGTTCCTCATTCATTAAAGTATCTTTCGTAATATCCTGCACTGACCCTACCATAAATTTATTTTTTTCTTCTCCTACAAAATTACCGCTTGAACGAAAATATTTTATATTTCCTTGTTTGGTTATTACCCGGTAAACATGTTCCACCACTCTTTCATTTTCAAACGTTTCTTTTCCATCTTTTATAACTTGTTCTTTATCATCGGGATGAATAAGGCTGATAAAGGTGTCATAGGTGGGAACAAACTCCTGTGGTTCAAACCCCATCAGGCGGAAAAGATTATCAGAATATTCCAGGATGCCGGTGTGCAGATTCCACGAGTAGCTGCCGGCCATTGAATTCTCTTCTGCATTTTCGAATATGTTATTTTTAATTTGAAGGTGATCGTTTAATTGCTTTAATTCTATGGTTCGTTCAGTCACTTTTTTTTCTAATTCCTGTGCAAAGTTTTTTTGGTCATGAATATCCATACACCCACCTGCATAACCAAGAAATGTTCCGTCAGTATTATAGCGTGGGGCACCTCTGTCTGATACCCACCTGTATTCGCCGTCATGCCTTTTTAAACGGTATTCCATATAAAAATCTTTTCTGGCATCAAAAGACGAAACATGCACATCAAGACATCTTTCAAAATCATCCGGGTAAATGCCTTCTACCCAACCATTACCTGCTTCCTGCTCCATCGTGCGCCCAGTAAAATCAAGCCAGCCCTTGTTAAAGTAATGGCACAATTTATCAGTGCCGGATAACCATATCAGCACCGGTATGTTATCTGCAATATTTCTAAAATGAATTTCGCTTTCTTTAGTTGCCCGTTGTAACTGTTGAGCTTTTGCTTGATTCTCTTCTGCGGCAAATCGTAACAGCATTTCCCTTCGCAGCCGGAAGTAGGCTACGGATACAATTAATAAAGCTATTACCGCAAGCAATAAATAATAAAGGGGTGTAATAAAAACGGTATGTTTTTTTTCTTCTACCCTAAATGACAGTAACTTATTTTCATGGTTGATCATATAAGAAATTAGTCTTCTTACCTGATCCGTAATATTTTTTCCGCTTTCAAGATATGGTTTTGAGGCAGTGGCAGAATAATCCTGCTTGCTATATAATTGCAAATTAATATTCAAAATTTCAAACCGCTTCTCAATAAGAAATGAAAGTGCTTTTAAGTTTTTCTTTTGTTGCAGGTCATCAATCACCAAAGAATCAATTTCGGTAATATTCTGGTGTATTTTATCAAGACTGCCAAAGTAAGGATTTAAAAAAGTGCTGTCTAATGTTAACAAAAAACCTCGTTGGCCGGTTTCTGCATTTACAACATTTACCAACACTTCGTTTAGTTTAATATTTACCTGGTTTGTATGGTTAACGAGATCTGATGCAGCATTAAGTTCCCTTATCCTTACAAAAAACATAAAAGAAATCATTGTCAACACTGTAAAAAGGATGATAAAAATCAGGTCGGGAATTTTAATATTTGATTTTTTCATGTAACGAAATATTTTGTAAACTTATCCATAAAGTTTACAAACATAGGTAAATAATTGGCCGGATAAAATTAACAGACCGGTTGTTTGATTCGAATAAATTATACCCAGTAGCTTTTCTGTTTTTTGTTGAGCTTTTTTTTTCTATTTAATCTATTTCTCTTCAAACCAAAATATAAAATTGTCTTTCCAATCTGTGTACTTTTGTATCTTATAGAACAATTTTAAAATGATACTAAAACTATTTTACTTTCATACAAAGCGTAGAAAGCAGGTAAAAAAATGTACAACTAGGTAATTTTTTCTACAATTTGTATTCCTATATAAGTATTTAAAAAATCAAAATCGCCGGGTATGGATTTAAATGATGCTCAAGATTTTAATTCTATTCGGTGCATATTGGCTTATAATTTGTCTACCAAATTATTATTAAAAACTCAAAATAAAATGGTATGAAAAAAGCATATTTTCTGTTATTGATTGCGGTGATAAGTATTTGGCAGGCTTGCAATACAGGCAGCAATGATAGTGTGGACAATGCTACTGTAGCAAATGAAAGTAAGGACAGTGAAACTATGGCAAAAAAAGATACTGCCATGGCTTTATCAACTATGCCGGTTGACAAGGATGCTGCTGTATTTGCAGTTGAAGCTGCCAATGGCGGAATGATGGAAGTTGAATTAGGCAAATATGCACAACAAAATGCAATGAGCCAGCGGGTAAAAGGTTTTGGGGCTATGATGCTAAAAGATCACTCAAAGGCCAACGAAGCATTAACTACTATTGCCGCTTCTAAAAATATTACTTTACCTGCCATGGTAGGTGATAAAGCTAAAAAGCACATGGACGATATGATGAAAATGAAAGGTAAAGACTTTGATAAAGCATATATGAGTATGATGCTTGATGATCATAAAAATGATATAAAGGCATTTGATAAAGCGGTTAAGGAATGTAAAGATGCAGAAATTAAAAGTTTTGCCGCAACAACATTACCGATATTGATGATACACCTGGATTCTGCTAAGGCCATTTCTGGCAAAAATTAAGGCTTGTTTTGATATAAATTTTGAAAAAAGGGAGGTCACAAAATGCCTTCCCTTTTAATGAACCTATAATAAGTTGCTGTAAAAATTATATCAGTTTTTGAAAAGTGATGGCAAATGTTGTACGCTCGTTTATTTTTGACTGCACGTCAACAGTAGCTTTATGAGACTGAAGAATGTTTAAAGTTGAAGCCAGGCCTAAACCCATTCCATTAAATTTGGAAGTATAGTATGGTTCAAAAAGTTTAGTAAGGTTTTCTTCGCTTATCCCGGTTCCATTATCAGAAATGTAAACAATATAATTGCGCAACCCTTCTTTTATACTGATTTTTAAATTCCCCTCATTCTCGCTCATCGCCTCTATTGCATTGATGATAATATTTAAAAATGCAATTTTTAGTTTAGACGGATCAGCCATTACCGATGCCGTTGAAACGGGATAATTTACTTCTAAATTTATTCGCTTTAATGTAATCCTGTCAGAAGCAACAGACAAGCTTTCATCCAACACATCTTGCAGTGAAACTTTTTCCAATACTATTTCAGTAGGCCTTGATGAATCAAGCAGTTCTGTTATTAAAGAGCCAATGCGTTTACTGTTGCGGTTAATTATATCAAGATATGGTTGCAGCTCTTCAGCCATAATTTCCGGCAAAAGTTGCTCAAGCGAAAGATAAATATTATTAAGCGGGTTTCTAACCTCATGTGCCAAAATGCGCACTAGTCTTTGTGCCGCATCTAATTTTTGTGTTTGCAAAGTGGCCTTTTCTGCTTTTTTTAAATTAGTAATATCATGAATAATACCTTGTATATAATAATTGCCCTTAACATCTTTTTCTTTTGAAACAGATATGATGCAATTTATTTTCTCGTTACTTTTAGTTATAAGATCCAATTCTTTTTCAGATAGTTCGCCAAATACTTTTAGTTGCTCTTCTATCACGGTTTTGTCTTCGTTATTTGCCAGCAAATTGTACAGGTTTAATTGTAGTAATTCCTGTACAGAATATTCAGATAACACGGAAGTAGCAAAGTTTACATCTTTAAAATAAAACGCTTCGTCAGCGATAAAAACAGCGTCTTTTGATTTTTCAAAAAAGCTGCGAAATTTTTGTTCATTTGCTTTTAAGGCTTTTACAAATTCAAACCTTCCCAACGCATACCGGATACACCTTTCCAGTTTGTCTGTAGTTAATTCAGATTTTACAAGGTAGTCTACAGCGCCCGCCTGCATGGCTAGTATATCAATTTCCATATTGCCCTTACCGGTAAGCAATATAATAGGCTCTTCACACTTATTTTCAATAGCTTCCTTTATAAGATCAAGGCCTGTTTTGGCTCCTAAACGATAATCTACAAAATAAATATCGTAAAACCCTTTACAAATTTCAACCGATGCATCTTTATACAATGCACACCATTTAATATTGAAATCATAACCATTGCCAATGCCTTTAATATACTCGCTGGTAAGAAAAAAATCATCTTCATCATCATCAATGATTAGTACGTTCAAATTTCTTTTGTCCTGGTTATTATCCGTCATTTTGAAGGTTTTTTTAAAGATAGTGAATGTAAGGAATTTGACCTTACTGCAAAAATACTAATTGCAGTATATTTTTTGGATGCTTCAATGTAATGATCCCCTTTTAACCAAAAATAATAAAAGAAAGGTATTAATATTGTTGCTTCATTCCTTTTTTGATTTGTTAGTATTCATGCTTCAATTGCTTATCTTGTTCTTTCAATTTAAATGTGATACCGGTGGTATACATTACCGGGCTGGCTATGATTATTGTTTCAAAGTAAATTGTTTTTTAAATGCTGCCTGAAATGGTTTAAAGAAATTATTAAAAAACGCCTAATTTCCGCCACATAAATATATGGCGTGTCTGCAATTAAAATTAAAAGCTAAATAATCAATAAATGAAATACATACAAAAAGTTGTTACAATATTATTTTCTTTTTTTGTTTTGCTGAGTTGTAAAAAAGCAGGGGCAGATAATGGGGCAATTAAAATCCCGCCTGCCAACCTGGTTTTAAATGCTGTTGTAAGTACAGACGGAAGTGGTACGGTAGCTTTTACCGCTACTGCAGACAATGCGGTGAGCTATGGATTTGAATTTGGCGATGGAAATACAAGCGCCCTTATTACCGGCACTACCAGTCATCAATACACGCTTGCGGGAAGCAATATTTTCACGGTTACCGTTACTGCACAGAGTAGCTCAGCATTAGTTATCAAAAAAACCATACAGGTAACTGTTACAGTTATCCCTCCGGTTCCTGTACTTTTTTGGTCAGAGGAATTTAATACAGATGGTGCGCCCGATCCTGCAAAGTGGGGATATGATTTGGGTGCCAATGGGTGGGGTAACGCAGAGCTGGAAGATTATACCAGCAGGCCCGAAAATGCCATAGTTCAGGGCGGTGTTTTAAAAATAAACGCCATCAAAGAAAATTACAATGGAAGTGCTTACACCTCTGCACGGTTAGTAACTAAAGATAAATTTTCCTTTAAATATGGCAAGGTGGAAGTAAGGGCTAAATTGCCCTCCGGCGTGGGTACCTGGCCCGCTATCTGGATGCTGGGCAGTGATATAGGTTCAGCAGGTTGGCCGGCAAGTGGAGAAATTGATATTATGGAGCACCTGGGCAGAACCTTAAATACCATTTACGGCACATTGCATTATCCGGGACATTCAGGAGGCAGTGCAGATGGCACCACAACAGTGATAGCAAATGCTACCACTGAATTTCATATTTATTCTTTAGAGTGGTCGGCTTCGTCTATTAAAATATTTGTGGATGATCAGTTATATCATACCACTGCCAATAGCAGCAATTTACCTTTTAACCATGATTTCTTTTTTATTGTAAATGTTGCCATAGGAGGAGGATTTGGTGGACCTGTAGACCCGGCATTTACCCGGTCAACAATGGAAGTAGATTATATCAGGGTGTATAAATAAAACTGGAAGAGAGATTGTTTTACTTATTCTGGTATATTCATTATGAACTTATGGTGCATTGTGAATTTTGTGTAAGAAAAAAGGAGGCACTAAGTGCAAAAGATATTTTACAAATCAATGGGCTTTACAAAAAATCCTATCATTCTTTCATTATAGCTGATATTTTTTTCAATCGCATAGGGTAAGGTTAAGATAATTTTTTTTTAGACAATGGTTCCATTAAAAATGCCGCCACCCTAAATCAATCGGATGGCGGCTCATTACCAAAACTGCTGCTTATAAAACTACAAATTTTAATAAAACGGGGTTCTAAGGTTTTTCATTAACATTTATCTGTCAATTCACTTTCAAAAAAATTCTATTTTAAATTTATCCTGTTATCATATTTAAATCCTTTTTGAACCAAAAAATACGTTTGTTAAAAATAGATAAAAGTAAAGCTACAATAAAGCATTAGGAAATAGTTGTGCAAACGATTGCATAATTATTTTGTAAAGAAATTTACTCTCTTTTTTTATACTCCAAAAAGCAATTTTTACAACATTTTTATCTATAAAGATTATTGAAACCAGGGTAAGAACAAAGCCAGGTATTTTATTCTGAAATGGATCCGCTCTTTAAAAGTGAAGACATTCCGCCTTTTACTATATCCATGCAGGAATTTTTTATGCAGGAATTAAAAGAATCAAGTATTCCATTCCTCAAGGCAAAGCCACTCCCTTACCCAAATTAGAATTAGTTTTTATTTAGAGTGAATACTTGTTAATTTAGCCGTTCAATAAAAAACATTATGAAAAAAATATTATTCTTTGCCGCCATTGCTGCAGCCAATTTAACTTTTGCACAAACACTTACCACTCCACAGCCAAGCACTACTCAAACCGTTAAACAAAATTTTGGATTATCGGCTATCGAATTGTCTTATTCAAGGCCCAATGCAAAAGGCCGTGTAGTGATAGGTGACCTGGTACCTTTTGGAAAAGTATGGCGTACCGGTGCCAACCAGGCCACCACACTTAGTTTTGGTGATGAAGTTACCATTGGAGATAAAAAAATTGCAGCCGGAAAATATGGCCTGCTTTCAATTCCAGATAAAGAAAACTGGATATTGATTATCACCAAACAATTAGAAGTTACTTCTCCTTCAGCCTATAAAGTTGAAAATGATGTAGTAAGGATAAATGTAAAACCGGTGATACTAAAAGATAAAATAGAAACATTTACTATTCAGTTTACCAATATAAAAGCAAGCACCTGCGACCTTAACCTGCAATGGGAAAACACTTCTGTTACGCTACCCATTTCAACTGAAGTTGAAAGTAAAGTGATGAGCCAAATCAACAATATTATGACCAAAGACAACTTACCTTATTATACGGCTGCTATGTATTATATGGACAATGGGAAAGATTTGAACCAGGCGTTAACCTGGTTTACTAAGGCTACCGAACAAAACCCTACCGCATTTTATATGTTTTATCAAAAAGCAAATTGCCTGGCTAAATTGGGTAAAAAACAAGATGCCATTGCAACCGCAACAAAATCTTTGGAGCTTTCAATTGCAGCAAAAAATGCTGACTATATAAAATTAAACGAAGACTTACTTAAAACCCTTAAATAGATTTATACCCATTTTTAATAGGTTTCATATTCCTTCCGTCACTGGCCGACAGCTTTGCATTTATAGAAACGTTCGGCCAGTCTTTTAAATCTACTGTTGAAGTGTTTAAAATATAAATTGCTCAATAAAAAAGATCCCGTTGCATGGTAGCGAATGCCAACCCAACAGACGATTTGCCTTTATAAATGGATTCCATTTTTTAAATTAATTGCATTGAAACCAGGAGCTAACTATTAAATAAATATTGAAATATTTGGTTTTTTATCTACTTTGTATAAAATTTTTTCATTCATGCTCAATGTTATTGTTCCACTAGATTTTTCGCAGACTTCTCTTAATGCTGCCCACTACGCTGCCAACATGTTTAGTGGCAAACCCGATGTGTCGGTAATACTTTATCACTATTACTCAGATGATGAAGATACCACCACAGCCAGGAACTATTTAAACAGCCTGAAGCAGGAGTTTAGTACCCTGCTAAACCATGTTGAAATAGAATTGGAATCAGGCAATAATTTTATAGACAGCGTAGCCGCTTTTGCCCATGTAAAAGGGGCCTTCATGATTGTAATGGGGCTTACAGGTAAAACGCCGAGAGAACAGCGCTTTTCCGGCAGCAATACCCTGAAGCTGAGTGAAAAGGAAGTTTGCCCTGTATTGATAGTTCCCGACGATGCTGTTTATAATGATATTTCAAATGCGTTGATCACCACTGAACTTAAAGCGGTGGAAGAAACTCCAACTTTACTTGCTGTAAAAAGAATGCTGCAACTTTTTAAACCTTCGCTTCATATTTTAAATATCAACTCAAGCCATTACATTGCCCTCACCGAAGATTTTAAAAAAGAAAGGGATAAAATGGAAGTTATATTATCAGAATTTAACCCCGAATTTTATTTCATGCGCTTGTTTGATTTTCATGAATCAGTGGATGTATTTGCAAGAGATAAAAACATAGACCTTATTATTATTGCTCCCCGGTATCATAATTTTTATGAACGGCTTTTCAAAACACAGCATACCAAAAAACTAATTTACCAAAGCAAAGTTCCGGTGTTGACAATACATGAATAAAATGGAACAATATCATTCATAACTAATTAGCTTTTAATAAACATTACCAATGTAAATAACTCAGGGTTTTCACAGATAACACTATTAGAATTTAGTGTACACTGCGAAAACCCTGAGTTGTTATAGGCCTTGCTACTACAGCTTATTTATCAATTAACCTGATAACATAGCTATAAGAATATTTTTTATCCAACAGCCTGTATTGGTCGTGCGGTAAAGCACCCCAGCTATTATCGCCTCCTGCACCTCTTTGTTTTAAATCAATATTCAGGTACACTTCTTTTCGTGGTTTAATATCTATCCAATGCTGTTGCTTTTTACTAAGGCCCGGATCGAGGTCTTCTGCCTTGTTATTGGTTGCGCTAAAACAAATTGGCTGAAGGCCTTCAATTTGTAAGCCTTTACCTTCCTTATTGGTAAGCGTTAACCAGCGTATATCCGTTTTATAACCACTCTCCTGGGGACGGATATAATTTAGAGTAGCCTGCTGACTAACATCATCTTTATACAAGCCAACAAACGAAGCTGTGTTCCTGTCGGTATAATTTTCCCATGGGCCACGGCCATAATAACTAAGGTTATTAAACTGTGCAGGCAATTGCATGCGCATACCAAAGCGGGGCAATTCGGGCAGATTCCTGCCGGTCATATCTATTGATGCAGTGATGCGGATAGAACCATCATTTTGTATAAAGTATTCCACCGTGTAGGGTATATTGATACCGGTTAGTTCATAGTCTACTTTTATAGATAGGCCCGATGCAGTTTGTTCACCAACGGTTACATTTTTCTTTATCATATTGCTGTGGGCATTGCGCCATACACCCAATGCTTCGGGCATGTTGTTGCCAAAGTCATTATCAGTTGGTGCCCGCCAGAAATATGGTTCAGGATAGCCGTAGATATTTAAGCCATCATTACTAATGGTGTAGCGGCTTATTCTTCCCTGGTTCAAACTAAACACACCACTTATTTTACCTGCGGTGAAATTGATGCTGACCCCATTTTTTGTAACCTGCAATGTGCTTTCTTTATTAGATGAAGTGGCAAAATAATCTCCCGCTGTTTTAAATTGTTCCCTTGCAATCTCATGCCCGGCGGGCAATAATGGTGTAGCGGTTTTTATAAAAGCGAACAGGTTTAAATAATATTCAGTGCCCTCCGGTGATTTAAATTGCGGTATGTTTAATTGTATATCTTTTTGCTGGTGTGGTGCAAGGCTTACTGAAAATGTTTCTTCCTTTACCATTTCACCATTACGCATTAACTGCCATTTAAAACCGTACTGATCCAAATTGGTAAAATCAAAAAGGTTCATCACTGTTATTGATCCTTTGGCTACATCTTTTGCTTTAAATAAAATATTCTGGTACACTTTCTTTACCTCATTTAAACCGGGATGGATGCTCCTGTCTGATGCTACCAAACCGTTGGTACAAAAATTTTCATCGTTCTGCAATGCATACCCACCAAGGTCGCCGCCATAAGCCCACCACGTTCTTCCATCAGGCGTGGTCCTTTTCATACCTTGGTCAACCCAGTCCCAGATAAAGCCGCCCTGCATTTTTTTATTGCTCATTATCACATCCCAGTATTCTTGAAAATTGCCATTGCTGTTACCCATGGCATGCGAATATTCGCACATGATGAACGGCCGTTTTTTATCAGAAGCAGCGTAAGCTTTCATTTGATTCATACCTGGATACATGGGGCAAACAATGTCTGTGTTCTCTTCTTCAGCAGCAGATTCAAATTGTACATAGCGGCTGTTGTCCCGTTGCTTTATCCATTTGTAGGCATCATGAAAAACAGGGCCATTACCACATTCATTTCCCAACGACCATAAAATAACAGCAGGATGATTTTTATCACGTTCTACCAAACAATGTATGCGGTTAAGAAATGATGGCGCCCACAAAGGCAGGTAAGCAGGATGTTTTGCCGTGTCATACCAGCCCTGTCCGCCGGCACCCATGCCATGCGTTTCAATATTGGCTTCATCTACCAGGTATAGGCCATATTGATCACAGAGTTTATACCACATCGGATCATTGGGATAATGGCTTGTACGGACTGCATTGATATTGTACTGCTTCATCAGTTGAATATCTTTTGTCATCAATTCTTTGCCGGGTACATGGCCTTCAATTTCATCATGTTCATGGCGGTTAACACCATGCACATAAGTGGCTACACCATTAATAAAAAGCTGTGCGTTTTTTATCTCCACTTTTCTAAAACCAATTTTAGCCCCGGTTACGCCCAGCACATTTCCACCGGCATCTTTCCAGCTAATAATACAATCGTAAAGATTGGGAAATTCAGCACTCCACTTTAAAGGATTTTTTACAGTGCCACTAAAAGATATAGTCTGCATGGTATCGCTGCCGGCAGTAAATTTTTGTTGTTTACTAAAAACAGCTTTGCCATTTTTATCTTGTACTTCTACCTGTACTGTACCAGCTTTAATTGTGTTACCGGTAAACTGCCGCAGGTCAACCGCTGCGCTGAATAAGCCATTGGTATAGCTTGCATCCAGATCTCCTTTTATAAAAAAATCCCATACCGATAATTTAGGCAACGCAAATAAAAACACATCCCGTTCAATGCCACTGATGCGCCAAAAATCCTGGTCTTCGAGGTAGCTGCCATCATGCCAGCGAAACACCTGTACCGCCAATACATTATTTCCTTTCACAAGATAAGGGCTGATATTAAACTCTGCGGGAGATTTGGAATTTTTGGTCATCCCTACTTTTTGCCCGTTTACATAAACAAAGGCGCAGCCGGTGATGGAACCAAAATGAAGGAGGATGTTTTTTCCATTCCAGGTATCAGGAATGGTAAATTGTTTGCGGTAAGTACCCACCGGATTATTATCGCCGATGAATGGTGGATTTTTAGGAAACGGGTAAACGATGTTGGTGTAAATAGGAATGCCAAACCCTTTTAATTCCCAATTTGAAGGAACTGGGATATCATTCCATTTGGTATCATCCAGGTTGGGTTGAAAAAAATCTATTGGCCTGTTGGCATATAAAGCCGTGTAATTAAATTTCCATATTCCATTGAGTGACTGATAAGAAGGAGAACGGGAATAGTCATCTGCTTTTACATCTTCAGCATTTGTAAAAAGCATCCCGGTGGCATGCGGTTTTTCTTTGTTTTGTTGCACAAGGGCAGGGTTTTCCCAATCATTCAATTGCTGTGCATAGCAAATATTAAATAGTAAAAAAGCAAGCAGTAAAATCGGTTTCATGTTGTAATTGTTTGTTTTATCGTTAAAAGTAAATGTAACAATTATACAATGAAAACAGCACACAGAAAAAAATTTATTGAAGGTTTATTATCTTTTGAGAAATCAATTTTTATTAAGGAATAAGTTTTGGGATAAGGCAGGCGACAATGAAAAATACTTTGTAAGAAAAGAATATCTGATATCAGATTTTAAGGTTGCTTACAATCAAAACAGTTCTTCAATACTGAGTATGCTTCTTTAATTTTGTAACAATTCCGGTACTGCTTTTGCATAACAAGTAAAAAAAATCAATAAATGTTATTAATTAGTTTAGATAAAAAAAGTGTTCTTTCACTTATGATTATTGCAGTCATGATGCTGCTTACAATTCAACCGGTTCTTTCACAATCTTCGGCAAAAGGATCTACTGATTCAATAACAAAAATTGTAAGCGACAGCCTGCTCCCCAGCCTTGTACTTAAAGTGGCAAACTATACTTCTACTATTGACCATACAGATTTTTTGATCAGGCGTAAATTTAATATTACGCCCATTTCTCTTGACATGCCTGATATTGAAAGAAAAGTAAAGGGCTTTAAAACAAGGCTTGAAAAAGATGGAACCCACATGAACCTGCGCAGTTTAAACAGCGGGGTAATTATGTTAAAAGAAATTTCAGACAACCTGGCTTCTTATCAACAAATACTTAATACTTACAGCAATGAACTTACCCTAAGCAATGCGGAGGTAAAAAAAATACTCCATGACCCTGTATTAACAATGGAGGTGCCGGATTCTATAATAAAGGAACAGTTGGAAGATATCCGGATAGAAGGCATTTCGCTTGACTCCCTGCAACAAAAAACACTTACCAGGGTTAATTTATTGCGAAATAAAGTATCGGTAAATTTATTGCAGGCCATGGATGTTATTTCCGATATGCGCTATTTAACCATATCATTAAAATTGGGCATCTGGAACCAGGAAGAGTCCCCTTTATTTAAAGCAAAATTAAAAGAATACAAAAACGACCTGGATGAAATTACTGGCAATGCCCTTATAAGATCAGGGAAGATCATCACTATTTACCTGAATGAAAAATGGAACGTGATAACCATTGGACTACTGGTTTTTATTTTTATTTTTTCATGGTCGGTGATAAATATGCGGCGAATAAAAAAACAAATAAATGCAGCCGGGGTTTTGGAACCTATCCATTTTTTACGAAGGAGTGTTTTAACGGGTTGCCTGATGGCCTTGTTTACCTACCTGCCGTATTTTTTTGCTAACCCACCTATGTCATTACTGCATACCCTGGAATTGATTCGTTTACTGTTACTTATTTTTCTTATTCATCCTTATATAGCCAGGCAATCTAAAATAATATGGGTACTTTTTTGTGTACTTTGGATATATTATGCAATGGATGACCTGCTGCTGGAATCTGCACTTGGTGAACGCTGGGGCCTGTTTTTTGCAGGGATTTTACTGGCCGCAATTGCCATAAAAATAATAGTCAATAAAAAACCGAATTTTACACACCTGCCTGAATCGCCGGCCACAAAAGCTATTGCTATATTCACCTTGACACAGGCACTGCTGTCCATTATTTTTAACCTGACCGGCAGGGTATCCCTTGCAAAAATATTTGGCGTAAGTGGTGTTCAATGCCTGATGTTAGCTATTAGCCTAAAAGTGTTTTGCGCAATGGTGCTGGAAGCGATTTACCTGCAATCGGAAGCCTATCATGATAGCCGGTTTTCTGCCTTTATTGATTTCAATACTTTGCAGCACCGCTTCAGGCGTGTATTGTGGATATTAGCTTCGCTGGTATGGACAATATCTTTAACCCGTAATCTTACCTTGTACGATGCAGTGATGCAGGGGATTGGTTCTTTTTTCAGTGCAACAAGGTCAATTGGGAATATGGTTTTCACTTTTCAAAGTGTAGCTGTTTTTATTTGTATTATCTGGCTTTCCTCTGTAATATCTGGTTTCATTAATTTTTTCTTTGGCAATGATACCTTTAAGAATATTGGCAAACGAAGCAAGCTTGGTTCAATGATGTTACTGATCCGGCTGACGATTTGGATACTCGGTTTTTTTATTGCAGTGGCGGCAGCAGGTATTCCTTTAGATAAATTGTCCATCATGATTGGTGCGCTTGGAGTAGGTATTGGCTTTGGTTTACAAAATATTGTCAACAATCTTGTATCAGGAGTGATCATTGCATTTGAGAGGCCTATTCAAGTAGGTGATTTGATAGAAGTGGGCGGAAAAATGGGGATTGTAAAAGAGATCGGGGTACGCTCCAGCAAGATCAATAACAATGAGGGTGCAGATATCATTGTGCCCAATGGCGACCTGCTTTCACAACATCTTATCAACTGGACCATGCAGGACAGAAACAAGCAGGTTGAATTTATGATGGGTATGCCATACGATGCCGATATAAAAAAGGTGAAAACAATTATTGATGATACGCTGGTAAATAATGAGAAAATTATGACAACACCGGGCCCGGCAATAATGGTAAAACAATTTGGTGAAAGAGCTATTGATTTAAAGATTTTATTTTGGGTACATGATCTTTCGGAAGCTGCATCAATAAGGAGCAATGCAATGATTGAAATTTATGAAAAGCTCGCTGGTGCCGGCATTCATCTTCCCGTTTACAAAGGGCCATTAACAGAAGGTGTGGCACTACAGCCAATAAATGAAGAAAAGAATTTAGCATGAGCCAGGATATTAAACAGTTTTATTTTAGTCATAACACTTTGCACCTGTTATTAAATTACTGCCATAAATTATCATAGTCTTCCAGTGTATCAATATCAATATTTCCTTTTAAAAAAAATACTTTTGCCACATCATCAGGATGTTGTTGAATAATCTTTCGGGCACCAGTATCGCCTTTTAAGAGTAATAATTCTGGAAAAATATTTTTATGAAAAAGTGCCGGAGCGCCCAATGTATTTTCATAACTGCTACAAACAATGGGCTTTCCTGTTTCGTTTTGAGTAGTGATTAAATTGCTTAATAAATCAATAGACACAAAAGGCTGATCGCACATCATAAAAATAACACCATCGGTTGAAGGATATTTTTCTACTAAAAAATTCAGTCCGGTAATTATAGAAGATGCCATTCCAGTTTGCCAATCTTTATTGAAAACAATGCAGGCTTTGTCTGTATCAATTTCGTTTGAAACTAACGCCGCATTTGATCCTAAAACTACTATCACCGGGTTAATATTTGCATCAGTAGTTACGTTTACCATTTGTTGCAACAGGCTTTTTCCATTGTACTGCAATAACTGTTTTGGCTTACCCAATCGTGTAGAACTACCTGCCGCCAGCAACACGATGCCGCAATGACTAATAATATATTTGTCTACTAAAATGGCCTGTTTATTTATTGGTTTAAAACAATTGTTACCTCGTCAATTTTTACTGCGGCACGGGAATGAATAACTGCTGCATTATTTCTAAGCGATGTACCATTCCTTCCACCCAACACTGCTTTAATTTCAGCAATAATCGACAGGGCTATTTCTTCCGGTGTTTCTGCGCCAATGTCTAAACCAACAGGGCTATGCAAAACAGCAAGCTGCTGATTGGTAAATCTTATTCCTTCCTGCTGTAGTTCATCCAGCATTTGCTGCTTTTTTTTAAGAGGCCCCAGCATGCCCACATACTTTACATTATGATTAAGCAAAACGCATATCATTGCTTTGTCATAATTGTAGTTGTGTGTCATCAAAACAAAAACAGTTTGTTCATCTATCACAATTTGATTCAACACATTTTCGGGTTTGGATACCAATACCTGGCAGGCGCTGGCAAATCTTTCAGCCTTTGCATAATTAGGCCTGCCATCCACTACCGTTGTTTGCCAGCCTATAATATCAGCCATTTTTATTAAAGGCAAAACATCATTTCCAGCGCCAATTATTATAAGGGAAACAGCAGGTTCAATCATCTCAATAAATGCTGTGACGGGGTACTTACCAGCAATATAATTTTTAAACGCTGATTGCTTCTTTACTAAAATATCCCTGGCATCTTTCAGCAAAATATTTTTCAACATGTGGGCATCGCCTGCAATATTTTCATCTTCAGTAAGCAACAGGCAGGTGCCCGGCTGTGCTTCTTTTTTATTGTGTAATGAAAATAAAGTAACCAATACCGCCTTTTGCCTTTTGCCAACAATTGTTTTTAAAAGATGAATCGGGTTATTTATTTTATCCGGATCAATCGGTTCAATCAACACTTGTATAATACCATTGCAACCAAGGCCCAGACCTATACTGGCATCATCTTCATCATTGGTATCGTAGGTTACCAGCATCGGCCTTAGCTGTGCCATTGCCAATAAGGCTTTTCGTAAAGCATCACCTTCCAAACAACCACCGCTTATTGCACCTGTTAACTCACCTTTTTCTGTTATAAGCATACGGGCTCCCGGTCTTCTGTAAGATGAACCTTCTACCTGTACCAAGGTTGCCAAAGCTGTTTGCTGCTGTAGTTTTTGCGCTTTATCAAATGCTTTTATTATGTCCAGAATTTCTTTCATTGCAAACCTTGTTACAAAAAGTTGTGGGGATTTATTTCCGTAATACTTTTACCTGCGCAGGGGTAATAGCAACAGGTATTTTATTAGTCCAGCTATTGCGTGTATAATTTAAAACATCTGCAATTTCTTCATCGTTCAGGTAATTTTGCGCAGGCATTTGTCCATTGTATTTTTTATTATTTACGGTAATTTCTACGCTTTGCCCCTGTAGAATTATGTTGATCAATGTAGCTACATTTTTTTCAAATAGTCAGCCTTATCCAACGGTGGAAAAATGTCAGGAGTACCATTTCCATCATCCATATGGCAATTCATACAATTATTAGCGTAAACTTGTTTACCCCGAGCAATGCTTTTTGGCAGATCGTATTTTTGAAAAAAAGATGTGGTAAAAATAAATACACTCACGATAATTATTGACGATACAACTATTTTATACATGCTTTATATAATTAAAAATTCATTAAGTTTTGCCACATGGCTTCTTTGCTCCTTGTTGCTGAAAATTTACAAGTAAGTGAGGACACAACGATGCATAATTGAATACTTCGACCAGGCTCTAAACAAATGATTGTGACAAAAACATTTTTAGCCAATCTCCTTCTACACCTTATTTATATCAAAAGGCAATCTGCGTATACGCTTACCTGTTGCAGCAAAAATGGCATTGCACAAAGCAGGTGCAAAAGGTGGTAATCCTGGTTCGCCAA
>JANYFT010000401.1 GCA_025359625.1 Ferruginibacter sp.
GTATCCAGCATTTTTGTGTACTGAAAATTAATACCGCCAAGTACCTGTACATATTTGTTGAGGTCATTATTTAAAAATAATTCTGCATTATCAAACTTGCCTTTAAAATAGGAACTACCATACGGGCCTTCGTAGGTGCGGTCTGTTTTTGTATGACCATATTGCAGCGTAATGGCTCCTTTGGATAATTGATATTGAGAAGTAAAACCTGCATTACTGAATTTAGCAAGGTACTTTGCTGCCCCGTCTGTAAAAGCATCGTAATCTGCATTACCCTTATAATCCGACATCCTGAAGAACGGGCTTATCTTTAATTTATCCGTTGCTTTAATACCAAGAGAAGCATTGAACGAGTTTTCTTTATACCCATCTTTATCAAAATTACCCGTACCTGTTTTATCAGTAGCCTCGCTGATTCCATCGGTGTTAAAGTAGGTGTAGCCAATATTGTAATCCAATTTTTGGGTACTTCCGTTTATAACAGCATTTCCTTTAAAAGTATTGTAACTGCCATAAGAAGCGGTACCTGCTGCACCAATTTTTTTATCGCCTGATTTTTTTGTGATGATATTGATAACACCTGCGATGGCGTCGGAACCATACAATGTAGATTGGCTGCCTTTCAAAATTTCTATTCTTTCTACCTGGTCAATAGAAAGCAAACGAAGGTCAAACGCACCACCTACACCCGATGGGTCTGTAACAGGGATACCATCTAATAAAATCAAAGTGTATTTTGAACTGGCACCACGGAGAAAAACAGATTTATCTTTTCCAGGATTACTGTTGGCACCATTAATCACCAGGCCTGCCTGTTCATTTAGCAGTTGAGACAAATCTTTGCCTGCACTTCTTTGTAACTGGGCACTGGTAATAACGGTTAGTACCTTACCCGTTTGCGATTGTTTGATGGGAAATTTTGTAGCGGTTACCACTACTTCGTCCAATGTTTTTTTTGTACTGTCTTGTGCGTACAAATGACTACTGATAATTACAGCAGCCACCAATAAAATTTTCTTTTTCATTTTTGAAAAATTTTTTGTGACTGCTCCCGGAAAAATAAAAAAGAAAGAAATATAAATGCCTTACAGCTTTTACACTCCATGCCTTTCACCCGAAAGCCGTGAATGATAAAATATGATACCTGGCAGGTCTTCTGGCTCGGCTTCTGTTAAACACCTTCCCGTTATTTATACAGTGGTATGAAGATTTAACAGTGTGAACAGGCAGTGGTGAATGGGCAATTGTTAATGGGCAGTGATGAACGGGTAATTGTTAATGGGCAGTTGACAATGGCAAACCCTTCAAAGATTTCACCATTCACTTTTCACCATTCACATTTTCACCATTCACTTGTCACCGTTTACTTTTTACCAACTCACTTTTCACCAATTCACTACGTCTTACAGCTACGGGGATAGCGCCGGAATTACACCGGCTTCCCTTTTAATTCTTCGCATTGAAGCGGAGAAACCAAATTCGCTGCAAATGTAGGGAGTTTGCTTTTTAATTTCTAAATTATTCAATGTGCAACTTCTCAGGAAAAAATATTAAAGCCAAAAAAGTTATAGGGCATTTCTTCTATTTGGTAAAGGTTTTTTACGCTGGCAGATTGTGCCATAAAGGATAGCAGCAAATAACAATAGAAGCTAATTTTTGGGTGACTGTTTATTTTGTAAACTGCTTTCAGTATCTTTTCAGCATGCAAGTAAAAAATAAACTAAACCTTTTTTCTTTTACTATGATTGTAGTAGGGCTGGTAATTGGAATGGGTATTTTTAGAACAGCAGCTACCAGCGCTAAAGATGCTATAGCGCCTTCAGTTTATTTCAGTGCCTGGATCATTGGCGGACTGGTAGCCTTATGTGGCGCTTTAACTTATGCAGAAATAGGCAGCCGCTATCCCGTAACCGGCGGCTATTACAAAGTGTTTGCAAAAGCTTATCACCCAAGTATTGCCTTTGCCATTAATTGTTTAATACTTGTTAGCAATGCCGCCAGTTTAAGCGGCGTAGCACTAATAGGCAGTGGTTATTTATTAAAACTGTTTCCCGGCAACTTTACGGATATTGACAAGGCCCTGGTAAGTTGTGCAGCCATTATCCTTTTTTATTTTATCAATTTAAAGGGATTAAAAATGAGTTCTGTCACACAGAATATTCTGATGGTCATAAAGATCACGATGATACTGGTGCTGATAGCCGCTTTGTTTTTCCCGGACAAATATGCCGTACAGGATGCTGCATTAGCACATCAGCAAATTAGCACATCAGTTAATCTTCCTGATTGGATCAGAAGCCTTGGCATAAGCCTTATTGGCGTTTCTTTTACCTACGGCGGTTATCAGCAAACCATCAATTTTGGCAATGAAGTAAATGAGCCTTCTAAAAATATTCCCAGGGGAATTTTCATTGGCATCCTTATCATTATCGTTTTATACCTGTTGGTAAACCTTAGCTATTATAATATCATCGGCTTTAACCAAATGAAGGGAGAAAAGGAAATTGCTTATGTTGTGATAGATAAAATATTTGGTACAAGGGGAGCCACCATTTTTTCAGCATTTCTTTTTTTAGGGGTGATGGCTTATGTAAATGGTTTGCTGCTAAGCAACCCCAGGGTGATGTATGCCATGGGTGAAGATGGTGGCCTGCCCAAAATATTTGCCCGGCAAAACGACAAAACACAAGTGCTCACTTTTTCCTTAACCGTATTTGCGGCCATCTGCATCATCATTCTTTTCTTTAGCCAGCAGTTTGAAAAAATATTGACCTTCACCATTTTCCTGGATTGTTTTGGGATGGTGCTTAGCAGTGCTACCATCTTCTGGTTTCGTAAAAAAACAAAACATTTGGATGGTACGGGTATTTACAAAATGAAACTTTATCCGCTGATGCCGCTTTTATTTATGGCTGCCTATTTGTTTGTAGGTATCAGTATTGCGATAGCTGACCCAATGGCTGCACTAACAGGGTTAGGTATTTTAGCAGTGTTTATTGGAATTTATTTTTTCTTTAAACGAAGTGCGACTGAAAAGTAGTTGCAAAATAAGATATTATGTCTAAATTTGATAACCTTAAAGAAAGGCTTGGAAAGAAGCCAGCTGATTTTACCTATGATGAACTAAGGACAGTTTTAAGTGGTTTTGGATATCAGGAAACCAACAAAGGGAAAACGTATGGCTCAAGAGTAGCATCTATCAATCCGGTAACAAAGCATATCGTAAGGATACATAAACCACACCCTAAAAATATTATTAAAGCATACGCATTGCAATACATTGTTGAAGAATTAAAAGAACAGGGATCATTATGACACAAAATATTTTAGCATATAAAGAATTCATTGGCTCCGTAAATTTTAGTGATTCCGATGAATGTTTTTTTGGAAAAATTGAAGGCATCAATGATTTGGTAACTTTTGAGGGAAGTTCGGTTAAAGAATTAAAAAAAGCTTTTCACCAATCTGTTGATGACTATCTGGCACTTTGTAAAGAAGCAGGCAGCGAACCATATAAATCAGTAAAAGGATCTTTTAATGTAAGGATAGAACCAAAATTGCACTATTCTGCAATTTATACCGCCTTAAAAAAAGGGATGTCTTTAAACCAGTTTGTTTCGGAGGCCATTAAAAAAAATGTAGATGAAAAAATTCTTAATCATTCATAATGGACATCTCCTACATCATCAATGAACTGGCAGAAGACAGGGAAAATTACTTTAATGCCATTGCCCCGCCAATTATACAAAGTAGCAATTTTGCCTTTAAAACGGTGGATGAAATGCGCCATGCTTTTGCTGATGAATATTCCACTTATTTATACAGCCGTGGGCTTAACCCAACCGTAGATATTTTAAGAAAAAAATTAGCCGCCCTTGACAATGCAGAAGATTGCCTGGTGTTTAACAGTGGCGCTGCTGCCATCTTTGCGGCTGTGCTGGCCAATGTAAAATCGGGCGATCATATTGTATCGGTTAAAAAGCCCTATACCTGGGCGCAAAAAATGTTCAATGATATTTTGCCCCGTTTTGGGGTCACCACCTCGTACATTGACGGACGGGATATTGAAAATTTTGAACGGGCTATTTTACCTAATACAACGGTTATTTATCTGGAAAGCCCCAATAGCTGGGATTACGCCATACAAGATTTAAAAGCCGTAGCTGAACTGGCAAAAGCAGAAAATATTGTAACTATTATTGACAACAGTTATTGTACTCCCATTTATCAAAAACCAATTAATTTTGGGATAGACATTACACTGCAATCGGCCACCAAATATATTGGTGGCCATAGCGATACGGTAGCTGGGGTATTGAGTGGCAGTGCTAAAATGATGGAACGGATTTTTAATTCGGAGTACATGAATATTGGCAGCGGCATTTCGCCTTTTAATGCCTGGTTGCTGATACGTGGGTTACGTACCTTGCCCGTGCGGCTTGAACGAATTAGCCAAACAACAAAACAGCTTATCCATTTTTTACAACAACACGAAAAAGTAGAAACGGTTCTTTTTCCTTTGGATGAAAATTTTCCTCAATACCAGTTAGCAAAACAACAAATGCAGGGCGCCTGTGGCTTGCTTACATTTGTTATTAAAGCAGATGCCGTGGAGCAGATTGAAAAATTCTGCAACAGCCTGCAGCATATTTTAATGGCAGTAAGCTGGGGCGGCCACGAAAGTCTTATCATTCCAAAATGTGCCGGGCTACCCGCTGCCCAGTTTAATGCCATGCAAAAAGAACACCGCATGCTGCGACTGTATGTGGGGTTGGAAGAAACAGATTATATTATTGAAGACCTGAACCAGGCGTTTGCCATGATGTAAATATTTTTTTCATGCTCCTTACAGATGCAGGTACTAAGTCAACATAAATAATTCCATATTCTGAAACAAGCATTGCATGTTATATTTAGCAACCCGGTTTGCGTTTTTACACTTTTTTTTACCGTTTATAAAAATGGCTGTGCTGCTTTACAAAAGGATGTTATATTTTTGACAGATGCGTTACATAAGTTATACCCTTATAGCTACTGCTTTTTTATGCAATATTGCCACTGCCCAGGAAAAATGGGACCTGCGTAAAATTGTAGATTATGCGGTTGCCAACAACATCAGTATAAAACAGGCGGATGTGCAAACTGCTATCAGTGGTTTGATATATAAACAAAGTAAACTGGGGCAATATCCCAATGCAAATTTTACCGGCAGTTCCAGTTTTAATAATGGACGCAACCAGGATCCTACTTCTTTTAACCTGATTACACAAAGCTACCTTAGTGCAGGGCTTCAACTGCAAACCAGTGTTGATATTTTTAACTGGTTCAGCAAAAAAAATACCATACTTGCCAATCACTGGGACTATGAAGCGGCTAAAGCAAATACCGATAAATTAAAGAATGATATTTCGTTAACGGTAGCCAATAATTATCTGCAGATATTACTAAGCAGGGAACAGGAAAATATTGCCCAGGTACAATTGAAACAAACACAGGCACAACTATCCAATACCCGCAAATTAGTTAGTGCTGGCTCTTTGCCAGAGCTGAATGCGGCAGAATTAGAAGCACAGGAAGCATTGGACAGCGCCAACTATATTAATGCAAAAGGAAATACTGTACAGTCTGTATTACAATTAAAAGCAAACATGAATATAGATGCGGCTTCACCTTTTGAAGTAGCAGTACCGCCTGTAGAACTGATCCCGATAGAAAAAATTGCAGACCTTCAGCCAGATGCGGTATATGCTTTGGCCATTAAAAATTTACCCCAGCAACGTGTGAACGATTTTAAACTAAGGGCGGCAAAAAAATCAGCAGAAGCGTTAAGGGGTAACATGTACCCTACTATATCAGCTTTTGGAGGATTGAGCAGTAATTTTATCAATACCAAAAACCCGATATATTTACCCGACGGAACTTTCAGCAATACGCTTAACCAGGTTGATATTGGCGGCACCGTTTATAATGTCAGTTCACCCAATTTCAGTATTGCTGGCAAAAAGGGTACTCCCTTTTTTAGACAAATTGACAATAACTTTCGTCAACAAGTTGGTATGAGTATTAGTGTGCCTATTTTTAGTGGAGGCCAGTTGCGTACCAATTACCAACGCAGTAAATTGAATATTAAAAATGCTGAATTACAACAAGAGGCTGACAACCAAAAAATAAAGCAAGACATTTACCAGGCATACAATGCAGCAACTGTTGCACTGGAAAAATTTAGCGCCAGTCAAAAAAGTGTTGCTGCTTCGCAACGCACGTTGGATTTTGCACAAAAAAGATATGAAGTAGGTATGTTGGGAACCTTTGAATTAATTACCCAGCAAAATAATTTGTTCAGGGCTAAACTACAGGATGTTTTAAACCAATATGATTTTGTATTTAAAATGAAGGTGCTGGAATTTTACAAAGGGCTGGGGTTGAAGTTGTAGGAACCTCCTCTGAACACTCTGCCACGGCGGACAGGCTACAACGATGGTGCTAATAGCTATGTTTTTGTTTGGCAACAATTGCCTTTTATAGAATGAAATGATTTTATTTATCACCGGAATTTAAAAGTAGAAAGCAGACAATAAATAATATAACATCATCTTCTGTAATGCATACAGGGGCAAAACTAATTAACATGAGTAAGACCGTTAAATGGATATTGATTGGATTGGCAGCTTTGGTGCTACTACTGGTTGGGTTAAAAGCTGCCGGTGTATTTGGTAAGGATGAGGGCACAAAAGTTACGGCTGAAAAAGTACAGAAACGTACCATTACCGAAATAGTGAATGCCAGCGGTAAAGTTTATCCGGAGATAGAAGTAAAAGTTAGCCCGGATATTAGCGGAGAAATAACTGAGCTTACCGTTGCAGAAGGGGACACCGTGAAAAAAGGGCAACTGCTTGCCCGTATTTATGCGGATGTTTACAGCATACAGGCCAACCAGGCAAGCAGCGGTGTGGTGCAAAGCCAGGCGCAGGTAGCCAACTCACAGGCAGCCATAGACGCTTTAAAGGCGCAAATGGACCAGTCGGAAAAAACCTTTAAAATGCAAAAGCAGTTGTTTGATGACAAAGTAATAAGCACCAACGAATTTAATGTGGCTGATGCAGGCTACAAAGCTGCAATGGCCAATTACAATGCGGCTAAACAAAGCATACGCGGCGGGCAGGCAGCAGTGCAGAGTGCACAGGCGAACCTGGCTAAAGCCAATAAGGATTTGGGCAGAACATCTATTGTTGCACCAATGAACGGAGTAATAAGTTTACTGAGTGTAAAAAAAGGCGAGAAGGTTGCTGGTAATAGTTTTAATGTTGGTACAGAAATGCTGCGCATTGCAGATATGAGCAAAATTGAAATCAGGGTAGATGTTGGCGAAAGTGATATCCCTAAAGTTCATTTAGGTGACAGTGCTATTGTAATTGTTGATGCTTATACCGACCGAAAATTTAAGGGCCTTGTTACCCAGATAGCGAGTAGTAATAACGGGGCAAGTACACAAAGTGCTTTGGCCAACACCAGTACCGACGTAACTAATTACAAAGTGTACATTCGTTTGTTACCGGAAAGCTATAGTGACCTGATGGGCAAAACGAGTTATCCCTTTAGGCCAGGCATGAGTGCCAGTGCGGATATACAAACCAAAACCCATATCGCTGTTTTAAGTGTGCCCATTAATGCGGTAACCACCAGGGAAAAAAATGACACCACCAAAGCAATTAAAAAAACGGAGAATGGCGAAGTGGCCGCTGTAACCTCAGACGACCTGGAGGTGGTAGTATTTATTTTGAATAAGGATGGCTCGGTTAGAAAAGCAAAAGTTAAAACATCCATCCAGGATATCAACTACCTGGAAATTACAGAAGGCCTTAAAGAGAATGACGAAGTGATAACCGGCCCCTATGATATTGTAAGCAAAACACTGAAAGAAAAAGACAAAGTAAAAGTGGTAGATAAAAAAGAATTATTTACGCAAAAAAAATAACTGTCCACTAAATTTATTTTCAACAAAACATTGGTAGCACAACTTTTTATTTTTAAAAGTTGTGCTTTTTTTAAACCATACTCCTTTGAATTATAAACTAACTATATTAATCTCATTATTATTTTTAAGTCAGGCTGTTTTTGCCCAAAAGGTATCGTTACAAGTAACTGTATCATCTTTAAAAAACGATTCTTTAGCTGGTGCAACATTGCAATTGTTCTCTTTACCAGATACGATATTATTGCAGGCGCAAACCGCTGCCGCTAAAGGGACTATTTTTTTGGTTAATCCTTTTGCCCTTTATCTTTTAAAAGCATCTGCTGTTGGGTACGAACCAGTGGAAACCAGCATTGCAATAAAAAATACTCCTTTTAATTTGCCCTTGCTTTTTAAAAAGAAACTAACCTCCCTAACGGGTGTTGAAGTAACTGCAAGAAAGCAACTCCTTAAACAGGAAGACGATAAAACTATTGTGGATGCTACCGTGTTAGCCAACAGCAGCACGAATGCTTATGAAGTGCTGGAAAAAACTCCGGGAGCGGTTGTTGACCAGGATGGCAATGTGTATTTAAGCAGCACTACGCCTGCCACCGTTTTTATTAATGGCCGGGAAATGAAATTGAGCAGTGCCGACCTGGCATCTTTATTAAAGAGTTTGCCGGCAGGCAGTGTTAGCAAAATAGAAATATTGCGCAACCCTTCTGCAAAATATGATGCCGCAAGCAGCGGCGGTATTGTAAACGTGGTATTAAAAAAAGGGGTTAAGCTGGGTAGTAGCGGTAGTATTAATGTAGGGTATTTCCAGGGAGTGTATGGCACCCAAACTGCAGGGGTAAATATTAATAAAAGCGTTGGCAAAATCAACAGCTATTTTAGTTACCAGTTTACCAACAGAAATAATTTTGAAGAGCTCCATTCAGAAAGGCTGATCAAAACAGATTCTTCTTTGCTGGCACAAAAAGCATACACTACTTATCCTTCGGCAAATAATTATTTGGGTGGCGGTATTGATGTGGCTATTTCAAAAAAGTTCAATATCGCTTATGATGTAAGAGTGAGTAATACCAATAGTAAAAGCTATGCCACCAATGCCGTAAATATCTATAAAGATGTATCCCAAGCCGAAATAGGCAAAAGCCAATCAGGTGTAAATAACAAAAGTAATGCGTTGTTTATTGGCAATAATATTTCATCCAAATACAAAATTGATTCTTCCGGAAGTGAATGGACTTTGGAATTTGATTACAATTATTATAAGAATAGCAATACCCAGGCTTACAGCAATTATTTTAATTTGCCGTTAAAGCCAACTGTATTGGGCGATGGTGAAAACAACAACGATAAAAATATCTTTATTGCCCAAACCGACCTTATACTTAAATTACCAAAAAAAATCACAGTAGAAACGGGCCTAAAAATAACTACCAGTAACAGCAAAAACAGTGCTGCCTATGTTTACAAAACCGGCACCAGCTCAACTGTGGTTGATCCCTACCAAACTAATACGTTCACTTACAAAGAAACCATAGGTGCCGCATACGTACAGTTGTCCAAAACATTGTATGGCTTTACCTTAAAGCCCGGGCTAAGATTAGAATCTACCGATATCAATGGCAGGCAATTGATTCCACAAGACACCACCTTATCTATTAAAAGAACTGATTTATTTCCTTATGTTTTTTTGCGGCATAACCTGTTTAAAATGTTTGGTTTTAATTTGGTGGGCAATGTCATTTACCGCCGCAGTATTAAGCGGCCTTACTACGAAATACTAAACCCTTATCCAAAATATATTGATCCCTATTTGTTTGATGTGGGCAATCCAAAACTACAACCACAGTTTACTACCAACTATGAGCTGAATGTAACCTTTACTGATTTCCCGGTTTTTGCATTGGGTATAAATCAAACCGATAATATTTTCAGCAATGTTACTTACCAGGATGATGCTACTAAAATTGCTTATCGCACTTATGATAATCTGGGTAAAAACAAAGAACTGTATGCCAGGGTGGTTGGCGGCGTACCACCCGGCGGGAAATATTTTTTTTACATAGGAGCACAATATAACCACAATGAATACAATGGCATTTATCAAAATCAGCCTTTGAATTACAAACGTGGAAGCTGGCTTTTTTTTATGTTCCATGAATTTAGAGCAACCAAATTACTTACACTGAATATTCAGGGTTTTATGCGGACCAAAGCCCTGCAAAATTTTTATGAGTTAGATAATTTTGGCGGCTTGTTTTTTTCTGTAAACAAAAGCATCTTACAAAAAAAAGCCAGCCTTATCCTTTCAATAAATGATGTGCTGCAAACCAATCATGTTTCGTTTAAATTAAACCAGGGAAATTTACATACAACAGGTTCCAGGATAAATGATACCCGCAGACTGGGTATTACATTCCGGTATAATTTTGGGCTGAGCAAGCCAAAAGAAAAGAAGGAGTTTGGGGCACCCGTTGATAGTAAAGATAATTAAAGGAATAATTTTTCTGCAACAGTTACACTCCCGGGTTTTCCTACATCAACCAAATGATCACCGCTATGATCGTAGCCTAAAATAACATGCTCTGCTGCAAGGTCAAGGTAACTATCCATGATGGAAAATTTTCCTTTTTGCTTTATTAAGGAAAATATTTCGGGTTGATAAATTACAATGCAACTGTATGCCTTTTCAACCAGGTTAGGTTTATCAATAGCTATTTTTTCTTGCCCGGTTTGCAAATTTTTCCAGCCACACAAACGGTTATCATCATCAAACAATAAGACCCTGGATGATTTTCTGTTTGTTACACCGAAGGTGACTAATGGTTGATGCTGTAGATGAAAAGCCATCAGGTTATTTAAATTTAAGTTGGTAAGGATATCTACATTTAAAGAAAAAAAAGGCTTCTCCGCTTCTAACAAATGCTTTGCCTTCATTAACCCGCCACCAGTTTCCAACACTTCATCGCTTTCATCGCTGACGATAATATTGCTCCCCCAGCCTTTATTTTTTTGAATGGCTTCAATTATCTGTTCGGGAAAATGATGCACATTTACCACCACCTCTGTAATGCCATATTGCTGCAGGTATTCAATGTTTCTTTGCAATAAGGATTTACCATTTACGAGAGCAAGGGCTTTGGGATGAATGTCAGTCCATGGTTTAAAGCGTGTGCCAAGACCGGCAGAAAAGATCATAGCTTTCATTTGGTTTTCCAGTTTTCTTTGTTGTTATGATCCAATTCAACCTTCACATTAAATTTATTTTTTAAATGCCTTACAATTGCTTCTGCCGCATACACACTGCGGTGTTGCCCACCCGTGCAACCAAAATTTATCGTCAAATTTTCGAAGCCCCGGGTTATATAATCCTCTACCGATATGTCAACAATATTATACACACTGTTTAAAAATTCAGGCATCTTTGTTTGCTGCTCCAGGTAATCTTTTACCGGCTTATCCCTGCCCGACAGGGTTTTATATGCTGCTACCCTTCCGGGATTTAATATACCCCTCATATCAAAAACAAAACCGCCTCCATTACTTGCTTCATCTTTTGGATAGCCCGTTTTTATAAAAGAAAAACTATTCACTTTTACAAGCAGCGGCGTATCAGCATTTGCCTTAATGGGTTCAAATCTTTTTACAATTTCGTCTGCTACAATTAGCTGTAACAACCTTTCAAATTCCGGTAACGCAACGCCAATTTTTTTATGGTTAATAAACCACTGGAGGTTATGCAACGCCAAAGGTATGCTGGTTAAAAAATGTGCCTTACGTTCAAACAACCCCCTGAAACCATACGCCCCCAATACCTGTAATAATCGGATCAATACATAGCCATTGTACTCCTTTTCAAAACGGGTTTTATCAACCGGTTGCTGCAGTATCGTTTCGAGACAGGTGATATAATACTGTAACAAATTATTTTTCCATTCATCACTTAGTTCTGCTTTGGCCTGCCATAATAAGGAAGCTACATCGTATTGAACTGCCCCTTTCATGCCACCCTGGTAATCTATAAAATGCACATCCTCGTCTTTCACAATAATGTTCCTGCTTTGAAAATCACGGAACATAAAATATTTATGCTCTGCATTAGAGAGATAAGTGCTGAGTTCATCAAATTCACTCACCAGTTTTTCTTTATCGTAGGGAATCCTCAACGTATCAAGGAAATAATATTTAAAATATAACAAGTCACTTATGATAGCTTGTTTACCAAAGGCCGCACTTGTAATGCTATAGTTATAATTTAGCCCCCTGTCTCCACTTACCTGAAGGTTGGCCAGTGCCAGCAAACTTTTTTGAAACAACGAAAATACATGGTCTGTATGGCCTTCTTTTTCCAATATATTTAATAAAGAAACTTCACCAACATCTTCCTGCAGGTAGAGCCTTTTATCTTCATTCACCAATAAAATTTCGGGTACCGGGCAAAAGGCATTTTTAAAATGCCGGCTAAAATAAATGAACGCTTCATTTTCTTTTACATTATCATTACGGGTAGCAATAAAGGAACCTGTTGCAGTTTTTATCCTGAAATAAACCCTGTCGCCCCCGCTTTGGGGAATTGTTTCAATACCAACAATGGCATCTGTGCTGTGATTCTGAAATAATTTTTTTATATCCTCCATTGCCAATTTATATGTTGATTATTTTTGGCAAAAGTAGAATATTTTGTTCATGGGCTAAAGCTGCCGTGAAACTTTGATACTGTTGGTTTATAGTGGTTAAGGCAATTCTAATCGTTTTATTTTATGCCGGGTAGGAAATAAACGCTGGGAAATTTCGTTTCAGGCTATCTTCCTAACCTATTGTAATTAAAAAATGATATATTTGCCCTGTCTCAAATCTTACCTAATTACCCACGCAAGTCCACCCCTTGTCATTTTTTTACATAAAAAATTAAAAATGTTATGAAGATTAAAATCTTTCTTCCACTGCTTTTTGGAACGGCCTTACTTGTAGTTACCGGTACTTTTGCACAAAAAAGAGTTGCCATAATGGGTTCCTCTACCGCTGTCGGTTCAGGAGCAAGTACCTATCAGTTGTCATGGGCAGGCAGGTTAGAAGAAAGCTTTAACAAAAATACAGGCGATGGAATTGATACGGTTTTTTATAATATAGCCATAGGCGGTTATAACACCTATCAGGAAATGCCATCAGGTTTTATACCACCAATGGGCAGGCCCGCGCCTGATCCGCTTTTTAACGTAACCAAGGCTTTAAGTTGTAATCCGGATGTGGTGATCATCAATTTACCAAGTAATGATGTGGGTGCAGGATTTTCCATTACAGAAACCATGGATAATTTTCGGTTGATGTATAATAGTATTAATGCCAGTGGAGCAAAATGTTATATTGCTACCAGCCAACCAAGGAACGATTACAGCGTTTTGCAACGGCAAGCGCTGCTCGAAATGAAAGATTCCATCAATAATCAATTTGGCTATTTTGCCATCGATTTTTGGGACGACCTTGTGACTACTGATGGCCTTAATATGCTTAGAGATGACAGAAGAGATCCTTCAAGTGCCATACATCCCAACGACCTTGGACATGATTTCCTTTTTGGAAGAGTAAGGGATAAGAATATTTTTGGTATTATTGTGCTGCCTGTAAAAATTACAAGATTTAGTGCCCAGGTAAAAAATAATACTACCAGTATTAAATGGCATACTGAACAGCAGGAACCAAACACGCTTTTTGAAATTGAAAGGAGTGCTGACGGCAAAGATTTTGAAACTGCTTTTAGCCAGAATATTCCCAAAGCCAGTCCATCTGGCGACTACAGCGGTACAGATAAAAATACGTTACCTGGCAAAAGTTTTTACAGGATAAAAGTGACCGAACCTTCACAAATATTTTATTCAAACACCATTAGCATTACCAATAAAAGCAATGCACTAAACATTACCAAATTGTACAAAGACAATAGTTCGGGCAATTTAATTGCTGATGTATGTACACAAAAAAATGAATACGTATTGATCACCATTTATAATACCACAGGCATTATAATGCAACAAAAAAAACAATACCTCAGCATGACATCTGGCAGGGTAATTTTGCCTGTTGCTAATTTATCTGCCGGGCAGTACTTTTTAAAAATTAGCACCGAGGATAATAATTATGCTATAAAAACTTTTATTAAATAGATTAAAAAAAAAGAGAACCCGAAATTGTTATGCTTTTGGGTTCTCTATTTTATCATTTAATATATTTCCTCTTTTATTCCTACATTTTCTTGGATCATTGCCTTGCCCGTCCTTACCGGCATGGGCGGACATCTGCACAATGGCCGGATAAAATTTTCACAGCACATCTACCACGGTAGTTTGGCTTTGCATTCTTTTAAAATCCTCGTTCAAACAATCTGTAGTTCCGGTGAAATTCGAACTCACAACCCCCGAATTAAAAGTTCGGTGCATCTGACCATTGAGCTACGAAACTATTTTGTGATGACTAAAGGACCTGAACCTTTAACCACTATCGTATCAGGATAGCACTCTGCCAATTGAATTAAGTCATCAAAATATTTGTTGCGGTCACAAGATTCGAACTTGTATGTAAGGCTTATGAGACCATTGAGTTACCATTACTCTAAACCGCAATTTGTTTCCCGTTGACCTGGTTGGATTTGAACCAATAACCTTTTGCGTATAAGGCAACTGCTCTCACCATTCAGCTACAAGTCAATCAACTGTTAGCTTAACAAGATTCGAACTTGTATCACTTCATTCGTAGTGAAGTATTCTTATCCGTTGAACTATAAGCCAATTTGTGCGGCTTCCAGATTTGAACTGGATACAACCCCCTTATGTTTGCCTCTTAGAAAAAGAGGAAGAAAATGATGTTACCATTACACCCAACTGCATTATTTTTATTGGTTGACTCCGGGACTCGAACCCTGTTCTTCACATTCACAGTGTGCTACTTTACCAGGTAAGCTAGAGACAACATTTGCTATCAGAGATATATTCGAAATATCATTTTCACAGTCAAATTCTGAAATGCCATTATTGTAACACTTAAAAAAATTTCGGTTCGTTCGGGAATCGAACCCATTTCAACAGATCGATCGGCCGCGACGGATTAGCCATTACACCAACGAGCCATTGATTTTTTTAAATCCAGTAAAGCTGTTCATTTCACCCCTTCAGGGGATGGGATTTAAAATAGCGCCCCTGTTGCATCTCACAGGGAACGCTACTCCTCCCTTGACATCTCTTTATTTAATTTTTTTTTGCCTGCTATCTTTTCCAATTTTGTTATCATGGTCCTGAAAAGCAACGGCCATTACCATTTTCATTAATTATTTTTTAAACTTTGTGGCAAACAAAAGCCCGGTTAGATTTTTAATCTGACCAGGCCTGCACACTAAAAGACTTTTGCCTGTTAGGTTTGCGTAAAACACGGTCGTTTATATGATTCATCATTACATACGCTGGTACCACAATACAGATGAATACTATCCATATTAAAATAGAAGCGATTGAGTGACTGATGTAATTTATTTTTTATCATTTTCAATTTTTTAAAGCGGTTAAGAGGTTATTTTTATTGCATAAAAAAACCCCAACTTTTTGTCGGGGCCACGTTGTAGTAAGTTAGTTTGGTAACTAAGGTGTAATACAATTTGCCTCCGAAAATGAATGATCCGCCAGCGGACTAAACCATTTTTGTATTGCTATATTTTTATTGCGTTGAAACATTTTTTGTTGTTGGTTATAATTTATTTTGCGTTGCAAAGATGAAAATATTTTTTTCATTCTGCCAAATATTTTTTAAAAATATTTTTGTTGATGCAAAAATGAATTGGCTTAAGTAGTTGTAAAATCAATGGTTTAAGCAAAATAAAATATTATTTTTCATCAGCAAACAGCATCTGAATAATTTAAAAACTTTAATGATACCTGACTTATAATGTGGGCATATACTATCCGGATAAAAATTAAAGTTCAAAGTTTTACACAAGTTGCGCAACGCCTTGCCACATTACATTTTGCTACATTAAATTACACATCAAATTAAAAAATGAAAAAAAAAGCAAGTAGTAAAAAACGCCCTCACGTAAAAATAAGGGTATCACATACACGCAAACCTGCTGACATGAGTGATGTGCAGTGGCAGATAATTTTACGTCAACAAATTGCGGAAGAGGAAAATTTCAATATTCAAAAAATAAGTGACGGCGCTGTTTTTGCTGATTACAAAGTGGAAAATATCAAAACAGTTGCTACCTACAAAGTTGCTTTACGCAGTGCGGATAACTCATTAAATTTTTGTAGTTGCCCCGATTTTAAAACCAACCAGTTGGGTACCTGCAAACATATAGAAGGCGTATTGCTAAAGATAAAATCAAAGCCGGCTTTAAAAAAACAACTAACGGTTCCATACACCCCACCTTATACCTCTGTCTATCTCGACTACAGGGGCGAACGAAAAGTAAAGCTCCGCATTGGTACAGAAGAAACAGCGCAATATAAATTGATAGCCAAAACCTTTTTCAATAATAAATTAGTATTGCTGGAAACTGCTTATTTAAAGTTTGAAACCTTTCTTCTAAAAGCGCATAAACTACATCCGGAATTCAGGTGCTACGAAGATGCGCTTGAGTATATCATTCACGAAAGAAACAGCCAGCACCGAAAACAGGTTGTTGCCGAAAAACAAACCGCCTTACTCGAAGACATCAGCAAAGCCAGGTTATTCCGCTACCAGGAAAAGGGTGTTCTGTTTGCAGTAAAAGCCGGCCGGTGCATTTTAGCAGATGACATGGGACTTGGTAAAACATTACAGGCCATTGTTAGTACCGAAGTTTTGAGAAAACAATTTAACATCAGCAGCGCCATTATCATTTGCCCCACCTCATTAAAATACCAGTGGAAAACAGAAATTGAAAAGTTTACCGGCAACAAGAATGTAAATGTGATTGAGGGAAATATTCTAACAAGAAAAAAGCTCTATAATGTCAATACTGCTGACTACATTATTGTAAGTTATCAAATGGCCGCAAACGATTTTATTTACCTCAATAACATGCAGGCCGACGTATTAATTCTGGATGAAGCTCAACGTATTAAAAACTGGAAAACAAAAACATCTGTAGCAATAAAAAAAATTAAAACTACCTACGCATTGGTGCTGACAGGTACTCCGGTAGAAAATAAAATTGAAGATCTGTATTCGTTAATGCAAATTGTAAATCCTTACCTGCTTGGCTCGTTACACAATTTTTTATCAAAGCACCAGGTAACTGAAGAGGGCACAGATAAAGTAATTGGCTATAAAAATCTAAATGATGTGGGCACATTATTAAAGGATGTAATGTTGCGCCGTACCAAAACTGAAGTGCTGAAAGATTTGCCCAAAAGGATGGATAAAAATCTTTTTGTTCCCCTTACAGAGCAACAGTTGGAGTTGCACACAGAGTATACAGACTATGTTGCAAAGCTGGTGCACAAATGGAAACGAATGCACTTTTTAAATGAGGAAGACAGACAAAAATTATTGATATTTCTGAACATGATGCGAATGGTTAGCAACACAACTTATATCATTGACCAGGAAACCAATCACCAGACAAAACTAGATGAACTGCAAAATATTTTAGATGAAATACTGGCCATGCCTGATGAGAAAGTGGTAATATTCAGCCAGTGGGAGCGTATGACAAGACTGGTAGCAATTATTTTAAAAGAAAAAAATATTGGGTTTGAATATTTACATGGCGGCATACCCGGAAAAAACAGGGGAGCTCTTTATGAAAATTTCACCAACGACAAAAATTGTAAAGTGTTTTTATCAACCGATGCCGGTGGTGTAGGGCTTAATTTACAATCCGCCGCTTACATGATAAATTTGGATATCCCCTGGAACCCGGCAGTGTTGGAACAAAGGATCGGGCGTATTTACAGGCTTGGTCAAAAGAAAAATGTGAGTATCATCAACCTTGTTTCGCAGGGCAGTATTGAGCATCGCATGCTCGATGTGTTGAAATTTAAAAAAGGAATAGCAGCGGGCATTTTAGATGGCGGGGACAACGATATCTTTATGGGTGAAAGTAAGTTTAAACAGTTTATGAAATCGGTGGAATCAGTTAGTACCGGGCCTACGGATACACCAGCCGGTTACAATGTAAATGAGGAAAGAGAAATTGAAAAACAAATGGCTGTAAACCCTGACGGTAATATCGTAGAGGTTGCAATAACTGAAGAAGAAAGTATGTCTGTGGAGGCAACGAATGCGGTAACTGAAAATCAAACAGTGGCCACAGCAAATAGTACCACAGGTAAAACTGTTGAAGAAGAAGTACTTGAAAAAGGAGCTGGGTTTTTAGAAGGGTTATTAAACATATTAAGCAATCCTCAAAGTACACAGCGACTTGTAAATAAAATTACAGAAACAGATACAACAACCGGCCAGACCTATTTAAAATTACCCATTGCCAATACAGGTATGGTAGAAAATGCATTGAAATTGTTAGGCGGTTTGTTTGGTGGGATGGGTAAAAAGTAAGCTGATTTATTGATCAGGCATTATTCGGATTATACATAAATCATGTTTTTTTGTTACAGGCTAAAACTCCCTGATTAAGCTTCATTGGCGACGCTCCGTTCAACAGAGAATATCTTATGGGCATGCGAGAAACTGATTATTTTTTCATCCTTGTAAATCCAAAGTGATACTTTTGATTTACAAGGATAAAGTGTTAAGAAAAGATTGAGTTTTAAGTAAATAAAATGGATAACGTCTACTAAAGATAATCTGTACAAGAGTGTTCCGCTACGCTATCGGGATAGGCTGACACCAAAGAAGCTGAATAGATATTCTAAACCCTTTCTCATAAGCTCAGCTAAACAAAAATTCTACATCATCTTTACTTAGTTTTTTTATAAAGCCTGCATCCTCGGTTACCAAATCGTTGGCTATTTGCTTTTTGCGTTGTTGCAACTGTACTATTTTTTCTTCTACGGTATCTTTACAAATCATTTTGTATGCAAAGATTTTTTTTGTCTGTCCTATTCGGTGTGTCCGGTCAATGGCCTGTTGCTCTACCGCCGGGTTCCACCATGGATCCACTATATACACATAGTCTGCTGCTGTAAGGTTAAGTCCAACACCACCTGCTTTCAGGCTTATTAAAAATACTTTTATGCTTTCATCCTGCTGAAATTTATCTACCGCTGCCTGCCTTTTTGCAGCAGGTGTACTGCCATCCAAATAACTGAATACAATCCTTTTTTGTTCTAATTGTTCTTTTATTAAATACAACATTTCAGTAAACTGGCTAAACACTAATAATTTATGTGTGCCGGTATTTTCTTCCAGTTCCCTTACCAGCTCATCTATTTTTATACTTTTTTTAGTGGTTACTTCTTCATCTTTTACCAACTGTGGACTGTCGCATATTTGCCGCAACCGCAGCAAGCCTTCCAGCACATACATACCTGCTTTTGCCATGCCTTCTTCGGCGATTTTTTTCATCAGCATTTTGCGGTAGTAATTTTTATAATCATCGTAAACTCCTTGTTGCTCCTTACCCATCTGGCACCACAAAATGGTTTCTGTTTTGTCAGGTAAATCTTTTGCTACCTGCTCTTTGGTACGCCTTAATAAAAATGGGTAAATTAATTGCCGCAATGCTTTGCTTTTTTCTGCATCGTTATTTTTATCAATGGGGTTGGCAAATTCTGTTTTGTAAAATTCTTTGTTACCCAATATGCCGGGATTGATAAAATTAAATTGTGCATACAAATCGAAGGTATTGTTTTGAACAGGTGTGCCGCTTAACACCAACCTGTTTTTCGCTTTAAGTAACTGCACCGCTTTTGTTACCTGCGCTTCTGGATTTTTTATAGCCTGGCTTTCATCCAAAATAATATAGTGCCAGTTAAATTTAAGCATTTGCTCCATATCGTTTCTGATAAGGCCATAGCTGGTAATAATGATGTCATAATCTTCAAAATGATCTTCTGTAAATTCTCTGCTGGTGCCATAATAAATATGGTACTTTAGCTTAGGCGCAAATTTTTTCAATTCATTTTCCCAGTTGTAAATGAGAGAGGTTGGGCAAACTACCAGGTGTGTGCTACCTTTATATTTTTCTTTTAAAAATTGTAAAAACGTAATGGCCTGTAATGTTTTGCCAAGCCCCATATCATCGGCCAGGCAGCCACCCCAGCCCAACTCATCAAGGGTTTGCATCCATTGAAAACCACTTAGCTGGTAAGGACGCAGCCTGGCTTTTATATTTTTGCTGTGCTTTATTAATTGTATGTTATCAATGTTTTTTAGCTTCTCTTTTTTTGCAGCTATTTCTTCTAAAATAGCGTCATCGTCTATCTGGTTGTGTAACTGGTCTATCAATGTAAAGTGCAATTTGTTTAACCGTATGCTTCCATCTTTTTGAGTTTCGCCCATTTTAAATAACATACTGTATTGCTGTAGCCATTCATCTGGTAACACGCCAAAAGTGCCATCGCCCAGCACTACTATATTTTGGTTGCTGATGATGGCTTTTCTTATGTCTTTAATTGGCACTTCTTCATCGCCAAAGGTTACTTTTATTTCAAGGTCAAACCAATCAATACCACTACCGGTTTTCATTTCCCATATCGGCTTGTTCGTATTGTAGCGAAAGCGTTTCAGGTTTTCCATTCCCTTTACCACAAAGCCATTTTCCTGCATGTAGCGAACAGTATTTAAAAACCAGTTACCCTTCATTACTTCTTTAAAGTTTACAAAAAAGAAATCATTCTGATTTTGTTTATTAAAAGAATCATGCAATGGCCGCAGGGTTTCATAAAACTGTTTTTCCCTGGCCGAATCCCTTTTTATTATCTGCAAACCGTCATCTTCATTTTGCAGCACAATATCATCGCCGTTGGTATCATAATCAACAAGCGTACTATCATACAAAAACTGTGGTTGAAGCATTAAAAACTGTTCATTAAATTCCTTTAATAACACCTGCGGCTGCATAGTTGCCTCCACGGTTTCAATTTCAAATTTTGGTGGCAGGCGCACTTCATATCTTTCCTGCAGCGGTGCTATAATACTTTTTATTGCTTGTAGTTTTTGGGTTACCGGTATTTTTATAAAGCCGTTTGTAAACTGTTCGATCACCTGAATATCTTCTGTATTTTTTAAAATATGAAAACCATTATTCAGGCTAAATAAAAAATTAAAGAAAGAAGTTACCCTATCGTTTTGTGAAGTGTAAGGCATATTTTCAAATACCGGAATCAGCCAGATGGTAATAAATTTTTCATCTGTAAGTACTTCGAAAGAAAGAATTACTTTATTATCACTCACTTCAACCGGCCTGCAGTTTTTTGTACTGTAACTGCCTTCTTCTAATAAAAAAACTTTATTACTTTGTACAATGTGCGGCCATAATTTTATGATGCAATCCACATAGTGTGTTTGTAAATCATTTTTAGCAGCATCACTCATTTGATTAAACGGATTGCTATAGCTACCGATATAATTGTGGCCTTTTAATTTTAGAAATGCCACCAGTTTTTGATCGGATAACTCTAATGCCATTTTATATTGCTCATCATTTAATTGGCGCAGCATCGGCAGGTTTACAGCAGTATTGAGGGAGAGTTTTTTTAAATCCGGCTTGCCGGCTTTATCGTACACTTTTGCAAGTTCTACTTCAAACCCCAACCCTATCCGCTTACTTTTTAAATTAAGTACATAGCCAATTTCAAAATCAATGATGGTGTTTGGCGGTGGTATGGGTCTCACAATATATTGGGCTATATCGCTTTTTATTCTTAGTAAGGTTGATAGCTTTTTTAACCCCTCCACATCATCTGTCTTATAAAATCCCTGGGGAGACTTTAACTGAAGATTGTGATAATAATCCACCCCAAATTCAAACAATTTTGCTTCTTCATCTTTTAAAGAAATACCGTAAGGTTTTAGTAATTCATTTTTTTGTTTTGTCCAGTCTTTGAAGGATAAAAAATATCCTGATCCCTTTTCTGAAGTCAGCTTATCAAAAGCAGTGCGTACATGTTTGCACATACTATACCTTGTATTATTTGTACAGGTGCATTTGTAAGAATAAGTTTTTTCGGAATCGAATTTTATTTCCGGATGATATCCTTCTTTTTTGTTTACCTGAAATAAAAATTGCCAATGCCTAGCTGGTTCATCTAAATTAATTTGCTTTACTTTATTTACATCTGCCAGGGTAGTGTAATAGTTGCCTGAATATCTTTGAAGAGTATATTGGTTTATGGATCCTGCTTCAACAAATGATTTCCATTCGCCTGTGTTATTATTGCTCAAAGGCAAAGCAATTACTTTTGCAGTTACGTTACTTTTTGTAGCATCTGTTATTTGTTGAATTAAAGTATACTCCGCAAAGGGATCTTTAAATCTTAATAATTGTTGTATTTGAATGAGAGAAAAATTGTATTGCGTATATAACAAATACAATGCGGCTGCAATACAGTGCTTGCACTCAAAGTAATTATCGTATGCCTCACATTCACACTCTTCCAATATTCCGTCTTCTTCGAGGTTAAGCAATACCTGGTAAGTGTGATTGCTTGTTTGGCTGGGTACTTCCAGTACATAATCTTCACCGTTTTTTTCAACCAATTCAATTTCAGCATGGTGCTTGAAAAATAAATCAGTTCCCTTTTTTAATGCTTTTTTATCGTGTTCTTTTATGAATTCTGTAAGTTGTATTGCTATATCCATTGTAAAATTATAGTCTGCAAATTTATGTTATTTCTATACTGTTTTTGAGAATTATAGGGCCTGGTAAAATTATTCCTTTTGTCATATTTATAAATGGGGTAAATAATGGCTCAGTTTTATTTATTGGGGAGCAAGGTATAAATTTGTTTAAAAAAGGATTGGAACAAGATATACTAAGCCATATTTTACCCGAAGGTTTGCTAGCGCATTTTAGTATTATAGAAGTTTTGTTGCTAGGCGATG
>JANYFT010000405.1 GCA_025359625.1 Ferruginibacter sp.
CTGAAAAAACAAAAAAATATACAGGGCTTCGTTATGCAGGGAGAGCCCAGGGAGCATCTTTTAGCCTTGGCTATTTCCCTGATTGTTATATAGATTTTGGCCTCTATGGCATGATGGGATTATTGTTTGCATTAGGAATGCTGTACAAGGTTATTTATTCATATTTGTTGCGCAAATCGTCTAATAATCTGGTGTTTAATTATGCAGTAGTGGGTGCCTTTTTCCTTGAATTCAATGCGCTTGAAATGGATAGTACTTATTTATTAGGCCGTTTATTTTCAAGTATGGTTACGTTTTATATTTTAATACAGTTTTTCTTTCCGTGGGTAATTCGGTATATTACAATAAAGCCTGAAAAAGACTAATTCTTTTGATATTCAGTAATCATATTTTGAAAAATATTAGTCGCTGCCCCATTTATTTGAAGTATCTCTATGCTAAAAAATAATAGTTTTTTGTTGTACATGCTAAAGTTTCTGCTCAGCTTTTGCATTTTATATTACGGCACAATAGCATGGATCGGTATAACTGCTCCCGGTGGTTATTATTCCCATTTTGCTGCGCATTATTTAAATTATGTGTCAGCTTTGCGCTGGTTGTTATTGCATACTTCAAAATTATTGCTGCAGGCTTTCGGTTTTGCCATTTATCTAAAAGATGTATACACGATAAAATTGAAAAACGGACTAGGGGTGCATGTTGGATATGATTGCATTGGTTATGGTGTGATGATATTTTGGCTGGCATTTATTTTTGCCAATAAAGGTAATTTTATAAAAAAAATAAAATGGATGACTGGTGGCATTTTTATTATCCTTACAGTAAATGTGCTGCGAATTTCTTTGATGGTGATAGCCACTGATCAACATTGGCCTGGCCTGTTTAACATGGATAACCATACCTGGTTCAATATTGCAGCCTATTCAGTAATATTTATTATGATCTATTTATTTGACAGGGCTGAAAAAAAAGAAGCAGCTTCTTTTGGTATACCCGATCATCATTTTAAGCGTATTGAAAAATAAGAAAAAAATACTCATTCTTGTTGATTGGTTTGTTCCTGGTTTTAAGGCAGGGGGACCCATACAATCTTGTGTGAATATTTGTAAAATATTAAAAGAGGATTATAACATTTATGTGTTAACCACCGACACCGATCATGGCGAAAAGGAGCCCTACAAAAAGATAGCCTGCAATACCTGGCTATACAATAATGAATTGGGGGCAGCTATTTATTACCTGCAAAAAAAAACATTGAAGGCGGCACAAATAGTTGAACAGATCGCTTTTGTTGATGCCCATTTTATTTACCTTAATCATTTGTTCTCCCCATATTTTGTAGTGTTTCCTTTGTGGTTAAAATATACTAACCGGTTACGTGGAAAGTTTGTTGTTTGCCCGAGAGGCGCATTGTATGATAGTGCACTATCTTTAAAAAGCTATAAGAAAAAGCCTTTACTGTACCTGTATCGATGGATGGGCATTCATAAACAGATAACTTTTCATGCCACCAATGAAAGAGAAGAGACGGCTATTAAAAAGTATTTTCCCGGAAGTGAAGTGATGGTTGCAGACAATTTGCCAGATACCAATCAACCACTGTTTGTAAGTTGCAAAAAAGTAGAGGGGAAACTGGATTGTATTTTTATTGCGAGGATAGTGCCCATTAAAAATTTACTTTTTCTTTTACAACTATTACAGCAGCTTCAGGATATGATAACACTAACCATAGTTGGCCCGGTTGAAGATGAAGCGTACTGGCAGGATTGTAAGAGAAGTATTTCACTGATGCCAGTCAATATCACCGTAAATTATCTTGGTGCAAAACCAAATAGCGAATTATCTGCATTGATACAACAACATCATTTATTTATTTTACCCACCAAAGGGGAAAACTTTGGCCATTCTATTTTTGAAGCATTGTTATGTGGCAGGCCGGTATTGATCAGTGATCAAACTCCCTGGTTAAATTTGGAAGCGCAAAATGCCGGGTGGGATTTGCCTTTAACAGCGCCGGAAAAATTTGCTGATATAATAAAGAAACTGGCAGCCTGTAACCAGGTGCATTTTGATACCCACTCAAAAGGATCCTGGCAATATGCCAGCAATTTTATTCATCATACTGTTACCGTAAAACAGTACTTTAACTTGTTTAAATGAGCCAATTAAAAAGAGTAAATAATGCGGCTTACAAAACTACAATTAAAATAAATGCAAGCAAGGTAAAGCAACTATGCTGGTATTTTACCAATGTGTTATTTTTTAAAAATTCATTGAACGTGAGCTCAGGATTAAAAGTTTTTTTACTGAAATTATTTGGTGCCAAAATAGGAATTGGTGTAGTAATAAAACCAGGAGTAAATATCAAATATCCCTGGAAGTTACACATAGGTAATCATAGCTGGATTGGTGAAGAAGTGTGGATTGATAATTTATCAGCAGCAGTTATTGGTGATAATGTTACTTTGTCGCAAGGCGCTTTGATATTGACTGGCAGCCACGACCATACTAAAGAAACTTTTGATTTTATTTCATTGCCTGTGATGCTGGAAGATGGGGTATGGATAGGAGCAAAGGCTACAGTATCTGGAGGCGTTACTTGTCATACTCACAGCATTTTAGGAATAAACGCTGTAGCAGAAAGTAATCTGCACGCCTACACCATTTACAAAGGCAACCCTGCCGTGCCGGTATTTAAAAGGATGATTAAAGGAAATGATGAAACTTAAATATTTACCGGGGTTAAATACTTTGCGTTTTATGGCAGCAGGTTTTGTTGTTATTTCTCATGCAAATATTTCGTTGGATAAACTGCAAATTTATCCGGCCAGCTCACTGGCATTCCTAAACAGGGGAGGAGATGCAGTTGACTTTTTTTTTACTTTGTCAGGTTTTTTAATTACTTATTTGCTTATAGGTGAGGTGAATAATACAAGAACCATTTCTATCCGACAGTTTTATTTGCGAAGAGTTTACAGAATTTGGCCTTTGTACTTTTTAGTGGTGGCTATTGGTTTTATTTTGTTGGGGTATATCTACCCTGCCTTATATCATCAGCCCTTTTTTGGTTTTAAGATATCGGAAGGTTTGCTGATGTTTATTTTTTTTATACCCAACTATGCAGCTAAAAATTATCCGGTGGGTTTGTTAAACCCTTTGTGGTCAATAGGTGTAGAAGAGCAGTTCTATTTGTTCTGGGCGCCAATAGTAAAATATTTTAAAAAATGCCTGTTGACAATGATCATTACTTTTATTACCGTCTCCTTAATTTTTTATTCGCTTATCTATTACCAGGTTTTACCGATCAATCCAAAATTGCAGGTCTTCTTTCTTTCACAAAAATTCTATTCCATGGCAATTGGAAGCCTCTTTGGTTATATACTGTATTATCGCTTTGAAAGTTACGACCGGTCTTTATTTGCCAATAAGATCGCTCAGGGCTTAGTTGTATCAATCATCTTATGGCACTACCTTTTTCATAACGTAGTGGAAACGGGTATGTGGTTTAAAGTGTTATTTTCTTTTCTTTATGGATTTTTAATATTGAATGTTTCGGCTGTTACTGAAAAATTATTACAACTTGAAAAACGCACACTTTCCTACCTTGGTGTTATTTCGTATGGCATATATATGTATCACATGCTGATAGATTATCAACTGAGGTATTTCCTATCTAAACTTGCTTTTTTACACTTGCCAAAAATGTTGATTATCCTCTTGTATTATATTATACTTTTGCTGGCTACAATTGCAGTGGCAGCATTGTCTTATCATTATTTTGAAAAATTCTTTTTACGGTTAAAGGATAGACTTCATAATAAGCATAAAAAGTTGAGCGGAAATTATGTTAGTACAGAAAATTAATCACCGCCTTATTAAACAAGCCCTCACCATCCGCACGGTAGAGGAAAAATTCTTGTCCTTATTTTCCGAAGGTAAATTGAACGGTACCGTGCACACTTGTGTGGGGCAGGAGTTTTCTGCATTGGCATTTGCAGGCCAGTTAAAGAAAAAAGATTTTGTGTTTAGCAATCACCGATGCCACGGGCATTATATTGCTTTTACCGGCGACACCAGGGGGCTGATAGCAGAGTTGATGGGCAAAGCATCCGGCACCTGTGGTGGCATTGGCAGCAGCCAGCATCTGTGTAATAATAATTTTTTTTCGAACGGGATACAAGGAGGTATTGTACCCGTTGCTGCAGGATATGCTCTCGGTAATAAGCTGAAAAAAAATGGTGCCATCGGCGTGGTATATATTGGTGACGGCACCCTGGGCGAAGGTACTTTGTATGAAACAATGAACATCATCAGCAAGTGGCAAATCCCATTGCTGATAGTTTGTGAAAATAATTTTTATGCCCAGAGTACACCACAGTCTGTAAACCTTGCTGGAGATATAAGGGCAAGGGCAGCGGCTTTTGGTATTACAACTTTCCAAGGCCATACTTCTAATCCTGAGCAGTTGCTGCATGATGCAAAAGTGGCGATTGAATATGTAAGGGAACAAACAAAGCCCTGCTTTTTTTTAGTAGAAACATTCAGGCTTAACCCACATTCAAAAGGAGATGACGACAGGGATCCGGAAGAAATAAATAATTACCGGGCAAGAGATTTTCTCCATATTTTCAGCAAAGATTTTACTGCCTATTATGACAACTATTTGGCTGCAATACATAAGGAAGTTGATGATATGGTTAACAGTATTTTGCCAGAACCCGAGCAGGCAATGGATGCTTATTACCAGCCACCAGTTAGTGACCATAACAATAATTGGCGGCCTTTAATTGGCATCAATAAAAGACAGGTTGAGTTACTTAATAATTTTTTTAAACAACAGATTGTTGACAATGGAAGGATGCTTTTTTTGGGCGAAGATATTTTGTCGCCCTATGGCGGCGCTTTTAAAGTTGCAAAAGATTTGTCGGTGCTGGCACCTGATAAAGTTTTTTCCACACCCATTTCAGAGTCGGCTATTACAGGTATTTCAAATGGATTAGCACTAAATGGCTTTAAACCTTTTGTAGAAATAATGTTTGGTGATTTTGTTACACTAGCTTTTGATCAGATAGTGAACCATGCCAGTAAGTTTCACCATATTTTTAATAAAAAAGTTACTTGCCCTGTCGTGATACGAACACCCATGGGTGGCAAGCGTGGTTATGGCCCCACACATTCTCAAACACTGGATAAATTTTTAGTGGGTATCGATAATATTAAGACTGTAGCCATCAATACATTCTTTGATCCTGCAATAGTGTATGACAGTATTTTGCAAGAAGAGCACCCTGTAATTGTAATTGAAAATAAAACAGATTACGGTAAAAAAATATTACATCACCAGGCGGCTAACTTTGTGTATGAAATAAATGATGCCCCCTTTCCGGTGGTGAAGATAAAACCTGTTGTTTCTGTACCATCATTAACCATCCTGGCGTATGGAGGAATGGCAGACATTGTAAATAATATCTTGAGCGATATTTTTTTTGAGACCGATTTAAAACCAGAGCTGATCGTACCATCCTTGATATCAGAGTTGCCGGTAGACATCATTATACAATCGGCAGCAACAACAAAGCGGTTACTTGTAATTGAAGAGGGTAGCGCCTTTGCGGGAATTGGTGCAGAGCTGATAGCCCAGGTAACAGAGCAAATGGATATAAAGATCAGAATAAAAAGGATTTCAGCTTATGCTGTACCAATACCTTCTGTAAAGACATTGGAGCACATTGTGTTGCCAGAAAAAGAAAGGATCATCCAGGAAATAAAAGCATATTTTTAATGGCCATTTTACAACAAATAAAAGTTCCTTTAATTTCAATAAATGATACAAGCCTCACCGTAGTTGATATCTTATTTGCACATGGCGCACTGGTAAAAATGGGTGATATACTTCTGGTATTTGAAACATCTAAAACCACGTATGATGTGTTGGCAGAAATTGATGGCTATATTGAATATCGCTGTAATAGGGAAACAGATTATGAAGTGAATGAACTAGTGGCCAATATATACAGTGACGAAAATGAAGTGCCTGAAAAAGTAGTAATTAAATATGAGGCTAATAAAGTATTTTCAAAGAACCATCCATCCAGTGATGAAACAATGCCCATCTGGCATGGCCAAACATTTTTTTCTCCAGCTGCCATTCAATTGATGGAGTTAAAGGGTATCGGTAGTGCAGCCTTTATCGGAAAAGATTTTGTAAGCCTGGAGGATGTAATGCAATTGGGCAAAATTACAAAAGATCAGGAAGTGCAAGCCTCAAAACAAATAGCATCATTACCCGTTGACATGGAAAAAGTGATTGTTGAAAAATTATCTTCCAACAAAAAAAGAGAAATCGCTTATTTAAGTTCTGTTCAATCTGCTGGCTTAACAAGTACCATCAATACTTCGGTGAACACAGATGGTATTTTTGTACACATCAATCAATCACTTAAGCATTTAAAAAATTCTTTGCTGCCTGTATTCATCTACGAATCAGCAAGGTTATTACAGAAATATCAACCACTAAATGCCTATTTTACCGGGGATGCCATTGCCTGTTACAAAGAAGTGAATGTAGGTTTTGCCATTGACATAGATAAGGGATTGAAAGTGCTGAAAATTGCCAATACATCAACCAAAGGAATGAAGGAGATTGAGCAAGAGATAATCGAACTCTCAAATAAATACTTAGATGATAGCTTGCATTTCAACGATTTGGCCGACATAGGATTTACGGTTACAGATTTGTCAGCAGAAGGGGTGGCGTTTTTTACACCATTGATTAATATGATGAACAGTGCTATATTGGGAATATCATCTATCGATGAAAAATTACACCGTTGTATGATCAGCCTTAGTTTTGATCACAGGGTAACTGAAGGAAAGCTGGCAGCCCGGTTTTTAAAGGAATTGAAAGAAAGAGTAGAATCGTACCAGTCTAAATATTATCCTTTGCTTAACCAGGAGATTGGTTGCTTTAAATGTTTCAAATTATTACAGGAAGATTTAAGCGATACAGGTTTTGTAAAATGTATTACTCCAAAAGGGGAGGAGGCATATATTTGCCAGAGTTGTTTAAAAGGTTTTTGACATGTTGGATGAAAAAATAAAAAATATTATATCTGGATATATCAAAGTACCTGTTGATCAAATCAATGCACAAACAATGATAGACAGGTCGGCAGTGGCAAATTCTATTTTGCTTCACCGCATGTATGCAAGTTTGCAAAAGGAAGGAATTGTGATAGACAATTTTTCGGAGATAAGAACTTATGGCTCTTTATTAGAAAAGCTTCATGGGAAACAGGAGCCAGGCGTTAAAGTAATAAACGATCAGGATACTTCTAACTACAATGATTATGAAGATGCAAATCTACCGGCCTCCGTTGGGATAGATATTGAAGAAATAGACTCAATGCCGCAGGTAAAAGATTTCAGGGAAGATAAATTTTATACAATGAATTTTTCATCATCAGAAATTGCTTATTGTATTCTTCAACCTGATGCGTTGTCTTCATTTGCAGGATTGTTTGCAGCAAAAGAGGCGATTGTAAAAGCAGATAATACCTATAAAAACAGGCCGTTTAATGCCATCATCATTAATCACCTTCCCACTGGCAAACCCACACATCCAAATGTGCAAATATCTATCTCTCATTCTCCGTCAGTAGCGGTTGCCCTTGCCATTAAAACTTTCCAATCTCCCGAACGGCAAAACACCTTAAGTGCTTCAATAGCTGGTAACAATACTAAAAATATTTCTTTACTTTACTTACTAACTGGCATTGCAATTATTCTTTCGGTAATTGCTATTCTCCTTTGCTTCTCGTATAAATAAGATACTTATTTATACAATCCATTATTTTTATTAAGATAAGTTTGGGTGGTGCGTATATAATGGCTCAGTTTTATTTATTGGGGAGCAAGGTATAAATTTGTTTAAAAAAGGATTGGAACAAGATATACTAAGCCATATTTTACCCGAAGGTTTGCTAGCGCATTTTAGTATTATAGAAGTTTTGTTGCTAGGCGATG
>JANYFT010000302.1 GCA_025359625.1 Ferruginibacter sp.
TATTAACAAAAGTTAACGACCGGTTAAGCAGCCATAACAAAGCGTTTAAAGCAATTGATATTAAGTACATAATCTTTTACATGTAGTTTTACAAGCGTATTTTTGCAGTAATGAACGTTGTAATAAATACCCGGCTGTTTACAAAACATTCCCAAATTTATCAGAGCTATTTTATTAAAGAATGTCTTTTAAAAATTATTCGTACAAACCCTCAACATTCTTTTTTTTTTATAGCAGATGGTATTGCTGATAAAGATTTAGTTTTAAAGAATTCCAGCATTATTGCTGCAGCACCAAAATCTGCAAATAGCTTATTATGGAAAATTTGGTACCGTTATAAGCTTCCTTCACTTTTAAAAAAATATAAAGCGGATGTATTTGTAAATATTGATAGCATTTGCTCATTAAAAACAAATGTGCCGCAATGTTTAGTGGTACCCGATCTTTTTATGTCCGGTCGTTCCTTTTTTTTAAAAAAAAATACCGCTGCATTTTTTAAGAAGGCAAGTCTCATTATTACTTTTTCTCAATTTTCAAAAAATGAAATTTGTAAAGTCTACAAAGTTGCAACAGAAAAAGTGGAGATAATATATACCGGAGCCGATGATTTTTTTTTGCCGGATGATGAGAAAGAAAATATTAAAGAACGATATACAGAAGGAAAAGAATATTTTTTATTTACCGGCGAAATAAACGCGGCAAATAATCTTGTCCATTTATTAAAGGCATTCTCTTTTTTTAAGAAACGGCAAAAAAGCAATATGCAATTAATTATTGCCACCAAAACAATTTCATCAAACAATGCATTTATAAAAAGTTTAAACAGTTATAAATATAGAAATGATGTAAAATTAATGGTAGAAGTGCAGGAAGAAGAATTGGTTAAGATCAGGGCCACTGCCTATGCATTTGTTTATGCTACTGAGCAAACCGGTTTCTATGTGCCGGTGCTACAGGCCATGCAATGCGGAGTACCCTTAATAGTAAGCAATACCCCCATCATGAATGAAATTTGCGGAGATGCAGCATTATTTACAGACCCCGCTATATTTGAAAACATTGCAGATAAAATGATGCTGGTTTTTAAAAACGAGAACCATCGCAACGAATTAATTATAAAAGGGAAAAAGCAGTCAGCCCAATTTTCCCTGGCTTTAACCAACCAGTTACTTTGGCAAAATATAGTAAAATGTGCCGGCATATCAGCGTAAACACTACAACAAACACTTTATCTTTGCCCACTTAAATTAATTATCCAAAGGCAACAGTTAATAAATTTGTATGAACCAGTCGACTATAAAAATTGATGTACTCTTAGACCCCAATAAAATTCCCGAACAAATTAGCTGGATTGCCAGTGACAGTACCGCCGACATGGCGCAAAAAGCAAAAGCCATGTGTATTGCGTTTTGGGATGGCGCCGATAAAACAGCCCTTCGGATTGATCTTTGGACAAAAGATATGATGATGGATGAAATGGCAGATTTTTACTACCAGATGCTGATGACCATGGCCGATACTTTTAAGAGAGCCACGCAACAACAGGAATTAAGTGATGATATGAAAAAATTTGCCAAAGAGTTTTTTGATAAGTTCAGGGCAATTCAATTGAAGGAACAGCAGTAACTGTTAATTAGCTAATTCGCAGATGTGCTAATTTGCTAATTACGAAGAAATGTTAATGCCTGTTGGTTTAATACGTTTGTAAAAAAAGATTAAAAAATATTCTTTAACTATTTAAAAAAAGTCCTGTACCCTTTTAGGGATAGGCCAACTACTATGAGTCTTGAACAACAAATAATGGCAGAAATGAAAGATGCCATGAAGACAAAGAATGAAGGCGTGCTGCGTAGTTTGCGTGCTATAAAAGATGAGATCATAAAGGCGAAAACAGCGCCAGGTGCAGGTGGCGAAATTGATGCGGCTACCGAACAAAAATTTTTACAAAAAATGATGAAGCAGCGTAAAGATTCATTGGAAATTTTTGAAAAGCAAGGCCGTGAAGATTTAGCGGTGAAAGAAAGAGAAGAGATCCTGGTGATAGAAAGATTTTTACCTAAACAAATGAGTGAACCTGAAATAAGAGAAGCGGTAACAGCCATCATTGCACAAACGGGTGCAGCCTCTCCTGCAGATATGGGTAAGGTTATGGGTGCAGCCAGCAAACAATTGGCGGGACTTGCCGATGGAAAAACCATTAGTAATATTGTAAAGCAATTATTGAGTAAATAAAAAGTATTCTTTGATAGATATCATTTTTGCTGTATTAATGCTGATAGCTGTTATTAAAGGTTATCGAAAAGGATTGATTATTGCAGTCTTTTCTTTTATTGCATTTATTATTGGCCTGGCAGCCGCATTAAAGTTGTCTGCTACCGTTGCCGTTTACCTGCAAAATAGTGTTACCATTTCTACCAAATGGTTGCCCTTTGTATCTTTTACAATAGTTTTTTTAGTGGTGGTTTTATTGGTAAACCTTGGTGCAAAATTAATTGAAAAAGCTTTTGAGATGGCTTTGCTTGGCTGGGTTAACCGTATTGGGGGCATCCTGTTTTTTATTGCATTGTACATCATCATATTCAGTGTATTTTTATTTTATGCTGATAAAATACATTTGTTTGAGGACGCTACTATTCAGTCATCTAAATCCTATCCTTTTGTTAGGCCATGGGCACCAAAAGTAATGGATGGCTTTGGCAAAATTATTCCAATTTGTAAAGATATGTTTACACAATTAGGGGATTATTTTGAAGGTGTATCCACCAAAATCCCTCTTTAATTTGAGGCATTATTTTATTTAATGTAATTTTATCCTGATTCACTATTTTAGTGGTTAGTTATATTATCTGCATTTATTATTAGTTCCAACAAATGAGTTACGAATTTAAACAAGACGGAAAATTTAAATATATAGAAGTGGGCAATGGTGAACCATTGTTGTTGTTGCATGGCTTATTTGGGGCGCTAAGTAATTTTAAAGACCTTATTGAACATTTTAAACAAACTCACACTGTAATTGTACCAATACTTCCTTTACTGGAGTTGGATCTGTTGCACACGTCAGTGGGAGGATTAGAAAAATTTGTTTATAGATTTATTGATCACCGCAATTACAACAACATTCATTTGCTGGGAAACTCTTTGGGTGGCCATGTTGCATTGGTACACGTTCTTAAACATCCTGAACGTATTAAATCAATCATATTAACCGGTAGTTCTGGTCTATTTGAAAACGGTATGGGCGATACCTATCCTAAACGTGGCGACAGAGACTATATCCGCAAGAAAACAGAACTCACTTTCTATGATCCTGCCATGGCAACAGACGAACTGGTAAATGAGGTTTTTGAAATAACCAATAACCGTATCAAGGTTATAAAAATTATTGCTCTTGCAAAAAGTGCTATCCGCAATAACCTGGGCGAAGAATTAAATGATATAAAACAACCCACCTGCCTTATATGGGGGAACAATGACAGCATTACGCCTCCGTTTGTAGGTAAAGAATTTAACAGCCTTATTCCAAATAGCGAATTGCATATTATTGATAAATGCGGCCATGCACCTATGATGGAAGTACCACTTGAATTTAACAAGATATTAGATACCTTTTTGGCAAAGCAAAAAACCCCTGTTGCAACAGTTTAGTATTTTTGATTGTCTTATACTTTGAACAGTTATTCATCGTTATTGTTTTTAAGATACAATTATGCTTACAGCAGAACTAATCAATAATAATATTCCCAGGCTGAAATTGCAAGACAGCATTGGTAAGGCACTACGCCTTATTAATGATTATCGGGTAACCCACTTGCCCGTAGTATCCGATAATAATTATCTTGGTTTAATTAGCGGGGATGATCTGTTAGATGCAGATGATGAAAAATCACCGGTTGAAATATTACAGGAAAATTTTTTACATACTTCCATCAAAGCAAATGTGCATTTTTTAAATGCAGTAAATTATAGTAACCAGTTTGAAACTTCAATAGTGCCTGTAGTAAATGCCGATAACGAATTAGCCGGCGTTATTACACTGGTAGATTTATTAAAAGCATTAGGCAATTTTTCCGGGGCCAATGAAATTGGGGGTATTATTGTAATGGAAATGGAACGGCCCCATTTTGCCATTTCTGAAATAAGCCGTATAGTGGAAAGTAATGATGCTACTATTTTACACCTTAACACCATCACACATCCCGATACGGGTTTACTAACGGTTACACTTCACCTGAACAAAAAAGAAATTACTCCTATAGTAGCTGCTTTTGAAAGGTATGAGTATGATATTATTTATAATTTTGGTGATGAAAAATTTGAGGATAATATCGATATTAACTACCGTCATTTAATGAACTACCTGGATATTTAGTCCCCATTTTACCGATTGTAAAAAATTACCTTTACTACATTTACAAACATATATTTAAGATGATTTTTTGCAAAGAATAATTAATCCTTTGTAAACATTTATTTTTTTACAAAAAGGTTACACCAAAGGTTTATTTTGCCAATAAAAACCCGTCCCTCAAAATTGAATGCCGTTTTTATCATTTAGATCAAAAGGGTTTATTTTTACAACCACAAGGTAAAATTAGTGCATTGTATTATAGCCAAAAACTTACAAAAATGAAAATAGCAATATATAGCCGTGGCATAGAAAATGATCAGCATAAAGATATTGAAGCATTTATGGAAGCACTGAAAACCTATAATGTTGAACCCGTTTTTTTTCAGGATTTTTTTAACCAGTTTTATTCTGCTGTAAATATGAAGGGTAAGTACTCTACTTTTAATTCGGCAGAAGATTTGGACGATGGCATTGATTTTATGATAAGCCTGGGCGGTGATGGCACTTTGTTGGATACGGTAACATTTATACAGGATAAAGGTATTCCTGTATTGGGCATTAATTACGGCAGGCTTGGTTTTTTGGCAACTATTGGTAAAGAAGACCTTGGTTCTGCCATCAAAGCACTCGTAGACAGAACTTTTGTTTTGGATAAAAGAACATTGGTTCATTTAGATGCTGATCTTCCTTTATTTGGCAATGCCCCCTTTGCGTTGAACGAGTTTGTGATACACAAAAAAGATACGTCTTCCATGATAAAAATCCATACTTATTTAAACGGGGAGTTTTTAAATACTTATTGGGCTGATGGATTGATTGTAGCTACACCAACAGGCTCCACCGGTTATTCGCTTAGTTGTAACGGACCAGTAGTTTTCCCGGATAGTGGCAATTTTGTTATTACACCTGTGGCGCCCCATAACTTAAATATCCGGCCAATTGTGGTGCCGGATAATAACATAATTTCTTTTGAAATAGAAAGCAGAAGTGATGGATTTTTGTGCAGCATGGACAGCCGCAGGGAATTAGTGCCCAAAGAAGTACAACTGGCTGTAAAAAAAGAAAAATTTCGCATTAATCTTGTCAGGTTGAACGAAAATAATTTTTTGCAAACATTACGCAATAAACTTTCCTGGGGGCTTGATAAACGCAATTAAATTACTTTGTTATCGTTAGATACCCGTATGATGAAAGCCTTTTGTTTAGTAAGTAAACCCCGGCTTAACTAATATTTACAAAAACAATTCTTTACTTTGCAATTATGAAAAAGTGTATTCTTTCCCTATCATTGCTATTTACCCTGATTTATGGAGCAGTTGCCCAATCAGATTATGGTTACGTTCAGCAAGGTGAATTTGGTATTACTGCTGGTGTAGCACATTATTTTGGCGATATAAATACAAGAGCTGGTATCAACCGCATTAAGCCTGCACTGGGTATTTTTTATAGAAAGCAATTCAATAATTATCTTGCATTGCGTGCCAGCTTTCATTATGCACAATTAGGTTACAGCGATATTTACAGTAAAAACAAATATCAAAATACACGGAACCTTAGTTTTAATTCAGATATATTAGAGTTCGCCGTACATGGAGATTTTAATTTTTTTAAATTCATTCCTGGAGATCCCGAATTTTCCTTTACCCCATATGTAACCATAGGAGTAGGTATATTTAGTTATAACCCTTATGCATATCTAAATGAAAAAAAAGTATTCCTGCGGCCATTGGGTACCGAAGGACAAAATATAAAATATAAAGGTATTGATGGTAAGGTAAGAAAACCCTACGGCAGTACTGCAATATGTATCCCCATTGGCTTAGGGATAAAATACAGTATCAACAACAATTTGAACTTATCTTTTCAAATTGCACAACGCATTACCACAACAGATTATCTGGATGATGTAAGTACAACTTATATAGGTAATACCCCACAACATTTCCCACCTAATAATGGTAAACCATCTGTTGCCAGTATTATGCAAGACAGGAGTTTTGAAAAAGGCATAGCTATTGGTCTTGAAGGTGTTCAACGTGGCTGGAGCAAACAAAAAGATCAGTACCTTATTGCGGAGATAGGCATTTCTTTCAACATTAGCAGCTACCAATGCCCAACTGCTAAATAATATTTTAAAATAAAAATGTTGCTGCCGGATATAATTCCGGCATTTTTTATTGTTGATATTGATAATGCGTTAACATTTGCTTAAAACGCTTATTGCAACTAAATTTTATTACTTTTGCAGCCCAAAGTCAGCCACTGCGGCTGATTATATTTTTATATGAGTTTGAAGGATACTATAAATATGCAAAAGTTGCCACGCCATATAGCCATCATAATGGATGGTAATGGAAGATGGGCAAAAGAAAAGGGGGAAGACCGCCTTTTTGGACATTTACATGGGGTAGAAAGTGTACGTAATATTGTAGAAGGCTGTGCAGAATTAAAAATAGAATATCTTACCCTGTATGCTTTTAGTACTGAAAACTGGGACAGGCCCGCATACGAAGTAACCGGGCTAATGGAGTTGTTGGTGGACACTATTCGCAAAGAAGTGCCAACACTTAATAAAAATAATATTAAGCTTCACGCAATAGGCGATATGAGCATGTTACCCGATAATGCTAGGAAAGAATTGAAGGAAGCATTTGATGAGACGAGTTTAAATACGGGGTTAAATCTTATAATGGCATTAAGTTACAGTAGCCGTTGGGAATTAATGGCTGCAGTAAAACATATTGCTGAAGATGTAAAAAAAGGAATGGTGGAACCTGAGCAGATCACACAGGATACATTACAAAAATACCTTTCTACCAGTGAGTTTCCCGATCCTGAATTGATGATACGTACCAGTGGCGAATATCGTATCAGTAATTTTTTATTATACCAGTTGGCCTATGCAGAGTTATATTTTACCAATACACGCTGGCCGGATTTTAGAAAAGACAACCTTTATGAAGCTATCATTGACTTTCAAAACAGGGAACGGAGATTCGGTAAAACGGGTGACCAGGTAAAGGAAGAAATACCCATTTAATAGCTTTATCTTATTTATTCCAAAAAAAATATTTTAATGCCGGGGTGAATATGATTTTCAACATCAATATCCATTGTATTAATTAAAAAAAGTTAGAGGTATATTATTACATTTTAAAAGCTTTTAAACATCATTTTTAGATGTGTATAGCAGGATTGTTTAACAAATAGTTTTCATTATAGCAAGTAAATTGCCGCTTAGTAAAAAAACCAATTGATGCACAGGATTTACCAAAACTTTTTTTTAATAGTAATTACAGTTTTTATAAGCAACATTGTGGCCGCTCAAATAGTGCCGGATACAACTCGCCCGGTTTCTGCTAACCCCGAGCTGATGGACATTTTTAATTCCAAAACTCCTAAAACATACTCCCTGGCAGGTATTACTGTTACAGGAAACAAAGGTTTTGATGGCAACCTTATCATCTCCATTTCTGGGCTTGCCGTTGGTGATAAAGTGCAGTTGCCAGGTACCGATGCTTTTAGTAAAGCCATCAGTAAATTATGGAAACAAAATCTGATAGCAGATGTAGAAATATTTTTTACCAATTTAATTGGTAAAGATCTTTACGTAGAAATTGCCATTACTGAAAGACCACGTTTAGCCGATTTTAAATTTAATGGTATAAAAAAAGGAGAAAAAGACGATCTCTCTACAAAGAGCGGGCTTGTAAAAGACAGGGTAGTAACAGATAATATGAAGATGAGTGCGAAGGAAGCTATCCAGAGATTTTATGCCGATAAGGGATTTCGTAATGTAAAAACGGAAGTAAAAGAAGAAAAATCACCTTCTTCAGCAAATGCAGTGATATTAACTTTTACCATTAATAAAGGAAACAAAGTAAAAGTAAACTCGATCAATTTTTCTGGAAACGAAAATATTAACGGGCTTAAGTTGAAAAAACAAATGAAGGGAACCCACGAGATGACAAGGTTTACCCTATATCCGCCCAAAAGTACGAGCCCCTTTGGCGATAGCAGTACCAAAGTATCCCTTAAAGACTACTTACACGATTATGGTTATTTATCTATTTCAAAAACAAAGGAATATGTTGATCCCTACTTTCGTTTTAAATTATTTAGTTCTGCTAAGTTTAACCCCGTCAAATACGATGAAGATAAAGAACACGTATTGGACTATTACAACTCCCAGGGTTTTAGAGATGCCAATATTGTAGACGATGCTAAAATCCCCAATACCAAGGGCAACCTGGATGTTTATGTAAAAATGAACGAAGGCCACAAGTATTATTTTGGGAATATGATATGGAGAGGGAATACAAAATATTCCGATTCTATTTTGAATCTTTTTTTAGGTATCAGAAAAGGTGATATTTATAACCTTGAATTACTTAACAAACGTTTAGGAAAGCAAATGTCTGCAGAAGGTGGAGATATAAGCAGCCAATACATGGATGATGGTTACCTTTTTTTTAAGGTAGACCCAATAGAAACTTCGGTTTATAATGACACCATCAATTTTGAAATACGGATGCAGGAAGGCCCCCAGGCTACCATTGGTAAAGTGGAAATTTCAGGTAATGAAAAAACCAAAGATTATGTTGTACGCCGGGAGTTAAGAACTGTACCGGGAGAAAAATTTAGCCGCCAGGATATTATCCGTACACAACGTGAGTTGGGCCAGTTAGGCTTTTTTAATCCTGAAAAAATCAGCCCCAATATTGTACCAAATGCTGATAACGGAACAGTAGATATCAACTGGGGAGTAGAAGAAAAATCAAATGACCAATTAGAGCTGTCTGCGGGTTTTGGTGGTGGCATTGGCTTAACAGGCACATTAGGCATTACTTTCAATAACTTTTCGATTGATAATATCTTTAATAAAAAAACATGGGATCCTTTACCTTCCGGTAGCGGACAAAAGCTAAGTGCAAGGATACAATCAAATGGCCGGGCTTACCGGTCTTATAATTTATCTTTTACAGAACCGTGGCTGGGCGGCAAAAAGCGCAATTCCTTTTCGGTTAGTTTATTTAGCACCAAATATGCTAATGCTTACGATCAGTTTGGACGATATTGTAACAGTTGTGGAGACAACTCGTATTTAAAAACCATTGGTTTTGGCGTGTCATTAGGCAAGCAGTTAAAATGGCCAGATGATTACTTTTCTTTAATTACTTCTTTCAACATTCAGCAGTACAAATTAAAAAATTACGCCAATATCTTTAAGGGTATCAGCAATGGAACCTCCACCAATATCAGTTTAAAAATTGCGCTGGCACGAAGTGCAACCCAAGGCAACCCAATCTTCCCAACCGGTGGATCTAATTTTATGATGAGCGGCCAGTTTACCTTACCCTATTCTGCCCTTGGCATTACAAAGGAAGGAGACAATCCTTACAAGCTGCCTGAATTTCATAAATGGCGTTTTAATGGAGATTATTATGTGCCTATTGGTATAGCGCATGGTGCAGATAAAAACAAGCAATTCATTTTAAAAGCATCTGCTAAATATGGTTTTATTGGCAGGTATAACCCTAAATTACAAATTTCTCCCTTCGAACGTTTTCAGTTGGGTGATGCTGGTTTAAGCAACAATTTTGCCATATTGGGTTACGATATCATTGCCCACAGAGGTTACCCTGTTTATTCAAATTCCAATCCAAAAATAAATCCGGATAATGTAACACCAACAGAATTTTTTACAATATTCAATAAATATACTTTGGAGTTAAGGTATCCTTTCAGCACCAACCCCAGCAGCACTATTTATGGTCTTGCCTTTTTTGAAGCAGCCAATGGCTGGTACGACTTTAAAGATTATAATCCTTTTAAATTACGCCGTTCAGTGGGTGTAGGCATGCGTTTCTTTTTACCTATGTTTGGTTTGCTTGGATTTGATTATGGTTTAGGAATTGACAGGATACAAAATGGCCAGCCAATAAAAAGTGCATTTAAATTTACCTTCATGTTAGGTCAGGAGCCTGAATAAAATTGTTAGCTGATTAAATGGTTTATCACTTAATTTGTAGAATAAAAATTGTAACAATGAAAAAATTATTTCCTGTTGTATGTTGTTTATTGCTGTTATCATTTACCGCAAATGCCCAACGCTATGCAGTAATAGATTCAAAATATATCCTGGAAAAATTACCAGATTATAAACAATCGCAAACTAAATTGGACCAGTTTAGTGTGCAATGGCAGCAGGAAATTGAAAAAAAACAAGCTGACCTGGATAAGATGTATAAAGATTATGATGCAGAGCAGGTTATGTTAAGTGATGATCTAAAAAAGAAAAGAGAGGATGAATTATTTAACAAAGAAAAGGAAGTAAGAGACTTACAAAAAAAACGCTTTGGGTTTGAAGGCGACCTCTTTAAAAAAAGACAGGAGCTTATAAAACCCATACAGGATAAGGTTTACATTGCCATTCAAAAACTGGCGGTTGACAAATCGTATGATTTTATTTTAGATAAAAGTGAAGGAATTACCGTTATATTTGCCGACCCTAAACTTGACAGAAGCGATGATGTCTTGAAGTTTTTGGGTGTTAAATAAATCACAATCAACAATTGGCGTGCAGCCATTAACACAAAAAAACAAACTATAAACAAAACAAGTAAACATTAAAAAAACAATGAAAAAATTAATCGCAGCAGTTGTATTTGGTATTTCAATTTTTGGATTGACCAATACGGCTATTTCACAAAACAAGATTGGCTACATCAATACCGAAGAACTTATTGGAGCTATGCCTGAAGCAGAAAAAGCAACAACCCAGTTACAGGATTATCAGACCGCATTACAACAGCAGGGTAACGACTACCAGACAGAGTTAGAAGAAAAAAATACGCTTTTTGTAAAAGATTCTGCTAAATTATCTGTTGCTGCTAAGGAATTAAGAAGGACAGGCTTAATTGAATTATATCAAAAAGTACAAGGCTGGAGAGAAGTGATGCAACAAAAATTGCAGGAAAAACAACAGGAATTATTGGTTCCTATTCGCAATAAGGCGTTAGAAACTATTAAAGCTGTTGCAAAAGAAAATGCATACACTTATGTTCTTGACCAAAATAGCGTAATAGTCGGCCCTCCGGGTGAGGATATTTTACCGTTGGTTAAAAAGAAATTAAATATTAAAGAAGCGGCTCCTAAAACACAGGCTCCGGCTGTAGTTAAACCTAAACCATAATTTTTTTTAAATTATACAAAGCCATCCCACAAACGGGATGGCTTTCTTATTTTTGATAGATGATAAAAGGTCCAATTGGTATATTTGATAGTGGTTATGGAGGGTTAACTGTTTTAAAAGAAATAACAGCTAAACTTCCAGCGTATGATTATATCTATTTAGGAGATAACGCAAGGGCACCCTATGGCGCCCGCAGTTTTGAAACCATTTACCAGTACACATTGCAGTGTGTTAAATGGTTTTTTAAACAAGGTTGCCCGTTGGTAATTCTTGCCTGCAATACTGCTTCTGCAAAAGCCTTGCGTAGTATTCAACAAATAAACTTACCCAAAATAGATCCGGCTAAAAGAGTATTGGGAGTTATAAGGCCTACATCTGAAACCATTGGTCAATACACTCATACTAATAAGGTAGGTGTTTTAGGAACTATGGGTACAGTTCTGTCCTTATCTTACCCAATAGAAATTGAAAAATTTTTTCCTGCTATCAAGGTATATCAGCAAGCCTGTCCAATGTGGGTGCCCCTTGTAGAAAACAATGAATACAATTCGGAAGGTGCTGATTACTTTATAAAAAAATACCTTGATCAGATACTTGCCCAATCAACTGAAATAGATACGCTGTTGCTGGCCTGCACACATTATCCTTTACTCATCAATAAAATAAGGGCTGCTATACCCACAGGTATTACCATTTTA
>JANYFT010000323.1 GCA_025359625.1 Ferruginibacter sp.
CTGTAAATATTACTTTTTTGATGCATGAAATTTTTATTCTTTAATTGTTTACTGCTTAAAGACAAGCAAAGTGCAAGAGTCCCGGCCTCCACTTTTTGTGATTCAAGAAGACTTAATATTTACAAGCGGTAATATTTTAAATCGATTAATAATGAGGACAAACTAATGTGGTGGACATTACAGTTATGGTATACTCCCTGTATTGATTTAAACACTTTGCTTCAATTTCTTTACAAAAAATCAGTTAACCAAATCAAAAACTGTTAAAGAAATATAACAAAAAATTTTACAACCATTAGTGACAAATATTAAACAGTGTTGGTCAATTATAATTCGGGTTAAATAGAAATACTGAACTATCATTTTTGTTATAAATTACCCTCCAATTTTCCATGCACCTTATTCCTGTATTCGGTTGGCGACATACCGGTTTTTGATTTAAAAAAAGTCACAAAATAACTTGTTGATTCAAAATTCAAATCATAGGATATTTCTTTTACTTGCATAGAAGTACTTGTAAGCAATTCTTTTGATTTCTGGATTTTTATTTCCATCTGGTATTGGGCAGGGGAAAATCCAGTATACTGTTTAAATATCCTGCGGAACCAGGAATAACTGATGTTTAATGACTGTGCAATTTGCTCTGGGGACAAGCTATTTTCGGTAGCATCCCTCATCATCATCCTTGCTTTATCAATTTGTAAAATAATTTCATTATCCCTGAAGGCATTGTTTTTTTCTGAATAAAATATAAACCCTAATAAAAGGCCGGTAATGCCTGCAAGCACTTGCTGATAGGCGGTTTTTTGGAATTCTGCGATTTCAATAGCCTGTTTAAATAGAGTTACCATTTGCTCATTAAAACCAACATTAAGTATTGGATTTTTTTTAGAAAAAAAATTGTATTTCAGCAAACGGTCAATAGTATTACCTTTAAAGCCTAACCAGTATTCATCCCATCCATATTCCTTTGATGGCTTATATGTGTGCCATTCTTCGGGAAATAATAGAATGATTGAACCTGCGGCAATTTTTACCTGCTTGCAATGGGATGATTCAAAAACACCTTGGCCTTTTGTTATATACAGCAGTTGATATTCATGCAGTACCCTACCAGTGTTTGGGCTAAACCAATAAGCGGAAGGATGTTCTTTCGGCGGATAATTTGTATTGGATGTAAAAGATTGAAAACCGATAGTAGTAGCATACAAGCCCCATAAATCATCATCTGCATTCGCAACAAGATATTTTAAATTTTGGTTTTTCCTATGTTTCATAATTGTGTCAAAAAGTTAAACTACTCCATCAAATTACAGAACAGCAAATATAATAATTGTTTTAACATTGCACTGTATTTAGCTTTAACTTTTCATTGTTATTAATATAGTTTTATGTTTACTTAAATTTTAAATGGGTATCATATTTCTCAAGAAAATTTTTAATGTTTTTGATCTTAGATGTATAATTTTTTAAATAATTACTCTTTTCAATTTATACAAATAAGGCAAACAGATTTTATTTTGACAGCGAAAAACGTATTGCAGCATTTCTTTTTAAATAGTATAATTAAAACTAAAACTTGCCATTATGAGTTTACCAACTTACTTTTCCAACAGTTGTAAAATGCATGTACGCTTAATTACAACCTACCAAAAAACCTTTCTTATTTCTTTTGTTTTGATGATTTTATCTATTTTCAATTCCTTTGCACAGAACGGAACAGTATCTGGTACAGTTAAAGATGCGGACAATAAACCCGTAGATGGTGCTACTGTAACAGTGAAGCAAACCAAGGTTTCTGTGGTAGCAGATAAAAATGGTAACTATTCCATTGCGGCAGTTAAGGGAAATACCCTTTCTATTTCCAGTGTAAATTTTCAATCGCAGGATTTTGTGATAGGCAATGCAACCAGTATTGATGTTAAACTGGAGCGTCAAACGGGTAGCCTTAACGATGTAGTAATTATTGGTTATGGTACTGCCAGAAAGAAAGATGTTACCGGTGCCGTTACATCTGTTAACTTAAATAAAATTGGCGAAGTGCCGTTAACTTCAGTTGACCAGGCATTAACAGGTCGTGCCGGTGGCGTGCAAATTAACCAATCAAATGGGCAGGCCGGTGCAGGTACAAGCATTCGTATACGTGGCGGTAACTCACTAACGGGTACCAATGAGCCATTGTTTGTTATTGATGGGTTTCCAATTATAAATGACAATGCAGCTTTTGCGGCTGGAGGTCCATTGGGATTAACCAATAGTGGTGCTGGTAACTCTGGGCAGGGCAATCCAAACGGCGCATTAAATTGGTTGAACCCGGGAGACATTCAATCCATTGAGGTATTAAAAGATGCGTCAGCTACTGCAATTTATGGTTCAAGAGGTGCTAATGGGGTAATAATTGTTACAACAAAAAAAGGAAAGGCTGGTCAGCAACCAAGAATAAATTTTAATGCAAGTTACGGTACAAGCAAAATAAATGATTCCAAAATTGAATTGATGAATGGAAAAGAGTATGCTGCTTATTCTAACTTATATAATAAAGATCAAAACTTAACTGTTTTTTATAAGGACACTACCATTGATGGTATATTGTATCCATCTCCTGAAAAGGTAACAACCAATACCAAATGGATTGACGCTATTAAAAGGAACGGTAAAACGCAAAATTATTCCCTTGATTTTAGCGGTGGAAAAGATGTTGTTTACTCCGGAAGTATTGGATGGCTTAACCAGGAAACTCCTTTAATTGGTTCTCAATTTCAAAGGGCTAATTTCAGGCTCAATCTTGTTACCAATCTTACCCCATGGTTGAGCTTGGATAATACCTCCACTTACAGTCAATCTATAACTGATAATTCCCCGGCAGATTCGAGGGATGTACAAAAGTATGGTTTATTTGAGGCAGCGCTTTCTGCCAATCCTGCTGAACCAGTTTATAAACCAGATGGCAGTTTAAATGCAAGGCAAAACTTTAGCTTACAAAGCCCTGCTATTGGGTTTAGTCCTTTGTCACTTGCAACAGACATACTAAATAGAAATAATATTCAAACTTTTTTAAATAATCTTTCTTTAAAAGCTAAAATTGCACAAGGTTTAAGTTTTGAATTACGGGGAAGTCTGTTTAAAAACGATGTTTTGAGAGATATTTATTATAACTCAAAAACAACTTTTAATGGGTATCAGGTTGGTGGCTTGGCAGGTAAAAACAGCAATAGCTCCAATAGCTATTTGGTGGAGGCCTTTGGAAACTATAATAAAGCCTTCGGCAAAAATGAGTTTACTGCTGTTGGTGGATATTCTTATCAAAAATCAATTTATAGAACAATAAATTCAGGTGCTTCTAATTTTTCGAGCGATGTATTAAAAAATGAAAATTTGGCTGCAGGCAGCACTCAATATCCAACACAAACAAACAGGATTGAGGATTTACTCTCTTCTTATTTTGTGAGGCTAAATAATGTGTATCACGACAAATATATTGTAACTTTCACAGCACGTTACGATGGCTCTTCAAAATTTACAAAGGGCAACCAATGGTCTTTATTTCCATCGGGTGCTGTTAGCTGGAGAATAAGCCAGGAAGAATTTTTGAAGAATAGTAAATCGCTTAGTGATTTAAAACTTCGGGTAAGTTATGGCCTCAGTGGCAACCAGGCTGTGGCATCTCTGCAAACAAAATCTTTATTGGGCTTTAATCAATATCCTTATGGTGGTGTACTTCAAACGGGTGTTTTTCCGGCTGTGCTTGGTAACCCTAATTTAAAATGGGAGACAACAAAACAATTAAATATTGGTTTAGACTTTGGTTTCTGGAAACAACGGCTTACAGGAAGTATTAACTATTACGCAAAAACAACTAAAGATTTGCTTCAGTATTTACCACTGCCTGGAAATTCAGGTTATACAACGCAGCTTTCTAATGTAGGAAGTATAAGTAATAATGGTATTGAGTTGGAATTACGTGGTTCAGTCATAAACGGCAAAGATTTTAAATGGGATATTAATGCCAATATAGCCAGCAATAAAAATAAGATGATAGATTTAGGCCAGGGGAAATTAGATACACTGCTTGTGGGCTTTTCTGCTGTGGCAGGTCAGGGCGCAAATATTGCGCTTATTAAAGGGCAACCAGTCGGTTTGTTTTGGGGATTCCTGTCTGATGGAATTTTTCGGGATGCCGGAGAATTAGCGAAGGGGCCAGTAATTACCGGGGCGTCAAAAGTAGGCTCAAGAAGATTTAAAGATTTGAATGGCGATGGTGTTATCAACGACAAGGATAGAAAAGTGATAGGCGACCCAAATCCAAAGTTCACTTTTGGTATTGCCAATAATTTTTCCTACAAATCCTTTGATTTAAACTTTCTGATACAGGGGGCTGTCGGCGGGGATATGTGGAATTTCACAGACTTTGTACAAACAAGGCTGGGCAACAGGTCAAAAGCGGCTAATGATTATTTTACAGCCTCAAATCTTAATGCCAAGTATCCTACACCTGGCCAAACTGCCGGTTATGATTATCATTCTGATTTTACTGTGGAAAGTGCCAGTTATGTAAGACTTAAATCACTTAATGTCGGATATAATTTACCGGTTGGTACTGTTAAATTTGCAAGAAGCATCCGGCTGTTTTTCAGTGCTACAAATTTATTTACCATTACAGGATATAAAGGGTATGATCCGGAAGTTAATAGTTTTGCACAAAGTAATTTATTTAGAAATATTGACGTAATGTCTATTCCTTTGTATAAGACTTATACTGTCGGATTGTCTGTTGGATTTTAATAACACAAAAAACTTATAATATGAATACGAAAAAATTAATGCTGTATTTATGGTTGCTTCCTGTGGTTTTAATGTTTACCCAGTGTAACAAGCTAGATGAGAAAGTTTATTCTCAAACAACTGAAAGTGTATTTTTTGCAAGCCAAAAAGATGTAACAGCTGCTTTAGCGGGTATGTATCGTCCAATGCAAGCGTGTTGTGGAGGATATGGTCAGGCTGGAACCATGATGCTTAATGGAACCAGCGATGAAGGTGGTGGGGCGGGGCCATGGGGAGATTATCCTAAACTCATCTTTACTGCCAGCTCCACAGGCGAAATTGGTGATTGGTGGGGTGCTTCTTACAGGGCAATTGCCAGTGCGAATTTAATAACTGATAATGAAGCGAAAATTTTAGCAATAGATAATAGTACGGCCGGACAGG
>JANYFT010000348.1 GCA_025359625.1 Ferruginibacter sp.
ATCGCTCAATTTTGTTGATTGAAATTGTATTCCCAAATGTGTTTAATAGAAACAAACATGTCATAAACCACAATGCATATGTTATTATTTTGTTTGGAGTATCAATTTTTATTAAACCAACCTGCATCAGAATTACAATAAATAAATAGTGAATTTATTAAGACAGAAAAATTTCAAAACGATACATTTTATTATTCGATTTTAACCTGCCGCCCCAAATAAGATTGTATGGAATTATTTTTAACAGAACGATAAAATGCAATAAAAGAAGTAATGAGAGTAAAATTGAAAGTCCACATTGATCAGTACCTATCATTTTCCTAAAGTAATTGATTAATATTACTTCTTTTATCTTGCACAAAAGGCAATGTTAACGGCATACCCATACTTCGGGTTTATTTTGTTCTTTTTTCTTCAAAAACACTACCATCATTTACAAATATTTTTATGTCGGAATAATGTCCTTTGCTGTTCTTTATAAATTCTATTTGTGCATCCTGATCGAGTACAAACAGATTATTGGATAGATACTTTAATGCTGAAACAGCACCTCCATTGTTATCGTTTTTACAATAAAGTTTGCTTTTATCCAGGTAAATTTTCAGACCGCCATACGTTCCTGCATAAGGCAATAAATTATTTAGAGCGGGTTGTTTACTTGCATCGTTTACCAGAAGAGAATTTATATAGTATAAATATTTGCTTTTTTCTTTTTGATCTATTGCAGTTAATAACTGGTTTCTGAATATTAATTCCTGTGCTTTAATAAAGGCTTCATTGGCAGTTGTTTTTACATCCGGTATCACACCGACTCCTTCCCAATCTGTTTTAGTTACCGCGTTAATTGAACGGGCAAATGGTATAAATACCACAAATCCCTGGCCAACAGAAAACGGCATTTGCGGGTGTGCCCCACCACCGGTTGTTTCACCTACCACAATAGCCCTTTTTACAATTTGCATACCATAGCTAAAATCTTCTGCTCCTGAAAATGTATGCTGGCCGGTTAAAATATAAACAGGCATTGAAAGGGTTACACTGTCTGCTTTGGCTGGGTTAGCATACATAAAAGTTGTGTCTTTATTGGAGCGGTTAATCAGATCATTCATGTGGGTCTTTTCTTTAAAAAAATAACTTTCTATCTGGCTTACCATCTGCGGACTGCCGCCCATGTTGTTTCTTAAATCAATTACCAGGGCAGTGGTATTCACTAAAAATTTAAGCGCAGCTGTAATAGTTGGTTTGGCGGCTTCTATATCGTCTGTAAATAAATCAAAAGGGAGATAGCCGATATTTCCAGGAAGTATTTCCACTTTTTTGAACATGTAATTATTTTCTTTCCAGTATTTTTTAACACGTTCAATGTCTTCTGGGGTAGGTTTGTAAATTTCCTGGGGAACAAATCCAGGATCAAATTTTATACGCATGTGTGGGTCGTGATGTACTATATTTATGTCGTGCCCTATTTGTTCAGCAAGCTTTTGAGGATCACCCAGCAAGATTGTATAGGCATTCTTCTTCAATTGCGATTGAAGGTAAACAGAAATACTTTCCGCCTTTTCAGGAAAAATATAATGTTTGTTCAAACTGTCGGCAATGGAATTTATTAATGCATTGATGTTAACGGGTTGCGATTTACTGGTTTGTGCGTTGCCTGCATACGGTATAATAAAACTAACGATAAAAAGAAGGTGGTAAATTTTAAAAAGTTTCATTTGAATAAATTTTATTGATTGTTGTGTGGTTAAATGATTTCTATTTATTTGTTTGATTTTTTTGTACGTATGAGTATAAAGCATAACAGGGCAAGAAGTAATGTAGCAGGTGTAAAAACGTATTTTTCAAATGGATTTCCAGAATTAAAATTCCCTATTGTATTCAGCATAAAAAGTAAAAACATTGCCCATAGAGCCACCTTAATTATTATAGGTTGTATTCCTGATTTTATGAACCCGGTATTTATTGCTACTATAAGTATCATCACTGAATTTATGATAACAGAAACCGTTTCAAATAAATACATTTGAGAAGAAGTTTTCACTTTTCCTCCCCATATAAAATCAAATGGAATGACCCTGACCAATATTAAAAGGTGAAATATTACCAGAATGGATAGTATTACCAGCAATACAACAGATGCTGTAAAATTAGTTCTACCCTTATTATTTTTGACTTGCCTCATTGTATCAAATTTTATCTTACACTGCACCGAGAGGCTAAAGTGGCCGCATTAAAATGCTTCTAAAAATTATTTTGTATCTGTTATTTATAGAGATACTTATTTCTTTTCTTTCCATAATGTTTCAAGCTTTTGTTTTGTTTCGGGAATGATCTTTAAAGACAAAATTTTTTTAAAACTTTCTATGGCTTTTAATGTATCACCTTTTGCCAGGTACAAATCTCCCAATCCATCATAACAATTTGCTGTTGCGGGATAGTTTGCGATATTTAGTTTAAACAATGCTTCGGCTTTATTAAATTGTTTTTGTTTCAACATATAGTATCCAAGACCATTAACCTGACTTTCATCCGGTTTGATAAGATAACCAATTTGCGCAGAAACATTATTATAGTGGGTAACTAATAAAGAATCCAATTTAAAATTGGGATCTTCTAATTCACTATTATAAATTTTAAGTTTATAATAATCAAAAATAAACCGCAGCGCATCATACTCGCCGATCAAGCGGACAGAACTGTGATCGTCATTTTCATAAAATGCGTGTTTAAAACGCAATTGATTTGTTTTGTTTTTGAAAACGTCTTTAATG
>JANYFT010000373.1 GCA_025359625.1 Ferruginibacter sp.
TTTTCCTGGCCATATTATTCAGGCTTAACAAGGCATTGGTAATTATAGCAGCCAATATCAGCTTACCGCCAATGATACCTGTTATTATTTTCGCAAGCTATAAAACAGGTGGATTATGGATGGGCCAAAACGCTTTGCACATGGACTTTAGCAAATCTATTTCACTGGATTCTATCAAACAGAATTTACAACAATATATTTATGGTAGTATTACACAGGCAATATTGGCCGGCATTTTTTTCGGGGTGTTAACTTTTGTAATACTAAAGTCTTTTAACAGAAAATCAATGCTTGCCAAATAAGCTGAAGCATACATGGAACAAATATTAATTCGCCTATATAATTTTTTTAATAAAAACCAGCTGGCGTTTTTTATTGCGTTAGCTATAAGTTTTCTGGTGCCGGGATATTTTGCCCTGCAGGTAAAATTTGAAGAAGACATTGCTAAAATTTTACCAAAGGATAAAAAGATTGAAAAACTGACGGAGGTTTTTCAAAATTCTAAATTCATGGATAAGCTGGTAGTAACGGTATCATTAAAAGATACTGCTGCAACCGCACAGCCCGATAGCCTTGTAGCTTATGCAGGTGCTTTTGTAGAACAATTACAAACTAAACTAAATCCCTACATCCGTAAAATAAATGCCCGTGTAGATGATGGCCTTGCCATGGAATTATTCAGTACCGTGAGTGATCATTTACCTGTTTACCTGGAGGAGAAAGATTACCTGGCTATCGATTCATTAATTGCCCCGGCAAAGATTAAAGAAACAGTCGAACAAAATTTCAGAACATTAACATCACCGGCCGGTATCGCACTAAAAAATATTATCAGTAACGATCCCGTGGGCATTAGTTTTTTAGGCTTAAAAAAATTACAGCAATTACAGTACGACGAAAATTTTGAACTCTACGAAAACTATGTTGTAACGAAAGATCAAAAACACTTACTGATTTTTATTACACCTGCTTTTCCACCCAATAACACCGGTAAGAATGCATTGATGCTGGAAGGGCTTGATAAAGTGATAGCTGATTTGGATAGTACAGACTTTAAATATGCAACCGCTTCTTATTTTGGCGCAACGGCAGTATCAGTGTGCAATGCACTGCAATTAAGAAAAGACACTTTGCTTACACAAGGTATAACCGTTCTTTTTATAATTATCTTTTTGGGGATTTACTTTCGCAAAAAAACTGCTCCGATAATTATCATGCTCCCTGTTTTTTTTGGCGTCATATTTTCTTTGGCAGCCATCTATTTTATTAAAAGCAGCATCTCTGTCATAGCACTTGGCACAGGGTCGGTGGTGCTGGGTATTGCTGTCAATTATTCGTTGCACGTTTTTAATCATTACAGGCACACAAAAAATGTGCGCCAGGTAATAAGGGATCTTGCAATGCCAATGACAGTAGGAAGTTTTACCACCATCGGCGGATTTTTTTGCTTAGAGTTTGTTGAATCAGAAATGCTGAAAGACCTGGGGCTATTTGCCGCCTTTAGTTTAATAGGAGCATCGCTTTTTTCATTGATTTTTTTACCCCATTTCATTGCATCCAAAAAAGAACAATCAGCTCCCAAAATACCAACACTATCTTTTATAGATAAAATCTCCGCCTATCGTCCAGAGTACAATAAATATCTTGTCATCATCATTTTTCTCTTAACGATCTTTTTTGGTTACTGGGCAAAAAAAGTTGGGTTTGAATCTGACCTGAACAAGATGAATTTTATGTCGGCCAAATTAAAAAAGGCAGAGCAAGATTTAAATACGATCAACCAATATTCACTGCAATCCATTTACCTGGTAACCGAGGGTAAAACACTCAATGATGCGCTGATACACAATGAAAAGCTGGCCACTGAAATTCAGGTGCTTGAAGCAAAAGATATTATAAAGAAACACTCTGGGGTCTCAACGCTGATCATTTCTATTGCTTTGCAAAAAACAAGAATAGCCCATTGGGATAATTACTGGACCCCCGCAAAAAAAGCTTCCTTGCTGGCAACGCTGCGTAAGGAAGGTGCTGCCTTAAAATATAGTGCCACCGCTTTTAATAAATTCAGTGATCTGTTGGAGAAAAAATTTGAACCAACCGATGGCCGGGCAATGGCTGATGTTCGAAAAAATTTCCTGGATGATTACATAACAGAGAAGCGGGAAAAAACAACGGTTGTAACACTGCTAAAAGTTTTGCCCGAGCATAAACAGGCCGTTTACAAAGCATTTGAAAACGAACCAAATATAACCGTACTCGATAAACAATATCTTGCTGCCAGGTTTGTACAAATCATCAACAATGATTTTACAAGTATTGCTATCATGACTTCCCTGCTGGTGTTTTTTGTTTTATTGATCATGTATGGACGTATTGAATTAACGCTTGTTTCTTTCATCCCCATGTTTATTAGCTGGATATGGATATTGGGTATTATGGGATTAACGGGCATGCAGTTTAACATCATCAACATCATCATATCAGCCCTTATTTTTGGTTTGGGTGATGACTACAGCCTTTTTATAATGGATGGGTTATTGCAGGAATATAAAACAGGAAAGAAGAACCTATCCTCCTTTAAATCTTCTATTCTTTTATCAGCCATTACAACTATTGCTGGACTGGGAGTATTGATTTTTGCCCGACATCCAGCCTTGAGATCCATTGCGGTAATTTCAATTACAGGAATTATTTGTGTGGTCATCATGTCGCAGATATTGATCCCATTTTTCTTCACGGTACTAATAAAAAACAGGGTGCAGAAAAAATTATTTCCCTGGACCTTTGGCAGTTTTCACAAATCTTCATTTGCATTTTCTTTATTTATTTCAGTCAGTATTTTGTTTACGGTAGTGGGCAGAATTTTTGTAAGGATACAGGTGAGGGAAAAAGGAAAATACCTATATCACCTCTTAATTTCAAAAGCCTGCTGGTTTTTGATGCATGTGATGGTAAATGTAAAAAAGAAAATCATCAATCCATTGCAGGAGGATTTCTCAAACCCCGCAGTAATTATCTGCAATCACCAGTCTTCTTTGGATATTGTTCCACTGATTATGCTGCACCCAAAAATTTTAATGTTTACCAATAATAAAAAATGGAATGCACCTTTTTTTGGCCCTGTTATTCGAATGGCAGATTATTTCCCGGCAGAACAGGTTGATCAAAACCTGGAGAGGATTGCTGACAGGATCAGGCATGGTTATTCTGTAGTGATATTCCCCGAAGGAACCCGGTCAGAAGATGGTGTGGTAAAACGTTTTCATAAAGGCGCTTTTTACCTTGCAGAAAAATTAAATGTTGATATACTGCCCATCATGATACACGGTACCAACTATACGCTTACAAAAAAAGACGCCTTGTTAAAAGATGGAAAAGTGACCCTTAAATTTTTGCCAAGGATAAAAACTGGTGATGATAAATTTGGTAAGGGATATGTTGAAAGAACCAAAAGTATTGGTCGTTATTTCAGAGCAGAATTTGATGCTTTAAAAACAGAGATTGAACAAACGGCCTATTTCAGGGAAAAATTAATTTACAATTACTTGTACAAAGGGCCTTTTATTGAGTGGTACATGCGGATAAAAACAAAGCTTGAAAATAACTACCAAATTTTTCATGAGCTGGTTCCACCCCAGGGAAAAATACTTGATATTGGCTGTGGTTACGGCTTTATGGCATACATGTTATATTTTACTGCTGAAAAAAGAGCAATTACCGGTATAGATTATGATGAAGAAAAAATAGAAACAGCCAATCATTGTTTTAGTAAGACGGACAATGTTAATTTTATACATGCCGATGTAGTAAGTTTTAATTTTGAAAAGTATGATGCCATTATAATGGCAGATATTTTACACTACCTGCAGCCGGATGAACAACAACAGGTTATAGAAAAATGTATCCGGCAATTAAATGAGGGAGGTATTGTTATCATCAGGGATGGAGATAAGGATGCAGAAAAAAAACACAAAAAAACGGAACTGACAGAATTTTTCTCAACAAAGATTTTCCAATTTAATAAAACGGCAGATAAAGGATTGTCATTTCTTTCAGGAAAATTAATAAGAGAATTGGCAGTGCTGTACAAAATGGAATGCAGGGAAATCAGTGATTCAAAAATTACATCCAATACAATTTTTGTACTTAAAAAAATGCAGGAGGATAAAGCATGACCAATTTTGATATTGTAATAATTGGAAGTGGAATGGGTGGACTGGTATGTGCAGACATTTTGGGCAGGGAAGGCTATACCATTTGTGTGCTGGAAAAAAATAAGCAGATTGGAGGTTGCCTGCAAACGTATGTTCGTGATAAAGTGATCTTCGATTCTGGCGTACATTATTTGGGAGGATTGGCCGAGGGACAAAATCTTTACCAGGTGTTTAAATACCTCGGTATTATTGACAAGCTGAAATTGCAAAAGCTGGAAGAAGATGTATTTGATAAGATCATTATGGAAAATGATGATAAAGAATATGTATTCGCCCAGGGCTATGAAAATTTTATTCAGCACCTGTTAAAAGATTTTCCCGCTGAGGAAAAAGGGCTAAGAAAGTATTGCGATAAAATAAAAGAAGTTTGCAGCAAGTTTCCCTTATACAATTTAAGAACCGGGGGCGACATCAAAGAAAAGACTTCTGTGTTGGAAATAGATACCAGGGCTTTTATTGAATCAATTACCATCGATAAAAAATTGCAATCAGTGCTGGCGGGTAATAATATGTTGTATGTGCTTCAATCTGATAAAACACCTTTTTATGTTCATGCCATGATCTTGAATAGTTTTATTGAAAGCTCCTGGAAATGTATTGACGGCGGTTCTGTGATTGGGAAATTAATGGCCAGAAATATCCGTGCACAAGGTGGCGTTATTCATCGGAATGCGGAGGTAACAAAAATAATAGTGGAAGATGGGAAAGTAAATGCTGTAGAATTAAAAGATGGTTCGCATGTTTATGGAAAAAACTTTATCTCCAATATGCATCCTGTAAGAACATTGGAATTAACTGATACCAGCCTCATAAAAAATGCCTACAAACACCGCATCAAAAGTCTTGAAAATTCAATTGGCGGATTCGTTGTAAATATTGTTTTCAAAAAAGAATCTTTTAAATATATAAAGCACAATTATTATTACCACAAAGAAGGACATGTATGGACGTTGGTTAATTACACCGAAGCAAACTGGCCACTTTGTTATGCCCTTTTTTTTTCAGCCTCGTCCCGTTCGGGAGAATATGCAGAATCTATGACCATTCTTACCTACATGAAATACGAAGAAGTGAAGCAATGGGAAGACACAGTCAACACGGTTTCGGAAGAAGCAGAGCGAGGAGAAGATTATGAAGCATTCAAGAAACACAAAGCGGAATTATTGATAGACCTGGTGGAAGAAAAATTCCCTGGATTAAAAAATTGTATAAAATCTTATTACACTGCAACACCACTTAGTTACCGTGATTATATCGGTAATGATGACGGGTCGATGTATGGAATTGTAAAAGATTATAGGAACCCGTTGAAAACATTTATTTCGCCACGCACTAAATTACCTAACCTATATTTAACAGGACAAAATTTAAATTTACATGGTATATTGGGTGCTGCAATGAGTGGCCTTGTAACCTGTACTGCTTTTTTGGGGAACGAGGATATTATAAAAAAAATCAGGAATGCTTAGAAGAAAAAAAATAGTAAAATGGGGCCTGTATGTAGTTGGAGTGATCCTGCTGTTGCTGGTTGGCACGGCTATTTATGTGAAGCAGTCAGCAAAAATTGATGTGCCCGATATAAAAAACAAGAGCAGTTTACAACTACAGCGCACAGATGAAGGCAATGGTTTTTATACCTTAAAAAATAACTGGTTCAGAAAAAGCAAAACTGGTTTGTTTGAACTGTACGTGGAAGGAGAGCCTTATGAAAGAGGTGTTATCAATGGCAAGCTAACTAAAGAATTAGTGATGCGCCAGGAAGATCATTTTAGTGAACAAATATTCAAAATGGTACCGTCAGAATATAAGCGCAGCTATCTTAAAGATCTTATAGGCTGGTTCAACCGCAACCTCGATAAAAATATAACAGCAGAATACAAGGAAGAAATTTATGGTATCTCAGCATCAGCGTCTGATAAATACCAGTACCTCGGAAACAATTACCAGCGCATTTTAAATTATCATGCTGCACATGACATAGGTCATGCTTTGCAAAACCTGGCCCTGGTTGGTTGTACGTCTTTCGGCACCTGGAACGAACGATCAGCAGACAGCACCATGATCATTGGCCGCAATTTTGATTTTTATGTGGGTGATAAATTTTCCGAAGATAAAATCGTAGCTTTTTTTAATCCCACACAAGGGCATAAGTTTATGACGGTTACCTGGGGTGGTTTTATTGGGGCAGTTTCGGGTATGAATGAAGCCGGATTATCGGTGACCATCAATGCTGCTAAATCAGATTATCCATTGGCTTCGGCCACACCAGTTTCTTTGGTAACAAGGGAGATATTG
>JANYFT010000413.1 GCA_025359625.1 Ferruginibacter sp.
CAATTTTTTTTATTACCGGGCTAAAGCCATAGCACCAGCCACAGTAGGCATCGTAGCAGTATATTAGGGTGGGTTTGTTCATCATTATTTTTTTTAAGTATTTGCATTAGCCGGGGAGTCACTGAGGTGACTCCCCGGCTAATGCAAATCAATGCGCTTCCAGCCAATTATAACCCACACCAATTTCAGCATCAGTGGGCACATCATTGGGCAACGCCAAAGCTGTTTGCATGCAGTGTAAAATAACAGGCTTTATAATTTCTATTTCATCTTTATGTGCATCAAACACCAGTTCATCATGCACCTGTAATAACATTTTACTTTTAAAATTTTGTGTCTTAAATTCCTGATGAATCTTTATCATCGCCAGTTTTATCATATCTGCGGCACTGCCTTGTATGGGACTATTGATGGCGTTGCGTTCTGCAAAACCTCTTACGGTAAAGTTCGCACTGTTGATATCTTTCAGCCATCTTTTGCGGCCCATTAAAGTTTCAACATACCCATTTTCTTTGCAAAAATTGATGGTATCGTCCATGTACTTTTGAATATTGGGAAACTGCTTTTTGTAATTGTCAATAATTTCTTTGGCCTCTCCTCGTGAAATTTTTAAATTTTCAGCCAGCCCAAATGCACCCTGCCCGTAAATGATTCCAAAATTTACACTCTTGGCTTTATACCTCATTTCTTTTGTTACGGCCGCTTCTTCTACATTAAAAACTTTGGCAGCAGTGGCCGTATGAATGTCTTTGCCTGTTTTAAAAGCAGCACACATATTTACATCGCCACTAATGGCAGCAACAATGCGTAATTCAATCTGAGAATAATCTGCAGATATCAATACATGGTTTTCATCCCTTGGGATAAATGCTTTTCTTATCTCTTTTCCCCTATCCGTTCTTACAGGAATATTTTGCAGGTTGGGGTTAGTGCTGCTAAGCCTTCCGGTTACTGCTACTGCCTGTGAATAAGAGGTATGAACACGACCAGTTTTTTTGTTGATCAGTTCAGGTAATGCATCGATGTAAGTATTTTTTAGTTTTGTTAATTCCCTGAAGGTTAAGATATCATCGCATATTTTATGCTGGCCTGCCAGTTTAGCCAATACATCTTCGCCGGTGGCGTATTGGCCTGTTTTTGTTTTTTTTGCTTTTGGGTCCAGCTTCATCTTATCAAATAAAACTTCACCCAATTGTTTTGGAGAAGCAAGATTAAAACGGACACCTGCCTGTTCGTAAACACTATCTTCACTTATTTTTGCTTCTACCTCCAACACCTTACTGTATTCTTTTAAAAAATTTTCATCTATGCGGATGCCTTCAAATTCCATATCTGTCAACACTTTCACCAAAGGGTTTTCTACCTCATAAAAAATTTTTTCAACGTCTTTACTTTTTAATTCTTCTAAAAAAACATTTCTTAATTGTAAAGTGATGTCTGCATCTTCCGCCGCATATTCTTTTATTTTTTCGGGCTCTACATCCCTCATATTTCCCTGGCCTTTTCCTTTTTTACCAATCAACTCTTCAATATGTACCGGGTCGTAGCCCAGGTATTTTGCACTCAATGCATCCATACTGCTTTTGCCATCAGGTTCTGTTACATAATGGGCCAGCATGGTATCAAAAATATTTCCTTTTAATTCAATGCCATACCATTTCATTACCAGCAGGTCGTATTTAATATTTTGCCCAATCCATGTTTTTCTTCTGTCGTTAAATAATATGGAAAAAGATTGCAACAACCGCAGGCATTCTTCTTTAACAACAGAACAGGGAATATAATATGCTTCGCCAGTTTGATAAGAAAAGCTAATGCCTACCAGCTCAGCTTCGTTAGCATAAATAGAGGTTGTTTCTGTATCAAAAGATATTTCAGGTTGTGTAATTAGTTTGCTTATTAATTCTTCAATTAATTCAGGGGTATTAATAAGTGTATAATTGTGAGGTGTGTTGTTAATATTTTTATCAACCATTAATACAACTGCTATATCTTCTTCAATAGTATCAATTGGCGACGTTGCTTGTAATTCTAACTGCGGGTTTACATCTTTGAACATATCCATTTGTCCATTGACTAATTGTTTATTTATCAAACCGCCTTCCTGTATTTGAACACCGGGCACCATCTGCATTTCTTCTCCCAAAACCCTTTTAATAAAACCTCTGAACTCCAGTTCTGTAAACACTTCTTTTAAGGATTCTTTATTCATTTCTTTAATCCTAAAATCTTCTTCATGAAATACCGCAGCAGGAATATCTGTGATGATAGTAGCTAATTTTTTACTCATGATGGCACCATCTTTTCCAGATCGTATTTTTTCACCCAATGCGCCTTTTATATTGTCGCTGTTGGCTAATATATTTTCTATGGAATGATATTCTTTCAGCAGTTTTGCAGCAGTTTTTTCTCCTATTCCAGCAATACCCGGAATGTTATCAACCGCATCTCCCATCAATCCCAAAATGTCAATTACCTGGCCAACATTTTGGATATCCCATTTTTTACAAACCTCTTCAGGGCCCATTATTTCAATAGTTCCTCCCTGGTATGGCGGTTTATAAATTTTAATATTTTCACTCACCAGTTGGCCATAATCTTTATCGGGGGTTACCATAAAAACTTCGTATCCTACTTTTTCTGCCTGTTTTGCCAATGCTCCAATTACATCATCGGCTTCATAACCATCAATGGCAATAACGGGAATATTAAAAGCCTTAATGATCCGTTGTATATCGGGAATAGATGACCTGATATCTTCCGGCGTTTCCTGCCGGTTAGCTTTGTAATCAGCAAAATCGGTATGCCTTTCTGTGGGGGCATGGGTATCAAAACACACAGCCATGTGGGTTGGCTTTTGGTTATTGATGAGGTCAATCAAGGTATTGGTAAATCCAAATTGCGCATTTGTATTTCTTCCTTTACTGGTAATGCGAGGGCTGCGGATGAGGGCGTAATACGCCCTGAAGACTAATGCATAGGCATCAAGTAAAAATAATTTTTTAGACATGGCGTAAAAGTAAAACAATCTTTGTCTCCAATCAACACAGATATTGTAATGTTTTACTTTACGATCTTATTATAAAATTGGTGTAGTAAAATGCGGAAACTAAAATAGGTTTGCAAAAAAGCAAACCAGGAGAATAAAATATTTATGAAAGTGAAAGTAAAAGTTTACTTTTTAATAAACAGTGTCTGACTCTTTTCTTAAAACTAATAGTTAACCAGTTTTTTCGAGGTTGACCAGTCAATAAAATACAGCACCACGGAACTGAATAAGGCAAAACTAATAATTAGAAAATTTTTCATGATTAGGAATATTGGTTTCTTTTATAACTAAAAAAAAGCGATATTATTGTTTCAATACAAAAATTTACTGGCTTTCTAATTGCTTTATTTTTAGTGTAGTCCTTATCTTGTCCTTTTAAAGGAAGTTTTTTAGTTGAGTACTAAAATCTTGTATCAATAAATAAAGGTAACATGGCCCTCCAGGTTGGCCAGTCGTGGTTCCACTCGTTACCCCATACACTTAATTCATAATTAATTCCTTTGTTAAACAAAACACCAGCAAAAGTTTTTGCCGCATCAGGATCTTCATGATCGCCACACCCGGTTAAAATATGTATATGGTGGCTGCTCCGTATCTGCTCCAAAATAGCATGATCTGTTAAATTAGCCATATACAACAAAGGTGAATTTAAATACACCTGGTCATCAAAAAAACCTTTGCTATATTCTCTAAGGTTATATACACCACTCATGGCAATGACACCATCAATAAGGTCGGGCCTTTTTAAAAATAGATTCATGCTGTGCAATGCACCGAAAGAAGCACCGGAAACTATAATCGGTGTTTCTGCAGAAGTAGCATTTTTTATAAATGGAACCACTTCATTATAGATGTATTCATTAAACCGGTTGTGATGAATGGCCTTATGTTCCCCCGGCATATCGTGGTGCATCCAGCTTTCGTTATTAATGCTGTTAACGGAGAACACTTTTATCTTACCGCTGTTAATATAGGGTGCCAGGTAATCTATTAATTGAAAGCGTTCATATTCCAGGTAATCAGCAGCAGCGGTGGGAATTAATAACAATGCAAACCCGTAATCACCATATTTGGCAAGTGGCATTTCTCTTTGTAAAGCCGCACTGTACCAGCTTGTAAGTTCTCTTTTCATATAGATTATTTTCCGGTGCTTATCTTGCCAGTTATACTTACTCAGTAATTAAAAGCATTTTTTTCAAAAAATCACAGGCAGCATTATTCCACCACACCTTCTTTAATTTCGGTCCATAATTCATGATAACATTTGGCGGCATAACTACTGCGGGCATACTCTTCAATAGGTTGGCGATGAATACCCATTTTTTCTACTTCAGATAAATAAGGAATATAATTCTGGAAGAATTTTTTGTCTTTATACAACTGTTCCATAATTTCGTTGTGCATGTTTTTGCGCCTGTCGGCCATGGCAAAAAAGCACATCAGTTTAGCACTATCCAATTCTTTTTCTTTAAAATAATCCTTTACCATATTGTAGGTACGGGTAGACAATGTGGTGGGGATGATGGGCATTAAAACAATATCGGCCGCACTGAAAATATTTTCACTCAGAGCGCTAAAACCAGGAGGGCAATCAATAAATACAAAATCATATTCCTTTTCCAGTTGTTTTAAAATTCCTTTCAGCCGGTTTTTTTGACCCTTCATTTCTTCCAGCATGATATCAAAACTTTTGGCAGAGTTATCAGCAGCAATAATTTCCAGGTTATCATATTCCGTTGATAGAATGGCACTTTCCAGATTGGCATCTTTACTAATTAACTTTTTTATACCCTGTGCATCTTTTGGTTTTACCTTATAGTAAAAAGTCGTTGATCCCTGCGGATCAATATCCCACAATAAAGTTTTAAAACCATCCTTTGCAGCTAAGTAAGCAAAGTTTACACAGGAAGCTGTTTTGCCAACGCCACCTTTGAGGTTGTAGAGTGCAACTGTTATCATACATCACAAGTTTATTTGAGAAAATAAAGGATTATGAAAGATATGAATTATTTTGATTTTGAATGTCTGATTTTTTACTTCCAGATTTTGAGAAGCAGGTTGTACCATATTTGTTTGTTTTATAAGCATAAAAAAAACTAGTTATACAGTAATGCTTCTTTAAAGAATAGGTTTATTTCATCCCCTCCAACTCCTTCTGCATCCTGAACATTTCATCCCTTAACCTGGCGGCTTCCATAAAGTCCAGGTCACGGGCGGCTTTCTCCATTTCCTTTTTAATTTTAGAAATGCCTTTTTCCATTTGCGGAATGGTTTTATAAACAGCCTGGTCTTCTGCAGCTACGGTTACAATATCCTGATCTTCCCCAATAGAATAAGGGTTGGACGGATCGTAGCCTTTTACATCCAGCACAGAACCCTGTGCAAATATTTGTTCTTTACTTTTTATAATGGTGGTTGGTGTTATGCCAGGTTCAATATTGTAAGCAACCTGCTTCTCTCTTCTCCGGCTGGTTTCATCAATTGTTTTTTGCATGCTTTCTGTCATCTTATCTGCATAAAAAATTACCAGCCCATCTACATTGCGGGCAGCCCTGCCTGCTGTTTGCGTAAGACTGCGTTCGTTGCGTAAAAAGCCTTCCTTATCAGCGTCTAAAATGGCAACCAGCGATACTTCCGGCAGATCCAAACCTTCTCTTAATAAATTTACACCCACCAATACATCTATTACGCCTAAACGCAGTTCCCGTAAAATTTCTATTCTTTCCAATGTATGTACTTCGCTGTGGATGTATTTACTTTTGATGTTGATGCGGTGCAGGTATTTATCCATTTCTTCTGCCATGCGCTTGGTAAGGGTTGTTACCAATACACGATCACCTTTGGTAATTCTTTTATCAATCTCATCCAGCAAATCATCTATCTGGTTAATAGAAGGTCGAACTTCAATTGGCGGATCCAGTAAACCTGTTGGCCTCACCACCTGTTCAACTACCACACCACCAGTTTTTTCCAGTTCAAAATCTCCGGGTGTTGCAGAAACAAAAATGGTTTGGTTGGTCATATTTTCAAACTCATGAAAATTAAGTGGCCGGTTATCTAAAGCTGAGGGCAACCGAAAACCATAATCTACCAATATTAACTTGCGGCTCCTGTCGCCGCCATACATACCGCTTACCTGCGGAATGGTCTGGTGGCTTTCATCAATAATGCAAATAAAATCTTTGGGGAAATAATCCAGCAAACAGAAAGGCCTTGTACCAGGTTTACGCCGGTCAAAAAACCTGGAGTAGTTTTCTATACCATTACAAAAACCCAGTTCCCTGATCATTTCAAGATCGTAATTCACCCTTTCGTTCAGGCGCTGTGCTTCAATAAATTTGCCACTATTTTTAAAATATTCTACCTGTGCGGCGGTTTCATCCTGTATCTCATAAATTACCTGCTGCATAATATCTTTGGGTGCCAGGTATAAGTTGGCAGGAAAAATAGCTGCATTATCCACCAGGCCGATTCGCTTGCTGCTGCTCAGTTCCAGCGTTTCAATGGTTTCAATTTCATCTCCAAAAAAAGTAATACGGTAACCAAAATCTACATACGGTAAATTAATATCTACGGTATCACCTTTTACTCTAAAAGTACCTCGGGTAAAATCTCCCTGCGAACGGCTGTACAAACTGTTTACCAATGCGTGCAAAAACCCCTGGCGTGAAATGACCTGTCCTTTTTGAATGCGGACAATGCCATTTTCAAACTCTGTTGGATTTCCCATACCATAAATACAACTTACACTTGCCACCACAATAATATCCCTTCGGCCACTTAATAACTGTGCTGTTGCCTGCAAGCGGAGCTTGTCTAATTCTTCGTTGATGGCCAGGTCTTTTTCTATATAAGTGTTACTGACTGGCATGTATGCTTCCGGCTGGTAATAATCATAATAGCTTACAAAATATCCCACCGCATTATCAGGAAAAAATTGTTTGAATTCGCCATACAATTGTGCCACCAACGTTTTGTTGTGCGTTAATACCAAAACCGGCCGCTGCACATTTTGAATTACACTGGCAATGGTATACGTTTTACCACTACCCGTTACGCCCAGTAATGTCTGGTATCGCTCCCCTTCATTAATACCTTCTGTTAATTTACGGATAGCATCCGGCTGATCGCCGGCAGGTGAATATGGTGATTGAAGATTAAAGCCCATAATTGATTTTAGTAAACAATAAATTTAGTAAGAAAGTTTGGGGTAACGATGGTAGCTGCTAAATATTAGTAGTACTTTTTTTATTGCATCTTTTGTAATGCTTTATCGTTTTTAAGTATCATTTTATCTATCGCTTTTTTTCTTATAAACCAGGCAATTGTAAAAGATGGGATAATATCTGTAAAAGGAATGATCTCTTCCAGAAAATTAAGCACGCTGCCAATCATGCCCAGACGGCCACCAAATAATTTAAAAAAAATGTACCCGGAGATGGGAGCCCAAACAACGTCTGCAAATTCTCCCAGTGCCGGAAAAATGTAGCTTGCCATGCCTACCAGGTCCAATAAAACGCACAACGCAATATTGGGCAGAAACAATTCTTTTTCATTTTCTTTCATCAGAATATATATATTTTTATTAACCCATCAATTCCCCTGCCATTTACAGTTTACTCGAAAATTTGTTTAATTGATATTGATACGTGTATATATCAAATGATTTTTTATACTAAATCGTCCTTTTGAACAAATGGAATACCATTATATTGGCTGTACATCAATTATAAACAACATTTAACCTTGCGGTACAACTGAATTTGCTTACTTTTGCACCTTCAAAAAACAGCTATCATTTTTTAGTATTGGCAGTAACCTTTTGGGATTAACCACAGGCTAAAAGAATAGCAAAAAGCTAAGTAATAATGAATATAAGAAACATCGCCATCATTGCTCACGTAGATCATGGCAAAACTACATTGGTTGATAAAATTCTGCATACCACGAATATTTTTCGTGATAACCAGGAAACCGGTGAGTTAATAATGGATAGTAATGACCTCGAAAAGGAACGTGGTATTACTATTTTTAGTAAAAACGTATCAGTAAACTACAAGGGCGTTAAAATTAACGTGATAGATACTCCTGGTCACGCCGATTTTGGCGGTGAGGTTGAAAGGGTATTGAAAATGGCAGATGGTGTTGTGTTGTTGGTTGATGCCTTTGAAGGACCGATGCCTCAAACACGTTTTGTGTTGCAGAAGGCTTTACAATTAGGTTTACGTCCCATTGTTGTTATCAATAAAGTTGATAAACCCAACTGTCGTCCGGATGAAGTGCATGACGCAGTTTTTGAATTATTTTTTAACCTGGATGCAACAGAAGAACAACTTGATTTTGCTACTGTTTACGGCAGTAGTAAACAAGGCTGGATGAATACTACATTAGAACCAACTGATAATATCTTCCCTCTTTTAGATACTATTTTAGAAAAAGTGCCAGAGCCTCATGTAACTGAAGGCAACCTGCAATTACAAATTACTTCACTGGATTATTCTTCTTTTTTAGGAAGAATTGCTGTGGGAAGAATTGCAAGAGGCGTGATTAAAGAAAATCAACCAATTTGTTTGATGAAAACGGATGGCAGTATTGTGAAAAGCAGGGTAAAAGAACTGTATGTTTTTGAAGGGCTTGGTAAAAAGAAAGTTACAGAAGTAAGTGCAGGAGATATTTGTGCAGTAGTTGGTATTGAAGGCTTTAACATCGGCGAAACCATTGCTGATTTTGAAAATCCGGAAGCATTGCCCATTACGAGTATTGATGAACCAACTATGAACATGCAGTTCAGCATTAATAACTCTCCATTTTTTGGACGTGATGGTAAATTTGTTACCAGTCGCCATTTAAGGGACAGGCTGGAAAAGGAATTGGAAAAAAACCTGGCACTTCGTGTAACGCCAACAGATAGTGCAGATAGCTTTATGGTATATGGCAGAGGTATTTTACATTTGAGTGTATTGATTGAGACCATGCGCAGGGAAGGATATGAATTAACTGTAGGACAGCCACAGGTACTGACAAAAGAAGTGGATGGAAAAAAACACGAACCGTATGAAGTACTGGTAGTAGATGTTCCGGCTGAATACAGTGGAAAAGTAATTGACCTTGTTACGCAACGCAAAGGCGAAATGCTGATAATGGAAAGTAAGGGTGAAATGCAGCATTTAGAGTTTGATATTCCTTCAAGAGGCTTATTGGGACTGCGTTCTCAAATGTTAACCAACACTGCTGGTGAAGCTGTTATGGCTCATCGCTTTAATGAATACAAACCTTGGAAAGGCCCTATCCCCGGGAGAAATAATGGTGTAATGCTGGCTAAAAATGCTGGCTTCCCTACAGGTTATTCTATTGATAAATTACAGGATAGGGGTTCTTTTTTTATAGATACCACCGATGAAATATATGTTGGCCAGGTAATTGGCGAAAGCACTAAACCAGGCGACCTGGTAGTAAACGTAGTGGAGAAAAAGCAGCTAACCAATATGCGTGCAAGTGGTACAGATGATTCAGTTCGTGTGATACCAAAAAGGCAGTTTACGTTGGAGGAATGTATGGAGTATATCCAGCAGGACGAATGCATAGAAGTAACACCAAAAAACATCCGTATGCGTAAAGTTATTTTGGATGAAGATGAAAGAAAGAAAGTATCAAAAATGATGAAAGCAGAAGTAGCGTAATTCAAATCGGATAATATTAGAAATCCCTCAATTTATATTGAGGGATTTTTTTTACCGTCACCCTGATAAAAATACTTCCGGCTATTAGGAATAATAGGCCTTTTTTTCCAGATATATTATTACTGTTTAATAAACAAATAAAAATATTTTTTGAGCAAGTTTTTAAAATTATATTGTATGCATTTTAATGATTATTAAAAAAGCCTCCAGCATATGAAAAGAAGTTATTACACAGTCGGCCTCATTATGCTGACCTTCTTCGTCATCTCTTTTTTAACCAATGTTATCGGTCCGCTCATTCCTGACATGATTACAGGATTCAGCCTGAGCCTTACATTGGTGGCTTTATTGCCTTTTGCTTTTTTCATTGCCTACGGTGTTATGTCAATACCGTCAGGTATGCTGATAGAAAAATACAATGAAAAAAAAATGATGGTTGCGGCTTTTATAGTTGCTTTGGTGGGTTCACTAATACTGGCGTTGTTTCCCAATTATTTGTCGGCGGTATTTTCTTTGTTTATCATTGGTTGTGGTATGGCAATGCTACAGGTGGTGATCAATCCATTGTTGCGCACGGCCGGTGGTGAAGAGCATTATGCTTTTTATTCAGTAATGGCACAGCTTATATTTGGACTGGCTTCTTTTTTAAGCCCGTTTGTCTATTCAGGAATGGTAATCCGTCTTGCACAGGATACACAGCACAATAGCTTCTTTTCCTTCTTCAATAAATTGGTGCCGCCGCAGTTGCCATGGATTTCGCTTTACTTTCTTTTTGTTGTTATTTGTATGTTGATGGTATTCATCATCCTGTTCTCAAAGTTTCCAAAAGTAGAATTGAAAACAGATGAAAAAGCCGGCCAATGGGCAACGCATGTACAATTATTTAAGACCAAAAAAGTGGTGCTGTTTTTTATAGCCATGCTTTGTTATGTTGGTTCAGAGCAAGGCGTAGCCAATTGGATATCGCAGTTCCTGTTTACTTATCATGGCCTTGACCCGCAAAAAAAAGGTGCAGATACAGTGGCTTATTTTTGGGGATTAATGACTGCCGGTGGTGTGCTGGGCTTGTTGTTACTGAAATTATTAGACAGCAGGGTTGTACTGATTTCGTTTACAACTTTAGCGATCCTTAGCTTAAGTGCCGCTTTATTTGGTTCCTCAAAAATTGCATTAATTGCTTTTCCGATGGTTGGCTTTTTTGCTTCTGTGATGTATCCCATTATATTTTCGCTGGCATTGAATTCGGTTGAAGAACATCATGGTTCTTTCTCGGGTATTCTTGTAACGGGTATCATTGGTGGCGCCATCATTCCGCTGGTGGTTGGCTGGCTGGGCGATCATTTTGGATTGAAGATCGGCATGTGCTTTTTATACCTCACCATGGCTTATATTTTGAGTATTGGTTTTTGGGCAAAACCCATCATTACCAATAAAACCATTCCCCTTTTTAAAAAGAAGGAAAGCGTGCAAACCGTTTAAGCTATTTGTATGAACGATAAAAAAATTATAGGCGTTGATTTTGGCGCTACAAGTATCAAGGCCGGCGTGGTGCATGGCGATCAGCTTTCTGCCATCCATTCAAAACATATCAACAATGCCGGTATCGAAGATGATGTGTTGCAGGATTTATTTTTTGTGATAGATCAGTTAATAGCCAAAGAAGTGGTGTCAATTGGAGTGGGTGTGCCGGGAGTGGTGGATACAGAAGAAGGCATTGTGTACGATGTGATCAACATTCCTTCCTGGAAAGAAGTCCCTTTAAAAAAGATACTGGAAGAACGGTATCATATCCCTGCATTTATCAACAACGATGCTAATTGCTTTGCATTAGGCGAACATTATTTTGGAAAAGGCATTGGCAAAAAAGAGATGATTGGTCTTACCATAGGAACCGGTCTGGGTGCCGGTATCATCATCAACAACCACCTTTTTGCAGGCGCCAATTGCGGTGCCGGCGAATTTGGTATGGTGCAATACCTGGATCATGTGTACGAGTATTATGCCTGCGGCCAGTTCTTCAATAATATATATCATACGGATGGCCCAGTAGTTTTTGAAAAAGCCAAAGCAGGCGATCAGCAGGAGCAGCAATGGTATGCAGAAATGGGTATACATCTCGGCAATGCCATCAAAACCATTCTATACACCTACGATATTTCCCTGATTATTTTTGGCGGGTCGGTACGACTGGCGTATCCCTATTTCCAGGAAAATATGTGGAAACAAATTAAAACTTTCGCCTTTACAAAGTCTGCAGAACGATTAAGGATTGAAATATCCAACATGGAAAACCCGGCTATTTTTGGAGCGGCGGGATTGTATTATGATAATGTGCAGTGAAGTAATTGTTAGTTTTTAATAATCACATTCATGTCAATTAAATGCTTACTCACAAAAGCTAAGTCAGGAAATTTTTCTGCATTTTTATTTTTTTTTATTCGAGTTGGCAACTTCCAAAGCGTGTCCTGACGAATTTACCGTTTAGAAAGTCATTCAATTCAGGCTTCTTTTATTCATAATAATCCATAGCTCCGACGGGGCTTGAAGCCGCCGTCGGGGTTTCGGATACCCCAAAACCCCAAGTGATTTTAGATTTATAAACAATATTTAAAACATAGAACCCGTAATCTCCCCCAATCCAAGAAGCTTTCAAATCGTTGAACAACTCATAACTCATAACTAAATTTTCAATTCTCCCCACCCCTTCCTGTATTCTCTTTTAATAAACTGATTAGCAGCTTCAAAATTGGTGACTTTCATATTGGCGCCATCCCATTTAAAATCCAGATAGCGACCGTTAAATTTAAAGCCTTCCATGGTGCCGTACACAGGATCTTTGCGGGAGATTTTTTCCTGTAGGTTAAAACTTCTTAGCAACAGGTTACCCAACAAAACCGTTTCAGTAAGCGGACCTGCATAGCCTTCAAACGGAGAGTCAACTTCCATTTTACCGTAGCCGGCAATGCTGGCATCAACCCATTGCCACCAGTGGCCATCCATGCCACCTTGTACCCTTGGATACTTTTCAGGAATATGTACATCTTTGTTCAATGAAAGCGGCAGCAACCTTGGATGGCTTCCACCCCAGCCACAGGAAACTTTTCCTTTGGTGCCAATAAACAAGGTGCAACCTTCAAAATCATTTTCGCCGGGAAAATCACCCAGCACATCATTCATATTTACATCGGGTTCTATCTCTGCAATGCGTTCAGGCGTAATGCCGCCATCCATCCAGTACAGGTCAATATCTTTGCCGCTGCGTTGCTTAAATTTAAATTTGATAGAACTCGATACCGGGCCGCTTTCAGGATAAATACCTTCTTTAAAAATACCATTATAAACCGTGCTGGCGCTGCCCGATACATCAGTAGGATAACCCAACCCAAGCAACTTAAAAGGTGGCCCCATAATGTGACAACCCATATCACCCAAAGCACCCGTACCAAACTGCCACCAGCCCCGCCAGTTAAAGGGAACAAGATTGTCTATGTAGTCTGTCTGCGGTGCAGTGCCCAGCCACAAATCCCATTTCAATTCCTTAGGAATTGCAGGACGTTCTTTGGGCCATGAAATGCCCTGCGGCCAAACAGGCCTGTCCGTCCAGCAATATACTTTTTCTATATCACCGATCAGCCCGGCTTCAAACCATTCCCTCATTGTGCGCATGCCATCGCAGGAAGCACCTTGGTCGCCCATTTGCGTAACGACCTTATATTTTTTTGCGGCTTCTGTTATTACCCGAGCCTCATAAATATCATGCGTTAAAGGTTTTTGCAAATAGAGATGCTTGTTTAATTTCATCGCACTCAAACCAACAATAGCATGGTTATGATCCGGTATCGCCACCGTTACTGCATCAAAGTTTTTACTTTCTTTTTCAAACATTTCCCGCCAGTCGTGGTAAAATTTTGCTGACGGAAATTCTTTTAATCTTGGCGCAGCCTGCCTTTCATCTACATCACACAAAAAAGCTACTACCGCATTTTTTTTAGGCGCACTGGCATAATGATGAATGTCGTTTTCAGCTTCACCACCACAGCCTACAGCAGCGATGTATAATTTATCGCTGGGCGCTGTATACCCTTTGCCGCCCAAAACAAAACGGGGCACAATATAAAATCCGACGGTAACAATTGCAGCCTTCTTTATAAACTCTTTGCGAGTGGTTGTTTTTTTTGACGGGTTATTTTTTCTTTTTTCCATGGCAGATAAAAATTATTTTTTAGCAAGTGGTTTAACAGCAACTTCTTTAAAATATACCACATCATCTTCTCCGTGATTTTGCAAACCAATATAACCTGCGTCCGGCCTTCTGCCCTTCATGGGTTCAAAATCAAATTTGCGTTCCGGGGTGGGATCGCCTTCTTTATAATCGGTTACTTTTTCGCCATTCACATACACAATCGTCCGTGGACCATCCAGCGTAATTTCCATCGTATTCCATTCGGGGCCTGGCTTGCCAGGTCTGGCCAATGGCTTTGTTAATGAATACAATGTTCCTGTTATGTGGTGATCATCTTCATCTGAGGTTTCAGGATGATTGTCTATCTGTACTTCATAGCCGTAAAATACAGGCATCCATTCTTCTTTTGGCTCAATTGGTATACGGATAAATATACCTGAATTGCTGTTGAACTTTTGCATTTTGTAAACTACACGAATCGTGCAATTACTCAGTTTCCCCCCAATATAATACAACAGGCCCATTCCGCCACGACCCCGTATCAGCCCATCTTCCACCTCGCTGCTGCCTTTGCCTGCATGTTTCCAACCGGTAAGGTCTTTGCCGTTAAAAAGTTGTTTCCAGCTACTGGTTGAAATCCTTTTTTTGCTGGTCTGAGCGATTACTTTAAATTGGCTAAGTAAAAATAAAAAAGCCGTAAAGCAGGCTACTTTTGAGAATATTTTTTTTATCATGATAGCATATTTTAAACTCAAAATTTTTATTTAAGCCGTTGTAAGTTAGTATAAAAAATATCTTGAAAACAGAAGGGCAAATAGTAGTACTAAAAATTAAGGTTTAATGGGGTTTAAATAAGGATGTCTACACCAAATAGATAAAATCAGTTGAAGGTTGAGCCGTATTATCTTGGCAGCACAATATTTCTTTAATAAGGCACATCTAATCTTTCAAAAACAAAAAACCCGTACAAGTAAATACCAGTACGGGTTTAAGTCAATCAAGTTGCTGTAGGGGGAGGGATCGAACCTCCACGAAGCAGTTAGTTGTAGCACAAAGAAAGTTGAGTGGTCGACCCTGGTCGGTTCTGTATTGCTACAAAATCGGCTCTATGCTATATTTATCCTGTTACCTTCACCCCCGAGACAAGAGGGCATGTCTGCCAAAAATTTCATCACCCCACAATTTTAAGAACCTTAATAGTGCAAATCTATATAAAATGCCATTATATTGAAAATATTTTATAAAATATTTTATAAAAATAGATATTATTCAAACAACTTGCTATATATTTGAATAAACACTAAAATAAAAATATAAAATGGCTACTAAATTAAATCTTGACAAACTTGATTTGCAGATAATTCATGAAATGATGGAGACTGCAGAAATTTCTTATGCCGAATTGGGTAAGAAATTGTTTGTTAGCGGCGGCACCATTCATGTACGAATCAAAAAACTTCAAGAGTTCGGAATTGTCAAAGGTACAAAACTAAATGTAGATATACGGCAGTTGGGTTATGACATTACTGCTTTTGTGGGAATTTATTTAGAAAAAAGTTCTTTGTATGATACTGTGGCTAAAGAATTAATGAATATTCCTGAAATTGTGAGACTCAACTATATAACCGGCAATTACAGCATGTTTATTGAAATTGTTTGCAAGGATATTACTCAACTCCGTTACGTTTTGCACGATGCGTTACAAAAAATTAAAGGCATTGACCGCACAGAAACTTTCATTTCGCTGGAAGAAGGATTTAATAGGAACGTACAGGTGGCGCCGGTTGAATAAATGCTCCCTCTGTATCATTTAGGAAAATTTAAAAGAACAAAATATTTTTAAAAACTAAAAAGATAAACAAATATTTTTTACGAAATTCCTCACTTCAGGAGGAAGGGGCTTTTACATCTACTGCATCCCTTAATCCATTACCCAACAAATTAAAAGCCAGTACCAATACCATAATTGCAAGCCCCGGCACCAATGCCAGTATTGCATGATGGGTAATGATGAAATTGTAATTTTCTTTTATCATTAATCCCCAGCTTGGTTGGGGTGGCTGCACACCAATGCCCAAAAAACTTAAGCCTGCTTCAATTATAATGGCAGTGGCAAAATTACTTGCAGCAATAACCAATACAGGCCCTAAAATATTGGGTAAAATATGTTTAATAATTATCCTGCTGTCACCTAATCCGAGTGCTTTTGCAGCCTGCACATATTCCAGTTCTTTTAGTGCCAATACCTGTCCACGGATTAAACGGGCTACACTCACCCACATTGTAAGACCAACAACAATAAATATTTGCCAAAAGCCTTTGCCCAAAGCCATTGTAATAGCAAAAACCAATAGCAGGGTTGGAATGCTCCAGGTAACATTTACGAGCCACATGATTACTTCGTCTACCCAGCCCCGGTAGTACCCTGCAAGCGCACCCAATATAATACCCAGCGTAAGTGATATAAGCACTGCAATTAAACCAACCGCCAGGCTAACTTTTGTGCCAATGATGAGCCTGCTTAAAAAATCACGGCCAAATTTATCAGTACCAAGATAATATTTTTTTGTAACGATGTTTTGCAACAGCACCGTATTGGGTTGGTGATTGGTAAGCTGGTTGATGGAATAGATTTGTACCACGCTGGTATCTTCATCAACATATTTATTTACTATAAGCGAATCGGCCTGAATATGATACTTGCTGATGGGCAGGTAGCGATAATCCTCAGCCCGGCCACTAATTAATTTCGTAAACCAGCCAACAGGATTATTTTTTCTATCAGGGATTTTTAAAAACAGTTGAGTATAGCCAGGGCTTTTGGCTTGTATCTCTACCGTTTGAAGATCCGCATTGGGTGAGGCATCTGGTGCAACCAGGTAACCAAATAATGAAATAAAAACAGCTAAGCCAATAATTAGCAAACCAAATAATGCACCCTTATTTTTTTTAAGGCGTTGCCAGGCTTGTTGTGAAAAGGAAAAGTTCTGCTGCGGCATACTGCAAATTACAATTTCATGGAATCATTTTACTATTCTTGATTTCCAGGTATAAGAACCAAACTTGCCCAGCCCGCCCGCCACAATAGTGTATAAAATATGAAAGGGTTGTGCCACAGGAAACCACCATAAAATAAGTTGCTTGTTGAAAAACTTTGCTACAGGAAAAAGAAAAAATAGCTCAACCAATGTTTTTAAGACCAGCAATAAAAACCAATAATTAATAATTGATAATTGATAATTTAAAATTGAAAATGTTGTATTGCTGAATGCTGCCATAACTGGTAAAGCTAAAAATGACAAATTGAAAAAGTAAACCAGTATCAATACCGCCATTATTCTTTTATCATCATATTTATCTGCCTTGCTTGCCCAGCGTATACGTTGATTAAAAAAGCCTTTCCATGTTTCCATTGGTTTGGTTTGTACAATGGCTTCTTTAGATTTTAAAAATAGCACCCTGTTGGGATGAAGTTGGTATATTTTGTGCATCAGCAACATGTCATCTCCGCTGGCAATATTATCAATGCCTTTAAAACCACCTGCTTCGTGAAAAGCTTTTTTTTCGTAAGCAAGGTTGGCTCCATTGCACATGCTGTGCATTTTTTTAAAAACTGATGCACCGGTAATTCCCTGCAAGGTCATAAAATCGAGTGCCTGAAATATGGATATAAAACGATTGTTGCAATTGATAGAAACCGGTGCTGCAATAAAGGCCGGACTGTACTCTTCATAAAAACATGCGATGGTTTGCAACCAGTTGCTGCCCATAAAACAATCCGCATCAGTTGTCACAATCAAATCTCCGGTTGATTGGGCAATGGCTACTTCAATGGCTTTTTTTTTGTAGGCATTGAAAGTTCCGGAAACAAAATCTTTTAAAAAAATGCAATGTGTGTTTTCTTTATTAAATGATTGAACCAACTGCACGGTATTATCGGTTGAATGATCATCCACCACAATTATTTCAAATAAATCAGCAGGATAGGTTTGTTTTAAAATGGATTGTAAACAGAGGGTAATATTTGGTGCTTCATTTCTTGCGGGAATGATGATGGAAATTTTAGTTGTATTTTTTTTATTTGTTGCCCCAGGAAAAATAGTATTGTCATTGTACTGCAGTAAAGGATGATAGTCGGGAATTTGTTGCCAGCATTGCCGATAATAAATAATGAGTACTGCATAAAAAACAAAAAAAATAAAAGCTGTAGCAAGTAGAAGGAGTTCCATAATGATATGTCGTACAAGAGTGCGACGCCAATGATGTTAAATTTGTGTACTAAAGTCCGGACAAAAATAATTTTTAAAATCTCAAACCAATCATATATCTTTATATAGTTGTCTAAACAACTATATGCCAAACAACCAATTTAAACGGGGAGAATTATACAGCTTTATAACCGGTAAGGCCAGCACTGCTATTGCGAGACGATTGCAGAAAAATTTTAAAGAAGCGAATGTTGAAATTACGATTGAACAATGGAGTGTATTGTATCATTTATGGAAACAGGATGGACTTAGCCAGCAACAATTGTGCGATGCAACTTTCAGGGATAAACCAAGCATTACAAGGCTGGTAGATAATTTAGAAAAATTGAAACTGGTAAAGCGGGTAGCCAGTAAGGATGACCGCAGGATGAATATGATTTACCTGACAAATGAAGCACAGGTATTGCAGGAACAAACAATGGGATTGGCAAGTCAAACACTGAACGAGGCATTGGAAGGAGTTACAATTGAGCAAATTGAAATGGCCAAAATGGTTTTGCAAAAAGTGTATGATAATCTGGCAAACCCCCTCTAACTTTTAAGGATAGCGTAAGAAAGAATTTTAATATTGAAAGCGCATTAATATTTTATAGATTTAGAAATTACATTTTAATGCGTTTCAAATGTAGCAAAACCAACACTAAACAACTTTTTAAATAATCATTCTCCAATATCCGCTTTAGCGGCGATGGGGGCAAACCTTATAATTATGAGCACAACAACTTCAACCACAACATCACTAAAAGGTGGTGAATGGTTAATTAAAGAAAGCAATGCCTTTGAAACATTTACGCCCGAAGGTTTTAATGAGGAGCAGTTGATGGTGAAGGAAATGTGTTTGCAGTTTCTGCAAACGGAGGTTCACCCAATTGCAGATAGAATTGATAAATTAGAACCGGGGCTGATGCCATCCCTGATGGTTAAAGCTGGCGAACAGGGTTTGTTGGGCGCTTCTATTCCCGAACAATATGGTGGCCTTGGAAAAGATTTTGTTACGTCTACACTGGTGAATGAAGGTCTGGGTGGTGGCTATTCTTTTAGTGTTGCCGTAGCGGCACATACCGGTATTGGCACCCTCCCCATTTTATATTTTGGTACCGATGAACAAAAACAAAAATACATTCCCAAACTGGCCAGCGGCGAATGGAAAGGTGCTTACGGGTTAACAGAGCCCAATAGTGGCAGTGATGCTTTGGGAGCAAAAACAAGTGCCCTACTTTCTGCTGATGGCAAACATTATATTTTAAACGGGCAAAAATGCTGGATCACCAATGGCGGTTTTGCGGATGTGTATACCGTGTTTGCAAAAATTGATGGCGATAAATTTTCTACGTTTATTGTTGAACGTGGCTTTGAAGGATTTACCCAGGGACCAGAAGAACATAAAATGGGTATCAAAGGTTCATCCACTGTACAACTGTATTTCCAGGATTGTAAAGTGCCGGTTGAAAATTTGTTGGGCGAAATTGGTAAGGGGCATATCATCGCTTTTAATATTTTGAATATTGGCCGGTTGAAGTTATGCGCTGCAGCATTGGGCGGTTCTAAAATGGCATTGAATAGCACTATCGAATACGCCAAAACAAGGGAGCAATTTAAAACGGCGATTGCCAACTTCGGCGCTATCAAATATAAATTGGCAGAGGCTGCCATCAGAATTTTTGTAAGTGAAAGCGCACTGTACAGGACCAGTAAATGGGTAGACGATAAAGAAATAGAACTGGCCAATTCAGGCAAACCATTTAATGAAGCCTTATTAGGTGCAGCGGAAGAATTTGCTGTGGAATGCGCTATTTTAAAAGTGCATGGCAGTGAAGTGCTGGATTATGTGGTGGATGAGGGGGTACAGGTTTTTGGCGGTAATGGATTTAGTGATGAATATGCTATCAGCCGTGCTTACAGGGATAGCCGTATCAATCGGATTTATGAAGGCACCAACGAGATCAACCGTTTGCTTACTGTGGATATGATTTTAAAAAGAGCTATGAAAGGTAAACTGGATCTGATGGGTCCGGCCATGGCGGTTTCAAAAGAATTGATGAGCATACCTGAATTTGGTAATGAAGATGAAACTGCTTTTGCTGCGGAAAGAAAATCTATCCTTAATATGAAGAAATGTATTTTAATGGTGGCCGGCGCAGCAATACAAAAACTGATGATGAAAATTTCAGACGAGCAGGAAATACTGATGAATATTGCGGATATGGCTATTGAAACTTTTGTGGCCGAAAGCACTTTATTACGTATTGTAAAAATGGTGGATAAGCAGGGTGAAACAGCCAGCAGCATACATATTGACATTATGCGCTGTTACCTGAATGATGCCATTGACAGGGTAAACAAAGCTGGTAAAGAAGCCATCAATGCATTTGCAGATGGAGATGAACAACGGATGATGTTGCTGGGTTTAAAACGCTTTACCAAGGCCGCCCCATTTAACAGCAAAGATGCCCGGAGAAGAATTGCTGATAAATTGATTGCGGAGAATAAATATCCATGGTAAAACGTACCCGGTGAGTCACCCTTTAGATTCACTCACCGGGTACATTTTATAGAAGCCATTTTCTGAACACAGAAAATGGCTATTTTTTTGCTGGCATCCCTTTGAAATTTTTTACCTTTCCACAATGAAATTTTCTCTCTCTGTATCATTCTTATTTATTGCCGGCCTTACTTTTTCTCAAACAACCGATAAACCATTTATCCGGTTGGTTCAACCCTTTAAAGAAAGTAATACTGTAACATCATCCGGTAATTTTATTATTGGCAGTACCTGCAAAACATGTATAGTTACTGTTAATGAAAACCCCGTGAAAGTTTATTCAACCGGTGCTTTTGCTATTGAATTAAATTTAAAACCAGGCGACAGTTCCTTTAACATTCTATCCTCTTTATCAGGCAAATTTGTTTCGAAAAAAATCACTTATATCTATACGCTGCCCAAGCCTGTTGAACCTGTTAAAATACTGGATATAGAAAGCATAGAAACTTATCCCGAAGGCAACTTAATTGTAATCCCCGGCGATAAAATAAAGTTTAAAGTAAAAGCTTTAACCCATTGCGTAGTAAATGCCATGGTAGATACAAGGTTGTATGAAATGCCATTGAGCTTAACAAAAGGAATGCCCGGCATTTACCAGGGTGAATATATTGTGAAAGCTTCAGACAGTTTTGCAGTGTTGAAAATACCTGTTACCATCTCAGACTCTTTGGATATTAAAGTAACTAAAGAAACGAAAGCAATTTTTTCTGTTTTGTCGCCCTTTGCGTCAGACGTTGCCACCACAAAAGGAAGGCTAGCCCATTTGGAATATGGTTTGGGTGAGGACAGGTTAGGCGGTGCAAAAGTTGGTTATATTGACAGCAATATTGTTTTAAAAATAATTGGCAAAACAGGCACACATTACAAAATACAATTGGCAAAATCAAGAACTGCCTATATTCCGGAGGAACTGGTAACGTTGATGGCCAAAGGAACATTTACCCCTGAATCACTAACAGCCAAATGGAATGTGTATGGCGATGATAAATATGATTATGTAAAAGTTGGCCTGTTTGCAAAATTGCCTTATCAATCTTTTCAGTTAACTGACCCTTCTGCTATTGTGGTGGATATTTTTGGCGCTACCAATAACACCAACTGGATAACACAACTGGAAACGGTAACCGAAATAAAAAAAGTAGATTATGAACAGGTTGCAGATGATATTTTTAGGGTAACAATCAGTTTAAAACATGCGCAACATTGGGGGCATCTTGTTTATTACAATGGTAACACGCTTGTAATTAAAATAAAACACCAGCCTGAAAATTTATCAATTAAAAATTTAACCATTGCGGTAGATGCAGGGCATGGCGGCACCAATAATGGAGCAGTTGGCGCTACCGGAATTTATGAAAAAGAAATTACACTTGCCTTGAGTTTAAAATTGCAAAAAGCATTGGAGAAAGAAGGTGCCAAAGTAATTATGACCCGTACCAAAGAACAATTTTTTGATAATAAAGAACGTATCCTTTTTTACAGGGACAGCCTGCCAGACCTGTTGCTAAGCGTTCACCTGAATTCATCTGAAGACCCCTTTCGCACAAGCGGTACCAGTACCTATTACCGTTATGCCGGTTTTCGCAATTTAAGTTTAGATATCTACAAACGTATGCAGGAACTGGGTTTGAAGGAATATGGCAATACGGGTTCTTTTAATTTTATGCTCAACAGCCCTACTGAATATCCCAATGCATTAATAGAAACATTGTTTTTGAGTAACCTGGAGGAAGAAGAAAAAATTCTGGATGAAAATTTTCAGCAGCAAATGATAAATAAGATTGTGATGGGGGTTAAAGATTTTTTAAAAGGATGCAAAGCGCAATAAAATTTAATATTATTTCAAGCGTTATAAATGTTAATGTATCAATGGTTACAGTTTTCATTTTCAATTGTTATCATCTATTTGTAACTTTATGCCCTTAATAAAAAGCCGATATGAGTGAGACCGCAACTCCAATACCCGTAAAAACCCTAACTGCAAAAGATTTTGCCACCGACCAGGAAGTACGCTGGTGCCCCGGTTGTGGCGACTATTCTATTTTAGCACAGGTTCAAAAAATAATGCCTACACTGGGTATTCCCAAAGAAAATATAGTAATGATCAGTGGTATTGGCTGTAGCAGCCGCTTTCCATATTATATGAATACGTACGGTATGCATAGCATTCACGGGAGGGCAACAGCGGTAGCAAGTGGCTTAAAGGCTGCCCGGCCCGAGTTAAGTGTTTGGATTGTAACGGGAGATGGTGATGGCCTCAGCATTGGCGGAAACCACACCATTCATTTGCTAAGAAGAAATTTTGATGTAAATGTTTTATTATTTAATAACCAGATCTATGGCTTGACAAAGGGGCAATATTCGCCAACATCTGAAGAAAATAAAATTACCAAATCAACCCCTTTTGGAAGTATTGACCATCCCTTTAACCCCTTGGCACTGGCCATGGGTGCTGATGCTAGTTTTATTGCCCGCACAATGGACAGGGACCCTAAACATTTGCAGGCAATGTTGCTGCGTTCGCAGGCACACAGGGGTTCGTCTTTTTTAGAAATCTATCAAAACTGCAATATTTTTAATGATGGGGCTTTTGAAATATTTACAGAAAAAAGCAGCAAGCCCGAAGAAGTGTTATTTTTAGAACAGGGTAAACCACTGGTGTTTGGTACTGCACAAAATAAAGGGATCAAGCTGGATGGTTTTAAACCGGTAATAGTAGAGATTGGAGAAGGTGGGGCAAGTCTGGATGACCTTTGGATACATGACGACAGGGATTTTTATAAGGCGCAGATATTGATCCGCATGTTTGATGACCCCAAATTGACCGGACATTTACCGAGGCCTTTCGGCGTGTTTTACGAAACAGAAAGAGCTTGTTATGAAGAAGGTATGGCCATGCAGATAGAAGATGTAATTGCTAAAAGAGGAAAGGGTGATCTGGATAAATTGTTACGGGGTAATGAAACCTGGACAATCAGTTAAGACCCTGCCCACCTGGAAAATGAAGAAAAAATAAACCAGCTTTGTTTTGTACCCCGAACATAAATGAAATTAATAAAAACGGCCATCTTTTTCAAATGGCCGTTTTGCTTTAGGTTTATGGTTGAAAAAAAGTGAGTTTACACCAAGCCCTTTTCCATCAAATACTCTGCAATCTGCACTGCATTTGTAGCAGCACCTTTTCGCAGGTTATCGCTCACTATCCAGCAATTTAATGTATTGGCCTGGGTTTCATCTCTTCTTATCCTGCCAACAAAAGTTTCATCTTTTTCATGAGCAGTTAACGGCATCGGGTAAATAAAATTGGCAATGTCATCCTGTACTACAACACCCGGCGCTTTGCTTAAAAGATCTCTCAGTTCATCCAAATCAAAATCATTTTCAAACTCAATATTTACACTTTCGCTGTGGCCGCCCATTACAGGGATACGGACTGTAGTGGCTGTCACTTTTATAGCGGCATCACCTATGATCTTCACAGTTTCATGCGTCATTTTCATTTCTTCCTTGGTATAGCCATTTGCTAAAAACACATCTATTTGCGGAATGGCATTCAGGTCAATCGGGTATTTGTAAGCCATCTCTCCTTCTATACCTTTTCTTTCATTCATTAATTGTTCAACTGCTTTAACACCAGTGCCGGTAACACTTTGATAAGTTGATACCACTACCCTTTTGATCTTGTATCTATCATGCAATGGTTTTAATACTACTACCATTTGAATCGTAGAGCAGTTGGGGTTGGCTATAATTTTATCTTCTTTTGTAAGCACATTGGCATTTACTTCCGGCACCACTAATTTTTTTGTTGGGTCCATCCGCCATGCGCTGGAGTTATCAATTACCGTGATACCAGCTTCGGCAAAAAGAGGGGCCAGCACTAAGGAGGTACCACCACCGGCAGAAAAAATGGCAATGGCAGGTTTTGCCGCAATAGCATCTTCGTAACCCACTACCTTATATTTTTTTCCTTTAAATTCTACTTCCTTACCAATTGATTTTTCAGAAGCAACAGGAATAAGTTCGGTTACCGGAAAATTTCTTTCGGCCAACACCTGTAACATTTTAGTGCCTACCAAACCGGTAGCTCCAACTACAGCAACTTTCATTTGTTTTAGTTTTTATTTTGATTAAAGCTTTTCAATTTTACCCTGCGCTTATTTCCATTAAAAAAAGGAAGGGCAAAATAAAACCTTCCGTTTTGGCGGAAGGCTATGTATATTTTGAAACAAACAAAACACTGATTTACCTTCCGCTGCCGGAATGTTTCTTTGTTGTTTTAGTATGTTTTATCATCACCATTGAAAACGAAAATAGTTACTATTTAATAATCAGCCAAACATTCAGCTAAAATAATTAATTGAACTTTTAAAGGGCGCTATTCTTTACGGAGGTAAAGTGAGTAGGGATTAATAAAGTAAGTATCTTTAAAATTACCTACAATTGATTATGATTAAACGAATACTACTTTATCTGCCGGTTTTATTAGTCTTCAATTTAATAGCCAGGGCACAATTTTCTGAAAATTTTGTTGATGGTGATTTTTCCGGGAACCCTGCATGGACAGGTGGTACAGGCGATTGGATCATTAATATATCTGGTCAGTTACAAAGTAATAACACTGTTGCCAACAGCAGTTTTTATTTATCTACAGCTAATACACTGGTTACTACTGCACAATGGGAATTTTATACCAATCTTACATTTGCTACTTCAGGCTCAAACTATGTGGATGTTTATTTAACTGCTTCAGTAAGCGACCTTACTGCTATCAGCACAGCTGGCTATTTTGTTCGTATTGGTAATACAGCAGACGAAATTAGCTTGTACCGGAAAGATGCAGGGATTGCTGCTGGTATCAAAATAATTGATGGTGCAGATGGTTCGGTAAGCAGCTCTATAAATAACCAGGCAAAAATAAAAGTAATCAGGGATGCGAATAACCAATGGACATTATTGCGTGACATAACAGGAACAGGCAATAGTTATTTTAGTGAAGGAAATGTAACCGATGCCACTTTTACAACTTCTTCTTTTTTCGGTTTTCTTGTAAAACAGAGCACTGTAACCAGTTTTGCACAAAAACATTTTTTTGATGATATTGAGGTGAAGGCTTATGTACCAGATACCGCACCGCCAGTTATTCAATCCGCAACAGTAACATCTGCCAGTACATTGGATATATTATTTAATGAGCCAGTAGATAATACAACCAGCCAGGCCATAGCGAATTATGTAGCCAATAATTTGGCCGCATCTCCGGCCACCGCAATATTAGATGGAGCCAATACCGCATTAGTCCATCTTACTTTTACCAATAATTTTTCCAGTGGAATAAATTATTTGCTAACTGTAAATGGCGTAAAAGATCTGTCGGATAATGCCCTTGTAAATGCAACGACACCGTTTATTTATTTTGCTCCTTACACGGCTCAGCAATATGATGTAGTGATAGACGAAATAATGAGCGACCCAACACCACAAGTAACATTGCCCAATACCGAATGGATAGAATTAAGAAATACTTCCACATCAGCCATTAACCTGCAGGATTTTAAAATAAGCGACCGTACAAGTGTAAGCGGCGCCATGCCCCATTTTATTTTAAAGCCAGATAGTTTTGTAATTGTTTGCAGCAGCAGTGCCGTTGCAGCAATGGCGCCGTTTGGAACAACAATATCGGTTACCAGTTTCCCTTCGCTGGATAATGATGGTGATCAGTTGTCGCTTATTTCATCACAGGGAAAAATTATTCATGCGGTTAATTATACCGCTGCCTGGTATCAAAACGAATTAAAGAAAGATGGGGGATGGACGCTTGAAATGACCGATACCAAAAACCCTTGTTCGGGCATCCGCAACTGGAAAGCAAGCACCGATTTGAGAGGTGGTTCGCCCGGTAGCAAAAATGCAACAGATGCTGTTAATACAGACAATGGGGCACCCAGATTGTTAAGGGGGTATGCAACAGATAATGTAAATATTACGTTGGTTTTTGATGAACCATTAGACAATCTTAAAGCTGCCAATACAACCAATTATACAATCAGCGGGGGTATAGGTTCGCCCATTGCTGCGGTTATGCTGTCACCGGTTTTTGATAATGTAAACTTACACCTGGCTACCCCATTGCTTGCTTCAAAAGTATATACCATTACAGCCACTGGTGTTACCGATTGTGTGGGCAACGCAATCGGTACAAAAAATACTGCAAGGGTTGGGCTTAGCGTTGTAGCCGATAGTCTTGATATTGTGATCAATGAAATTTTATTTAACCCACCACCAGCGGGAAGCGATTATGTTGAAATTTATAACCGCAGTAACAAGATAATTGATCTTAAGCAAACCTATATTGCCAACCGTGGTATCAATGGCGCCATTGGCAGTATTACACAAATAGCTGCCGAAAACTACCTTTTATTTCCGCAGGATTTCATGGTGTTGACCCCTGACATACCTTACGTGAAAGCTGCCTTCATCAATCAAAACCCCGATGCCTTTATAACTTCCCATCTGCCTTCTTTTAATGATGATAAAGGTAGTGTGCTTATTTTAAATGCACAGGGTACTATAACAGATGAATTAACTTATAGCGATAAATGGCATTTTAAATTATTGGATAATAAGGAAGGCGTAGCCCTGGAAAGGATTGATTACAATGCGCCAACCCAATCTGCAGACAACTGGCATTCCGCCGCTACCAGCACAGGTTATGGCACACCCACGTATAAAAATTCACAGTACCGGATAAACGATGGTATGCAGGGTGAGATAAAATTATCACCTGAAATCGTATCACCAGACAATGATGGCCAGGACGATTTTGGTACGCTTGAATATGATTTTCCGGAACCGGGGTACGTGGCTAACATTACGATTTTTGATGCTTCGGGCAAACGGGTGCGTTACTTGCAGCGCAATGCACTATGTGGCACAAAAGGCAATTTTAGATGGGATGGATTAGGAGAAAAAAATCAATCGTTGGCAATTGGTGTTTATATTGTGTACGCAGAAATTTTCAACCTTAAAGGAAAAACAAAACAATTTAAAATACCCATTGTATTAGCGAGGAGAAATCAGTAGATGAGTGATGAATAAATCCCCTTAAGTAATCAGTTATTTTTTTGCAATTACGAATTATTAAAACACTCAAATAATATATTCATGCAAATAAAAACATTCCTGCTTCCAGTAGCTTTTATGGCTATGATGGCGCTATCATGCAACAATCCAACACAAGTGAAAAAAACAGCTTACAACTGGCCGGTAAATATTACAGCGCCGGTATGCGAATCGAAACCTAAAGAACTGACCGCCCATGGCGATGTAAGGACAGACAACTACTACTGGCTGAATGATTATTTTAAGAAAGGTCCGGATAGCACCAAAGTAGTTGACTATTTAAAAGCCGAGAATAAATATTACGACACCATGATGTCGGGCACAAAAACATTGCAGGAGAAACTTTATACAGAAATGAAGGCCCGGATAAAAGAAAAAGACGAGAGTGTGCCATTTTTTAAGCAGGGTTATTTCTATTACAGCAGGCAGGTAGAAGGCAAGGATTATTTTGTGTATTGCAGAAAAAAGGGAACGCTTAGTGCTGCTGAAGAAGTACTACTGGATGTAAACGCTATGGCAGAAGGGCACAATTATTTTTCGGCCAGGGGCTTTGCCATCAGCATGGATAATAATTTGCTGGCGTATGGTACAGATATGTTATCCAGAAGGGAATACATTATTTACATAAAGAACCTGCAAACAGGCGAAACGTATAAGGATGCCATCACAGATACCGAAGGCGATCCTGTTTGGGCCAATGATAACCAGACTATTTTTTACACTGCTAAAAACCCGGTAACACTGTTATCTGAAAAAATAAAAAAACATACGCTGGGTACAGAAGCGGCATCAGACAAAATAGTGTACGAAGAAAAAGATCCGAGCAATTATATTGGGGTAGGCAAAACCAAATCGGATAAATATATTTTGATAACCTCAGAAGCCACTTTATCATCCGAAATAAAATGGATTGATGCCAACAGGCCAGGCGATGCATTTGCAGTTTTTCAACCACGCATAAAAGATGTTTTGTACGATGTGGATCATGCTACTGATAAATTTTACATCCGCACCAATCTGCATGCAAAAAACTTTAAGATAGTTACCTGCGGCGAAGACAAGAAAGATAGCACTAACTGGAAAGACCTGGTGCCACACAACAATAGTATTTTGGTACAGGGTTTTGAGTTGTTTAAAAATTTTATGGCCGTATCGGAAAGAAAAGATGGTCTGACACAAATGCACATCATCAGCCTTAAAGACAATACCAGCCATTACCTGGCATTTGATGAACCCGCCTATACTGCAAGCATTGGTACCAATGCCGATTACAATACAGATACACTTCGCTTTAATTATACATCCTTAACAACGCCCAATTCTGTATATGATTATAATATGGTTAGTAAAGAAAAAAAGCTGTTGAAACAACAGGAAGTATTGGGCAATTTTAAGGTTACAGATTATATTACAGAACGCATGTTTGCCACAGCAAAGGATGGCACAAAAATTCCTATTGCAATAGTGTATAAAAAAGGGTTTAATAAAGATAGTAATGCGCCCATGTTGCTAAATGCTTATGGCAGCTATGGTATCAGCAGCGATGCTTCTTTCAACAGTGTGCGGCTAACTTTATTAAACCGCGGCTTTGCTTTTGCAATAGCGAATATCCGTGGCGGTGAGGAGATGGGCAGGTATTGGTACGAGGAGGGAAAGATGATGAAAAAGAAAAATACTTTTACTGATTTTATTGATTGTGCTGAATACCTCGTAGCCAATAAATATACCAGCACCAAACATTTGTACATTAATGGGGGCAGTGCCGGTGGCCTGTTAATGGGTGCCGTGGTAAACATGCGTCCCGATCTTTGGAATGGTGTAATTGCAGCCGTGCCATTTGTAGATGTTGTAACCACCATGAGTGATGCAACCATACCGCTTACAACCAATGAGTACGATGAATGGGGAAATCCTGCCAATAAGGAAAGTTATGATTACATGAAATCGTATTCACCTTATGACAATGTCGAAAAGAAAGCCTATCCAAATATGCTGGTAACCACTGGTCTTCACGACAGCCAGGTACAATATTTTGAACCTGCCAAATGGGTTGCCAAATTAAGAACTATGAAAACAGACAGCAACAAATTGTTTCTCTACACCAATATGGAGGCCGGTCATGGCGGTGCTTCCGGAAGATTTAAGCCCCTAAAAGATAAAGCCAGGGAGTACGCATTTTTTCTGGCACTGGAAGGAATGACGGACTAAAAGATTATTAAAGCTAAAAAAACAGAAGTCTTTATTGCTAATAATATACAGCAGCAAACACAAAATTATTCAAGACAGATTCCGGTTGTAATTGCTTAAAAAACTACAGTGATAAGCCACCTTGAGCAAGGTGGCTTATTCATTTAAAAAGTAGTTAAACTCTGTAAATTTTGAAAATATTTATCAAGCCGGTACGCTTTGTTGCAATGCATTTTTTCAAAAAAATAAACCAATTTTTACATATTCCAGCTCATCGCACCATCCTTTTCATCCTTCAATTCAATACCTAAAGTGGTCAATTGGTTTCGAATTTTATCAGAAGTGGCATAATCTTTTTTTGCTTTGGATTCCTTACGGATATCGATCAGCAATTGCATTACACCATGTAAAGTTTCGTCGTCTGCCGCGGTAACATAAGTTAGTCCAAAAACATCTTCCAAATAGATTTTGAATTGCTTTTGCAATAAAATAAGTGTTGACCCTGCAATGGCATTTGCTGCAATATGGCCATCTTTAATACCATTGATAACGGGCGTTAATTCAAACATATTGGCTAATATTTTAGCTGTACTAAAATCATCATCCATAAATTCATCAAACTCATTTATCCATTGCAGTACTTTTGTTTCCAGCGCTGCATCTGTTGCCGGTTCTTCAGTACCAGGGTTTAACTTTTTTAATACTTCATAAGCTTCCCACAACCTTTTCAGTGCTTTTTCGCTTGCAAGCAGGGCCTCGCTGCTAAAATCTACCGGGCTGCGGTAATGACTTTGTAATATAAAAAACCGTATCGTCATCGGGGCAAAAGCCTGGGTAAGCAACGGATGATTGCCACTAAACATTTCTGTAAGCTTTATCACATTGTTATAACTTTTACCCATCTTTTTACCATTGATGGTAATCATATTGTTGTGTATCCAATATTTTGCCGGACTATGAAGATTGCAAATAGTGCTCTGTGCAATTTCACTTTCGTGATGTGGAAACTGCAGGTCCATACCGCCGCCATGTATGTCAAATTCGGCACCCAGATATTTGGTTGCCATGGCAGAGCATTCAATGTGCCATCCAGGAAAACCTTCTCCCCACGGGCTTTTCCAGCGCATGATATGTTCCGGCGCTGCAGATTTCCATAAGGCAAAATCGGCTTTATCTCTTTTTTCCTGCTGGCCGTCCAGCTCTCTTGTTGTTTCCAATAAATCATCCATTACCCTGCCGCTCAATTTTCCATAATCATGTGTTGCAGCATATTTTTTTAAATCAAAATATACTGACCCGTTTACTTCGTAGGCATATCCTTCTGCAATAATTTTTTCAATCATGTTTAATTGCTCTACAATATGCCCGGTTGCAGTAGGCTCAATACTGGGTTCCACACAATTAAATTGCAACATGGCCCAATGAAAAAGATTGGTGTATTTCTGCACCAGTTCCATTGGTTCTAATTTTTCGAGTATTGCTTTTTTACCCACTTTATCTTCGGCTTCTTTTCCCTCCTCTTCAAAATGGCCGGCATCTGTAATGTTGCGCACGTATCTTACTTTGTAGCCTTTGTGGGTGAGGTAACGAAATATAAAATCAAAAGTTATGTAGGGCCTTGCATGGCCAAGGTGGCTTTCACCGCTAACCGTTGGGCCGCACACATACATACCTACATGACCGGGAGTAATTGAGGTAAAGACTTCTTTTTTGCGGGTGTAAGAGTTATAAACTTTTAGTGACATTTTTATTTTTTTTGTTGACTGCTATTGACAAACGACAAAGAAGTCTCTTTTTTTTAAAATTTTAATCCAAAATTTATTTTAATTAAGTAGTTCCATACGTCGCCTCTTCAGCATCACTTCTGAATTTTTACTGTATAAGGAACAATTAAAATGATATACAATTGGCACAAAGATATTATGCTATGCCGCAAAGGCAACAACAGCGGGGAGATAAATATTTATTGATAAAAAGATGCATGGTGGTCAAATATAATAAAAATATTAAAAATAACCAGTTGTTACTTTTCTTGCGAAGTGGTAATATCTGCAATAATAGGAAAATGGTCACTTAATTTTTTGGAAATACGCACATATTGATTAACCTGGTATTGTGGATCTACAAAAATATTATCAATGCGCAATGTAGGTGCAATGCCACTAAAGGTTCTGCCTAAACCAGTACCCTTTTTTTCAAAGGCATTTTGTAAACCATTTCCAATGGTTTCGTAAGCGTAAGAGTTGGGTACATCATTAAAATCGCCACATACAATTACAGGATAAGGACTTTTATTAATTTCTTCTCTTACCCTGTCTGCCTGGGCCTGTCGTTTTAAAAAACCAGCCTTAAATTTCCCTATAATATTTTTAGACTTTTCAATATCATCGTCAGATTTAATGGTAGGGTTATCGATGTATTGCATATTGCCTGGGCTGAATTTTAATGATTGTAAATGGATATTGAAAACTCTTAGCGTGTCTCCACCTTTTACGATATCCACATATTGAAAAATAGCATTGTACTCATTTGGGTAAGTTGTAATGGTATGCCTGTTTATGATAGGATATTTTGAAAAAATAATAATTCCGAAATGCTGGCTGCTCAGGTAATTTTCTTTCCAGTTATAACTGTAATATTCATCTGCAAAATGAAGGGAAAGTTCAAAATCCTGGATAGAATAAAAGGCAAATTTTTTGTAGTATTTGTTATTAAGATCAATAATACTATCGCCTGCTACCATTTCCTGAAAACAGGCAATATCTGGCTGATAGTCATTGATGAGATCAATCATTTTATTATGTACACCTGGATTTTTTTTATAGTTTAAAATATCAAACTGGGCTACATTCCAGCTCATGACCCTTATGGCATCTTGTTGCTTTTGAAGCGTAAAGCCAGCCGATACTCTTAAGGGTATAATTTTAAGGATGTGTTTCCAGCCTGCTATCATAATCACAATAAAAAGCAGCGACCATTTGGATTTAGCCACTAACCAAAAAATAAAAAATAAAAATAATACCACAAAAAGATAAAATGCGGATAATGCAAGCAGGCCCACAAACCAACGACCTCCCGTAAATACCCACTTTGAATAGCAACCCAAAAGAAACAGTATAGCAACAACAATATTGGCTATTATGAAAACCTTTTTGGTTAATATACGATAGATAGGTTTAGGCATGCCATAAAGATACTCTTTGCCTTTTAAAAAAAATTTGACGGGAGAAGTTATAACAAGAATTTTAAAATAGAGATAGCACGAATTTTAAAACACTAATTAAACGAATTATGAAATGGAGAAGTTTTGATTTAGTTTATTGAAGGATTACAAGTCTTCTTCGGCAGCTCTTTTTAAAATATTTTTTTCTTCATCTGTTAAAAGGTGATACCCTTTTTGATTGATCTTATCCAATATTTCATCCACCCTCTGTGGTGTTATATTTGGTGTTTTTTTGTAGGGCTTTCTGCCTTGTGTATTATAAAAAACTTTCTCTTTAATATTGACAGCGCCCTTTTTTTTATTTGGGTTAAAGAGATTCATGAGCCAGTTATAAAAATTATTCATCCAAACGCTGCCATCAAAATCTTTCCTTAATAAATAAATAAAAATAAACCCTGCTGCTGCCCCTGCTAAATGTGACAGGCTAAACGCTGCACTTAAAGAAGCAATACCTGCAAAATCTATCAATATATAAATTAAGGTAAGTATCCAGATGGGTATGCCACCATTTAAATTCTTAAAAAACCTAAAATCTGGTGCCAGGGTAGTGGTGGCAACTGCTACAGCCATGGTGGCTGCATTGCCTCCGAGCAAAACGGCACTACTGACATTTGGCCTTAAAGGTGGTATACTGTAATTAGCCAGAATAAAAATAAGTCCGCCTGCAAGGCCTCCGTAAATATAAATGGGGATTAGCTTTTTATTGCCGGTAAGTTCCTGCAAAATAAATCCAAATGCCCATAGCCATAAGCTATTGCTTAGAATTTGCCATACACTTACATGGCTGAACATATAAATTAAAATGGTCCACGGGCGTTCAGAAAGCCTGCTAAGTTGTGCAGGCATTTCAAAATATTGTACTACTTCTGAAAAAAATAAACCTTCACCTTTCTGAAAAAAGAAATATACTACCTGAAGTATAAGTAATATTAAAAAGAACACAATGTTGATAGTGAATAAGCCCATCAATGCATTACCATCTTGTCCGAGGGATAACCTTCTCCGGGGCTGTTTAAAATCCGAATATCTGTCTGACTCTCCCATGTTTAAAATTGTGTTACAAATTTACAAACACCCGCTGAAAGATGTTGTTAACTTTAATAAAACGTTTTACGGTTGGTTTTGTTCCAGAAAAAAATAAGAAAAAAACCAACAACAGCGCCGCCAAGATGAGCAAAGTGGCCTACATTATCTCCGGCAATTTGACGCACTCCCATAAATACATCCAACAGTATAAAAAAAGGAATTACGTATTTTGCTTTTAAAGGGATTGGTATAAACATAATATACAATTCGGTATTGGGGAAAAGATAAGCGTAGGCGGCCATTACACCCATGATGGCACCAGATGCACCAATGGCCTGGTATTGTTGTTTGTAGGCTGTTATTAAATCGGGTGCAGACATCCCATTTGCCAAACCTTCTGCAGATTTGGAAAATTGATCGGCACTAAAAGGAACACTTAACTGTATAAAAATACCAGCTCCTAAACCGCAGATGAGATAAAAAAGTAAAAACCGTTTGGAGCCTAAATGCCGCTCCATAATAGTTCCGAACATCCAAAGGGTAAACATATTGAAAAAAATATGGGTTAAACCAGTAGGGTCATGCAGAAACATGTTGGTTATAAACTGGTGCGGATAAAACAAAGAAGATTTATAATAATGTAAAGCACCCCATGCTGTAACGTCAAATGGTTTTACCAAAATCTGGGCTAAATAAACTAGTACATTTATGATAAGTAAATTAAAAACAATAGGGGTATCTCTTTGAAGAGAATTATTAAATTTGAATGCCATAAATCAAAGTTAGTAGTTAATTTTTCAACTTTAGCAACACTACACATTCAATATGATGGGTATGCGGAAACATGTCTACCGGTTGTATTTTTTCTACTAAATACTTTTCTGCCAATAACCCAATATCTCTGGCCTGTGTTGCTGTATTGCAGCTAACATAAACAATTTTAGCCGCCCCTATTTCCAGTAATTTAATCACTAAATTTTCATGCATCCCCGCCCGTGGCGGATCGGTTATAATAACATCAGGCCTGCCATGTTGTGCAAAAAAATCATCATTACAAATTTTTATTACATCGCCGGCAAAAAATTCAGCATGAGTAATATTGTTAAGTGCAGCATTTTCCCTGGCGTCTTCAATAGCTTCAGGAATGGCTTCTACACCAATAATTTTTTTTGCCAGTTTGCTTAAAAAAATGCCAATGCTACCGGTGCCGCAATAAAGATCATACACAATTTCGTTACCGGTTAATTGTGCAAAATTTTTGGTGATGGTGTATAATTTTTCAGCCTGCTTGGTATTGGTTTGAAAAAAGGATTTTGGACCGATCTTAAACTTAAATTCTTCCAAATGCTCTATCACAAAGCCTTTACCATAATATACCTGTGGCGTAAGATCGTAAATAGTATCATTCCATTTCGTATTAATAGTGTATAGTAAAGTGGTGATGGAAGGAACCTGTTGTAATAAATTATCCAGTAATTTTTTTGTTTCTCTTTCATCCTCATAACCAAGACAAATATTTACCATCAGTTCGCCGGTAGTGCAATAGCGAATGATGATATTACGTAACCAGCCGGTATGTTGTTTAATATCGTAAAAACTATAATTATTTTGCTGGGCAAAATTCCTGGCAGTATTGCGGATGGTATTGTTTACCTCGTTCATAAGGTAACAAGTTTCAATATCAATTATCTTATCAAAAATTCGGGGCACATGAAAACCTACAGCACCAGCTCCCCTATCCCCTAAAGCGGGGTTCCTGGAATCTTCTGATGCCAGAGTCTGTTCAGAAATAGCAGGCTCTGAGAACTCTCCTTTGGAGGGCAGGGGGGCTGGCAAATTTTTTATTTCTTCGCTGGTTAAATAACGTTTATTGCTAAAAGTAAATTCCAGTTTATTTCTATAGTAGATGGTGTCTGCTCCGCCAACAATTGGCATCATTTCGGGAAGATCTACTTTACCAATCCGTTTTAAATTTTGGGCTACTTCCTGTTGCTTGTATAATAGTTGCTTTTCGTATGGCAACATCTGCCATTTGCAACCGCCGCATAGCCCAAAGTGCTGGCAAAATGGTGTTGTTCTTTCGGCAGAATATTCATGAATATGGGTAGCTTTTCCTTCGCCCCAGTCTTTTTTATTGGTACTGATAAATACATCCACCACGTCGCCGGGCACAGCACCTTCAATAAAAAACACTTTACCATCAAACCTTGCAACAGATTTGCCTTCGGCAGCGTAACCGGTAACCAAAACCTTTTCTAATAAAAACTTTTTTCTTTTCACGGGTGCAAAAATAACCAGTCTTTTTATTTAATTAGCAGATAATCTGTCAGCCATTTTTTTGTTAACGATATGCAATTTAAAAAGCCTGGTTCTTTGGGTAATGCTCATTAACCATTCATTTTAGATACTTTTGTTAGCGTATTAAATTTTTTTAATGAAACGATATCTAATTATCCTGGCAGCTACATTTTGCTTAGCCACAGCCCGTTCTCAAAACTATAAAGTAACACTGCAAACAAGCCAATACAAATCGGGTGTTGCTTACCTGACCTACCACATGGGTAAAAACCTGAATGTAGAAGATTCTGCTGCGGTAAGTAATAAAGGTCTTGCTATTTTTTCTGGCAAAAGAATATTACCGGCGGGTATTTATGCACTTGTATTGCCGGGCAAATCAAAAAGCGTTGATTTTTTAATAGAGAAAGAACAGGTGATAACCATCACAACAGATACAACTGATCTGCTGTCAAAAACGATTGTAACCGGCTCTCCTGCTAATATATTGTTACAACAATATCAAAAAACCATTGCCGCCAAGGCGCAATTACTGGATGCTGAAAAGCGGGCCTATAGTGCAGCTACTACCAAGGCCGATACGGCCTTGCATGAAACAAATTATAACAAGCTAAACAAAGATCTGAACGATTACAGGAATAACATTATTAAGACTCAGCCAAAATCTATGATGACTGCTTTGCTAAATGCTATGAAAGATCCTGCAGTATTAAATAATAAACCACAAACCCATACCGACTCGTTACAAAATTATTATTATTATAAAACACATTATTGGGATGGGGTTACTTTTATGGATGAACGCATCATCCGCACCCCATTTTTTTTACCTAAGTTAGAAAGATATTACAGGGAATTAATGGTGCCGGAACCAGACAGTATTATTAAAGAAGCAGATTATCAGTTGTTGCTGGCACGTAGTTCTCCCGAGATGTATAAGTTTTTATTAAACTGGCTTACAGACGAATATATTAACCCAAAATATATGGGTCAGGATGCTGTGTTTGTGCACCTGTTTGAAAAATACCATAGCAAAGGTTTAAGTAACTGGCTTAATGAAAAGCAAATGGAAACCATTAGCCGCCGTGCGTACATGCTGATGGCCAACCTTATTGGAGCCAAAGCAGCCGACCTTGAGATGCTTGACACAGCTGGGAGACCTGCTCCATTATACGAGGTTGCTGCTGATTATACGGTGGTGGTTTTTTGGGATCCAACCTGCGGGCATTGTAGAGAAGAATTACCCCGGCTGGATTCTATTTACAGAGCCAACTGGAAAGCACACCGGGTAAAAATGTATGGCGTTTTATTGGCAGACAGTAAAGAAGACTTAAAGCAGGAATGGTTAAAATATATACGGGCACACAATCTTGCAGACTGGGTAAACGTTTATCAAACCAAAGAAATTGAAACTGCCAATACTGCAGCACAAAAACCGGGGTATCGTCAATTATATGATGTCACACTAACACCTACCATTTATCTGCTGGATAAAGAGAAACGTATCATCGCAAAAAAATTAACCTGGCAGCAATTAGATGAACTGCTACAGGTAAAATGGAAAATAAAAACCAACTAAAAGCTTAAACAGGTTTACAATGAAGAAAATATATTTATTGCTTACGTTAACGCTTGGCACTGCACAACTTTTTTCTCAAACACTATTTACTTACGGTGATAAACCTGTTGGAAAAGAAGAATTTTTACGGGCATATAATAAAAACAAAACACCTGTTTCCGATAAGGAAAAATCGTTGCGGGAATACCTTGACCTGTATTCAAAATTTAAACTAAAAGTAAAAGCAGCGCAGGAACTTCACCTCGATACGTTACAGCAATTAAAGTATGATATGCAAAGTTTCAGCAGCCAGGTAGAAGAAGGCTATCTGAATGATGAAAAAATGACCAATGCATTGCTGGATGAAGTAATAGAACGGAGCCAAAAAGATATTCATTTAATTCATTTTTTTGCACCACTTAACGTAAATACCAATTTGGCTGATTCAACCAAAACTGTAATGGCAATGGATGAAGTGATAGAAACATTAAAAAGTGGTGCCGCCGATTACGGTGCTGCTGCAAGTAAAATAAGTGAAAAATATATCCCTGTTACCGGAAAAGATATGGGGTATATCACAGCTTTATCGCTGCCATATCCAATAGAAAATTTAGTATATAATTTAAAGCCGGGTGGCATTAGTACCGTTTATCGCACAAAAGCCGGGTTGCACGTTTTTAAAAATAATGACGAAAGAAAAAGTGCCGGTAAATGGAAAATTGCACAAATATTATTTACCATACCACCCGATGCATCCGGGGATCAATTAAAAGCAGTAGAAAAAAAAACAGATTCTGTTTATGCCCTTTTAGTTGCAGGTGCCGATTTTACAACAATGGCAAAAGAATTTAGTGAAGACAGGCTTACAGCACTCAATGGCGGAGAAATGCCGGAGTTTGGAACAGGCAAATTTGACATGTCTTTTGAAACAAAAGTATTTGAATTGAAAAAAGACGCCGACATCTCAAAACCAATATACACGGGCTATGGATACCATATTGTAAAACGGTTGCAACAGCAAAATATGCCAACAGACAGAAGCGATGAGACTTTTACCACTTCATTAAAACAGCAAATTGCAAAAGATACCAGAATTAATAAAGCCAAGGAGAATTTTATAAAAGACATCACGGTAAAAACAGGCTATAAAAAAAACACCGTTGTAAAAGATGCTGACCTTTTTAGGTTTGCCGACAGTGTTGCTTTAAATAAAACAACAGGAAATTATTCAATAAATAATAAAACGATTATCTCCTTTACAAAATCAAATAGCAAGGGAATTGAATGGTTGAACTTTGTAAAGGATTATAAATTAAACACAGATGTTTATAAAGGGGAAAGTAATAAAGAGTTACTCAATAAATTTATTTCAACCAGCATATTGGAATATTACCGCAAACACCTGGATGAATTTAATACAGATTTTAAATACCAGATGCAGGAGTTTAAAGAAGGTAATATGTTATTTGAAATAATGGAAAGAAAAGTGTGGGGCAAAGCCTCGAATGACAGCGTTGGATTAAAAAAATATTATGATGCACATAAAATAAAATACCAGTGGGATTCGAGTGCAGCTATATTATTATTTAATTGCAGCGATATTAAAGTAGCCAATGAAGCTATGGCAGCATTAAACAGTGGAAAAGACTGGAAGCAAATAGCACAACAAAGCGACGGAAAAATTCAATCAGATTCTGGCAGATATGAATTGTCTCAGCTACAGTTAACTACTGATAAAAAGATCACCGAAGGTTTTATCTCGTCGCCGGTATTGAACAGTGGAGATAACACCACTAATTTTGTAAAAGTGTTACAATTGTTCCCCGCCAACCAACAACGAAGTTTTAATGACGCAAGAGGATTGGTGATTAATGAGTATCAAAGTTATTTAGAAGAAAAATGGGTAGAAGAATTAAAAAAAAGATACCCGATTAAGGTATACGAGGCTGTTTTCCAGTCATTGTTGAAATAAATTAGTTACAACCTTTTGCTATAAAAAGCCTGCTCTCAATTTGGATGGCAGGCTTTTTGTTTTATTTACACAAACATAAAATAATAGCGATGTGCTATTAAAATTTTTAAATTAAATTGAATGAATATGAAGAAAATGACAGTAATGCTTATGGTAACATTGATGACCGTAGGCGCAAAAGCGCAATTTTATGTACAAGGGGGATTAAACCTTGCTAACATTACAAACACCAACAGCGGCCACACAGAAAAGAACCATTTGCTGCCAACTTTTAATGTAGGTGTAATGAGCAGGTTCGGTATATCCACTTCCTTTGATCTGGAAGCAGGGGTTTTATTTACAGGAAAAGGTTCCAAAGCAGAAACTTACTTTGATAACGGTGCAAATTATGTAAAAACAAAATTTAATCCGCTTTACCTTGAAGTTCCATTAAATGCTGTTGTAAAAATTCCACTTGATACAAAAGCAAAATCAAATATATTTTTTCATGCCGGGCCATATATTGCCGTTGGTGTTGGTGGTAAATCAACTATTGACAGTAAGTTTGGTGCAATACAAGCTAGCTCAAGCAATACTATTAAATTCAGTAACGATAACCCGTTTACCTCACAGCAAGATGATGCAGCTTATAATAAATTAAAACGTTTTGACTTTGGTGCAAATGTTGGTGGTGGTATAGATTTTGGTAAATTACTGCTAAAAGCAAATTATGGTTTTGGTTTAGCAAAAATAAATTCTACCCAAAGTGACAATAATGCAAACGATAAAAATAAATTCAGAACATTTAGTGTTTCTGTGGGTATTCCATTAGGGAAATAATTTTGTAACCTTTATTAAAATGCCGTTCAAAAAATGAACGGCATTTTAATTTTTAATAAAGCCTAACTTCCATTTATTTTTTTTTGCCCTCTTTAAAATTTACTTTTGCGGTATATAATAATTGTCATCACCAACTTATACTTATGCCTTCATCAAAACTGAGTAAATTGGCCGAAACCCTTATCGGCTCTGAAATTGTAAAACTGGGAGCGGACATAAAGGCAAAAATGGCGGAGGGTAATAAAATATATAATTTTACTATTGGCGATTTCGACAGTTCAATTTTTCCTATACCACAGAAATTTGAAAATGAAATTGTAGATGCATACAAAAAACATCATACAACTTATCCCCCAGCAGATGGTATCCTGGAATTAAAAAATGCAGTTGCTGAGTTTATACAAAAAAGAGAAGGCATTACATTTGACAACAATGAAATTTTAATAGCGGCAGGAGGAAGACCTTTGATATATGCAGCTTATCGTGCCATTGTAGACAAAGGAGAAAAAGTAATTTATGCGGTTCCGAGTTGGAACAATAATCATTATGTTCATTTCACGGAAGGGGAACATATATTGATCGAAAGCAAAAGAGAAAATAATTTTATGCCTACAGCAGATGAAATTAGGCCGCATTTAAAAGGAACTTCTTTATTGGCATTGTGTTCTCCGTTAAATCCAACAGGTACCTCTTTTAGCAAAGAAGAATTAGAAGCTATTTGCGACCTGGTAATTGCTGAAAATGAACAACGGGAAGACAATGAAAAAAAATTGTATTTATTATATGATCAGATTTACTGGACACTAACCTACGGGACAACACAACATTACAATCCTGTTTCTCTTCGACCCCAGATGAAAAACTACACTATTTTTATTGATGGCATCAGTAAAGCATTTGCTGCAACCGGTGTAAGAGTTGGATGGGCTATGGGGCCGGCAAACCTTATCAGTAAAATGAATGCTATTAACAGTCACCTAGGTGCCTGGGCACCAATGGCAGAACAAAAAGCGACTGCCAATTTTTTATTACAAACATCTACAGTTGATGCTTATTTTAACCATTTTAAAGGTGAAATTGCAGAGCGTTTACAAAGAATATATGACGGTTTTCAACAACTTAAAGCTGCTGGTTTTTTGGTAGATGCAATTGCGCCACAGGCAGCTATTTATTTAACTATACAAATTAACCTGACAGGTAAAAAAACGCTTGAAGGTAAAAAATTAGATGATCAAACAGAGGTTACCCAATATCTATTAAACGAAGCAAAATTGGCTATTGTTCCGTTTGCAGCTTTTGGGGCATCCGCAAATAGCAACTGGTACCGGTTAAGTGTAGGTACTTGTAAAAAAGAAGAGATAGATGAAATGCTGGGAAAATTAAGGGAGTCACTGGAACAACTCACCTGATAAAAGTTACGTAAAATTAATTTTTACAATTCAAAAAAATGAATGGTTTTAATTCCTGAAGACGAATTATTTTACGAAGGATAACATCATTATTGATTACTTTATATTTATTTAAATCAATAATTTCATGGGCCGTAACAAGGTTTTCCAAACGCTCAACAGTAAATAGAAGTTCATGTAATAATTCAACTTCATTCTCCATGGCTTGGGGACTCATTAACTCCTGATTAAACAGGACGAGCAAATCGCGGTTTATTCTGTTCATTGATATTTAGACTTATCGGTTTTACTACTTTCATCTAATATCCAACCATACCTTTTTTATTAGGACAGCCACAGTTTTTCTTTGAAGCACTGCAACCCAAAAGGGCAATTGAAATCACTAAAATCAGTAAAAAACCTATTTTTAAAAATCGTTGCATAATTAAAGATTATAAATGTAAACTAATTTTATCCATATTTATTGCATTTTGATTATAATTAATTTTTTAAATTAGCATTTTGGCAAAACCTTATAAGATTCTAATAGCTCCGCTGGACTGGGGTCTTGGTCATGCAACAAGAAGCATTCCGTTGATAATGAGTTTATTGGAAGAAGGTTGCACCATCTATATTGCAGCTGACGGGCAAATAAAATCATTGCTCCAATTTGAATTTCCAAATGCAACATTTCTTATACTCAGAGGGTACAAAATACAATATACCAAACAAAAAAAATATCTCCTTTTAAAACTCATGGTGCAAATTCCAGGTATATTGTTTTCAATTTATAAGGAATACCGATGGTTAAAAAGCATTGTAAAAAAACATTCCATTGATGCAGTAATTTCGGATAACCGCTTTGGAATGTATCATGCCGGTATCTCATCTATTTATATTACTCATCAGCTATTAATCAAAACTGGCAACAAGTTTTCTGAAAGTATAGCCAGAAGATTTCACTTTTGGTTCATTAAGAAATATACGCACTGTTGGGTGCCTGATTTTGAAGGAAAGGAAAATATTGCTGGTCAGCTATCACACCCTGAAAACTTACCTGATAACATACAATATATAGGGTGCCTGTCAAGATTTGAAAGCCTTGAGGCCGCCGAAATAAAATATGATTTGTTGATATTATTGTCAGGGCCGGAACCACAAAGAGCTATTTTTGAAAAATTATTATTACATCAGTTACAACAGTTTTCCGGCAAGGTTTTATTGGTGCGTGGACAACCCGGAATAAATGAAACTTTTTGTAATTCTAACGGTATTCCGAATAATATTCAAATCAAAAATCATCTTGCTGCAAAAGAACTTAACCTGGCAATTGAGCAAGCAAAAATAGTGATTTGCAGATCGGGATATACAACAATAATGGATTTGATAAAACTGCAAAAAAAAGCAATACTGGTGCCAACGCCAGGACAAACAGAACAGGAATATTTGGCGGTGCATTTAATGCAACAAAAACTATTTTATAGTGTACATCAGGATGAATTTTTATTAAAGGAAGTTCTTGAAACGGTAAATCAGTTCCCCTCTTTATTTATTGATTATGATATGGAACAATACAAAAAAATTATTCATCAATTTGTTCAAAAAATATCTGCAAACTAAAAAAATAATTATCCTGGTTGACCGATAGTTTGTTAATGCTATAACAAAACCGACATATTGAAAGCGAGTATTTTAGTAAAAATTTCCAGGATTATTTCAACCGCAATTACCAAAATAAATGCTTACAAACTAATGAGGGAGTTAATAGGGATGTCTCTAAAATTACACCACTTTTGGATAATCAAAAAATAACAACTCTTTTTTTGCTTTTGTAAAATCTTTCCATTTAGCAATATTTATTTGTATAGCAAATATGCCACAGGTAGGGATATTGTCAATCAGTACATTTTCTACCAGTTCGTTTGCAAATTCAGTGATACCCGAATTATGAGAAAAAATGGCTACACTTTTAAAATCATCATTGAGCTGGTCAATTACTTCAAAAAAAATTGGTGACGCGGCATGATATAATGCAGAGATTAGAATAATATCTTCCTTATTTTTATTGTAAACCGTGCAGAATAATTCTGCTGTTTTCTTTGCTCTTTTAGCGGGACTTGCAACAAATGCATCAATATTTATTTTTCTGTCTAAAAGACGTTGTGCCATAATCGGGGCATCTTTTTTACCACGCTCATTAAGTGTGCGGTCAAAATCATTGAGGGTTGCAATATCCCAACTACTTTTTGCATGGCGTATTATGAGTAATGTTTTCATTATAGATCACATTAAAATTAAAAAAGGGGTTATTGAAACTAAAATTATAGACAGTTGATTTAAGAAATGCTTTATAACAATTACTGTACTGTTATGAATTATAGTTTTACAAAGGTATGTTCTGTAGAGAAAATTTAAGAGGTGCCGGATGATGATGCTATGGAAATTATTGGGCACCTTAAAACAAACAAAATTCCTTTTAATTTAAGTATACTAAAAAATGGACATTAATATCCTCTAACGTTTTTACCTTCCATATAATTTATAAAAGCCTTGTTACAAACACGGTTACCTCCGGGTGTAGGATAGTTACCTGTAAAATACCAATCTCCAGTATTCGTAGGGCAAGCTAAATGCAAGGTTTCAATGGTTTGATAAATAACATCTACCGGGATGTTGATTTCTTTAGGTGTTATCAGTTGTGCAATTTTATTGGAGATATCTTCTAAAGTAAATTGTTTGTAAACCTGCCGCACTACATTTTCTGTATGCAACTGGTTGTTACGTTGTAATTCTTTACACTTTAATAACAGGTCATCCAATAACGACTCCTGCTTTCTTTCGTGCAGTAATTCTATTGCAGCTTTAAAGGCAATGAAGTCGCCCATTTTGCTCATATCAATACCATAACAATCCGGATAACGTATTTGCGGAGCGGATGAAACTACAATAATTCTTTTGGGTTCCAACCTTGCCAACATGCGTATGATGCTTTCCCTTAAAGTAGTTCCTCTTACAATTGAATCGTCAATCACCACCAACGTGTCTATGCCCTTTCGAACAGTACCATAAGTAATGTCATAAACATGCTGCACCATTTCATTCCGGCTACTGTCTTCAGTAATAAAAGTACGCAGCTTTACATCTTTGATAGCAATTTTTTCAAACCGTATTTTACGGCTGATCATTTCCGACAATTTCTCTTCGTCGAAATTACTACCCCAGCTTAAAATTCTTTCTATTTTTATTTTTTTAAGGTATTCATCGGCACCCTTTAAAAGCCCATAAAAAGCGGTTTCTGCAGTATTGGGGATAAATGAGAAAATGGTATTCTTCAAATCATAGTCAACAGCTTTTAAAACCGGCACACTCAAAAACCGGCCCAATGCTTTTCGTTCTTTGTATATTTTCTCATCGCTGCCCCGGGAAAAATAAATGCGTTCAAAACTACATGCCTTTCTTTCCTTTGCTTCAACAATTTGTTCAATGGTGTAATTGCCATCAACATCTACAAGTAATGCACAACCTGGCATTAGTTCCTGTACTTCATTTTCGCCTACATTAAAAGCGGTTCTTATTGCAGCCCTTTCACTTGCGGCAACAATCACATCATCATTTATATAATAATAAGAAGGGCGAATGCCGTGTGCATCTCTCATAACAAAAGCTTTGCCATTGCCAGTTAATCCGCAAAAATTAAATCCTCCATCAAAAAGGGGAACCGCTTTTTTTAATACTTGGGCAACATCCAATTGTCCGGGAAAGGCTTCGTCTGCTTTTACTAAAAAATGATGTATCACTTCCATCATTGCTGCAAGGTCACTTTGTTTTTGAAAAACCCCTGGTTCCAAATTTATAAGGCCAAATAATTCTTCCGTATTTACGAGGTTAAAATTTCCAGCCAAAGCTAAATTTCTTGCAGGAATGGTATCACGCTTTATAAAGGGATGACAAAATTCTGCATTGTTCTTTCCCTGTGTTCCATAGCGTAAATGGCCTAGTAATAATTCTCCTAAATAATTTACGTGACCTTTCATTAACCCGGGATGGCTTTTTATATCAGGCTGATATTTTTCAAGTTCTTCAATTTCTTTTCCTATCTGCGAAAAAAGATCAGCAATGGGTTGGTTGGCACAACTGCGTATGCGGTGCAGAAACGGATATCCGGGTTCAACATTTAATTTAACAGCAGCTATGCCGGCACCATCCTGGCCCCGGTTGTGCTGCTTTTCCATCAGCAGGTACAACTTATTAAGGCCGTACAAAACTGACCCATATTGTTGCTGGTAATAACTAAAAGGTTTGCGAAGGCGAATAAAGGCGAGGCCACATTCGTGTTTGATTTCGTCGCTCATAAAATTTATAAGTTGCAAAGTTAAGCCATTGCAAAATAAAAATCCCGGCGTATTAGCCGGGATTAAATTTATTTAATTTAATCCAAATTTAAAGTCCGCTTATTGTAAGCCCCACCTGGTAAGGCTTAATCGAAGCACCTGCACCATCTTTTAAAAATGATGTAATTGAATAGGCCCCAAAAAGAGAAAAATGCCCGATACCAACTCTGGCGGTAGCGGCTAAACGAGTTGTATTAAAAAATGTTTTCCTGCTTTCTTTTTCGGTATAGGCATTAAGGGTTGACCCGCTTTTATTAAGCAAAGTTTTACCTTTTGTATGCGCATTTAACATAGTACCTACTTTTACACCTAAAGCAACTTTCCAGCTTTTGGCTTCATTTGCAGGGTCAAAAGCGTACCTAAGTTCAATGGGTACTTCTAAAAAAGAAGTTGCCAGTTTGTATTTTTTAAAATAGCTGGAAGAATCTAAGTTTGTAAAAGGAAGTAATGAACCTGCTGAAGTAATGCCAATACTTGTTTTCTTAAAAAATATACTGCTTGTACTTGCACCTATTCCAAAAGCAACACTCCAACGGGGATCATTTTTAAAAGGCTTGTTCATCATCACATAAAAATTTAAACCACGGGATAACCCTTTAATGCGGTTGCTGATGCTATCAGGAGCACCGCTTAAATGATCGCTGCTAATCTGTAGCATTATATGATCGCCGGCCCGGTCAACATCTACTTTGCTCCAATCTTTTTTAGGTTTTAACTGTGCAGATGCTGCAAAAAGAGAAACAAGCGCAATTACTATAAATGCAATTTTCTTCATAATGTAATCTTAAGTGGCAAAAATAATAGCCAGCAGGGTTAATGAAAGGTTAAATGAAAGTGAAAAAAATTGCCCGAAATACATCGGGCTAATTTTTTTGTGTGGGCCCACCTGGGCTCGAACCAGGGACCACCTGATTATGAGTCAGGTGCTCTAACCAACTGAGCTATAGGCCCTGTTATTTTTACATAACGGACGGCAAAAGTAAGTAAAATAAG
>JANYFT010000416.1 GCA_025359625.1 Ferruginibacter sp.
CCTAAAATAAATTTTGCCATTTTATAATTTTTACGTTTACTTTTACAATGAAAGCTTATCACAATAAGGATTATTCCTTAGACTGATTTAAGTCTGCCTCTCAGTTCGGCTGGAGGCTTTTTTATTTTCTTTTTCAAAAATTTCCATGCATACAAAATTCTCCATCCATTCTTTGGCCAATTACTTTACCAACTTCCCCATACTAAATCATAGCCATTCCCTAAAAAATTATATCATTTCTTTCCCATTCTCCACAATCCCCCACCCAAACCCCGCAGTACACCACCAAAATACAAAGTCACAAATAAGTAGGATTATATCATAGATAAACATAAGTAAATTAAAATTAATTTTAATATTTATTTAGCGGCAAAAAATCATACAGTAATACAGTCCACAAAAATTACAGTTAGCTTTGCAACTCTATCAGCCAGGCTATCGCTCCAATTTATTTGGAGAGGAAAGTCCGGACAGCAAAGGGCAACACACCGGTTAAACGCCGGCTGCCTGTAAAAGGGCAAGAGAAAGTGCCACAGAAAATAACTGTCTTAATGCAAATTAGGATGAGGGTGTAAATGTGAGGTAAGAGCTCACGGGTTTTTGTAGTAATACACCAACCGGGTAAACCTTGTGTGCTGTAATGCCATGTACACCAGCGCCTGAAGGCGGCTCGCCTGATTTTTCGACACAATCGGGAAAGCGCAGGAGGGTAGGCAGCAAGACCTTGTTAGTAATGGCAAGGCCAGATAAATGATGGCCGTTCTGATAATATCAGAATAACAGAATCCGGCTTATTGGCTGATAGAATTTTTTTTAATGAATAATTTTTAATGGATAATGAAATGCAGAGACAGCTGTAATTTAAAGGTAGAAGGCAGAAAGCATAAGGCGGAAGGCATAACCAAAACCCCCAAACAGTAAACTAAAAACCCTAAACCTTAAATTCACAATCCATAGTTTACTTTCGTTGCTGGCCATTCCTCCTTAATAAAACTGAAGAACACAGAATCTCTTACCGTGCCATGTTCGGTGATCATGTGGTTGCGAAATACTCCTTCTTTTACGGCACCGATTTTTAACATAGCTCCCTGCGATTTTAAATTGAGGATACTGGTTTTTAATTCTATCCTGTTTAATTGCAGCATGTCAAAACCAAAATTAAGCAGCAGGCTTTTGCAGGCTTTGTTAAGGCCGGTTCTTTGTGCATTGGGGTGATACCAGGTCCAGCCAATCTCCAGTTTTTTATGGGGAAAAGATATATTGCCATAACGGGTGCTGCCTGCATACTGGCCGGTTTGTTTATCATACACTGCAAAAGGGTAGGAGGTAGCTGCTTTTCTTTCAGCAATTGCATTATAAAAATAACGTAGAAAATCAGCTTCATTGCTGATGCTGTTGCTGGTATATTGCCATAAATCTTTTTCCATTGCCACCAGCAATAGCAAAGCATAATGGTGCTGCTGCAATGGTTCCAGCCTTGCCCTGTCATTTTCTAAAACGTGTTCTTCTTCAAAAAAATTATCGGTATTCATGTTTAATATTTTTCAATCAGTAAGGAAGCTACAATCTTATCAATGGGAAGTGTCAGGGCATCACCCGTAAAGTTTTCCCAGTCAATAAAGCGGAAAGTTTCTATTTGTTGTGTTTGGGTATACAGTTCCAATTGCTGTTCATCAAAATCAAATTCGGCTATTCTTATAGGCACCGTAATGGGTTGCAGTGCTTTGGCAAAATAATAGATGGCAATAATCTGGTGCTCAGGGTTAAAGGCACTCATTTGGAAAATATCAGTGGTGTAAATATGTTCTTCGATGCTTACCTCCAGGTTCATCTCCTCTTTAAATTCTCTTTGCAGGCAAGCTCTTGTACTTTCTCCAAACTCCAATCCTCCACCCGGAAATTTGGTGTAGTATTTACCCCGGATATATTCATCACTTACCAATACCTGTTTTGTATCGCTCAATAAAATACCATATACCCTTACATTAAATTTACTCATGTTATCTTTTTTACCCGTTTTAAATAATTCCAGATCACAAAAGCCACAATGATAAGCGAAATGATAACCGGTACCCAAAATGCATAGGGCGTGTCTTTGTAGGGAATAGGCACATTCATACCATAAATGCTGGCAATTAAAACAGGCACACTTAAAAAGATGGTGAGTGTTGTAAGCCGCTTCAGCACTTCGTTCTGGTTATTGCTGATAATGCTGGCAAAGGCATCTAAAGTGCTGTTTAAAATATTGGTGTAGGTGTTGGCCATTTCAAGTGCCTGGCTTGTTTCTACAACCAGGTCGTCTAAAAAATCTTTTTCTTCTTCATTCAGTTGTAAAAAGTTTGTTCGGGCTATTTTAATCATCAGCAATTCGTTGCTGCGCAAAGCAGTTATAAAATATACCAGGCTTTTTTGTATGCGCATTAACTGCAGCAATTCTTCGTTGCGGTTGGCAATGTACAATTTTTGTTCTACTGTGTTGCGGCGCAGGTTGATCTCTTTGAGGTAATCTAAAAAATTGGTGGTTACCTTTTCAAATATTTTCAGCACCATCATGTTCTTTTTATCCATGCTGCGGTTTTGAAAAGTATTCAGGAATTTTTTAATGGCTTCGTTCTCAAAAGAATTGACGGTAACAATTTGGTTATGGGTTAAAATAATACAAATCGGTATGGTGATGTAGAAGGCATCACTCTCGTTAAAAGAATTATTTTCGGTAGGGGTTTTTATCACCACCAGTTTTACATTGTCGTCAATTTCGTAACGGCTGCGTTCATCAATATCGAGTGAGTCTTTTAAAAAGTCAATAGGTATTTCCAGTGTTTCGCTTATTTCTGTAAACTCTTCCTGCCTCAAAGGCGGCAATACATTTACCCAGGTGCCGGCTTCTGCTTTATCAACGGCAATAGTTTGGTGATCTATATTTTTAAAGTATTGTATCATATTTTAATGTTGGATGCCCGCCGGGATAACACGGTTGGACGGGGCTGATTTTTTGTATGTCTTATTTTTCAGGATAGAACCCTATTCTTTGTGTAACTTCTTTTAGTTTTTTATGAGCCCAACTTTAGTATTTCAATTAAGCTTCATTGGCGTCGCACCCTTGTACTTTTGTAAATTCTATTGAGCATCCATTAAAGCGTTTACCCCAGTACGTTATACAATTTTACGGTAGCATTTTTATTTCAATTATTTAATCAATCTGCTATTTACGCTTAAACTATATTAACCATTCAGCAACTAACAATTCAACAACCATTAAAGAATAATCTCACCTCTAAATACAAATTCAGCCGGGCCGCACAGCCAGATATTTTCAAAATGTTGGTCATCAATTTTATCAAATTCAACACTTAAGCGGCCACCGGGGGTTTTTACATCCACCGTATTAAAACCATTTTGGTTGTGGGCGCTTAACAGTGCAGCAGCTGTAACACCGGTACCGCAGCTCAATGTTTCATTTTCTACACCCCGTTCGTAAGTACGCACAAAAATGGTGTCTTCATTTATTGTTTCTACAAAATTTACATTAATACCTTTTTCTTCAAATGTACTGCTGTAGCGTATCTCATGGCCGGTTTCTACCACGTCTATGTTTGCCACATTTTCAGAAAATTTCACAAAATGCGGAGAACCGGTATTGATAATGGCATGGTGTATATGGTATTCTACCTCATGTACATCGTGCATTTTTAAACTCACTGTACCATCACTGTCAATTTTTGCTTCGTGCTGCCCGTCAATGGCAATAAATTTATACAGGCTTTTATGTATACCACTATTGTGTGCAAATTTCACCAGGCACCTGCCCCCGTTGCCACACATACTGCTTTCTTTTCCATCAGCATTGTAGTAGATCATTTCAAAATCGTACCCTTCCTTTTTGCTGAGTAACATTAATCCATCCGCACCAATTCCAAAATGCCTGTTACAGATTAGCTTAATCTGTTGGGTAGTTAATGGCGGTATCTGAAAATGGTAATTGTCAAGAATTACAAAATCGTTTCCTGTTCCGTGGTATTTACTAAATTCAATTTTCATACAATGCCTGGTATTATTATTAAGGTGTAGTAATTAATATCTAATCTTTCATTTAAGATACTGTATTTTCTTTAAAGCTCAATTCCAGTCAGGTTATTATGAAATGGCATTGGCTTATAATTATCAATTAACCAATTATTAATTATCCATTATTATTCTATCGCCGTTGCTACAATTTCTAAAGATTGTTTAATTAACTGCTCCACCGCCAGGCCGCCCTTTTTTGAAAACGTTTTACTAATGCGATTGGCAACAATGGCACTTAAACTTAAACAATGATGGCCTAACACAGTACCAAGCCCATAAATAGCAGCAGTCTCCATCTCAAAATTAGTGATCCGGTGATTGCCAAAATTAAACCCTGTTAAATTATCAATCAATTGCGGATAGGCAAGGCCCAGCCGAAGTACCCTTCCCTGCGGGGCATAAAAACCCGGGCAGGTAACGGTTATGCCCTGGTGATAATTTTGCGTAAAATGTTTTAATAAATGAACGCTTGCCATTTGTATGTAGGGAGCTATGCTGCCGGTGTTTAATTGAGTATGTATAGTGAATGCCTGTAAAAGTTGTTTCTCTTCTTCATTGTTTTGGGTACGATAAAAATTCATCAGGTTATCTAACCCAAGCCCATGCGTACTGGCTACAAAACTATCTACTTCTATTTCTTTTTGCAATGATCCTGCAGTACCAAAACGAATAATGTTTAGGGTGGTTAGTTTTTCTTTAATCAGCCTTGTATCAAAATCAATATTTACCAATGCATCCAGTTCGTTCAAAACAATATCAATATTATCAGGCCCAATGCCGGTGCTGATACAACTTAATCTTTTTTTACCAATATAGCCGGTATGGGTTATAAATTCCCTATGCTCATTTTTAAATTCAATGCGGTCAAAATATTTGCTTACTTCCTTTACCCTGCCCGGATCACCAACGGTGATAATGGTAGCCGCAATTTCTTCTGGCCTGCAATTTACGTGGTATATAGCGCCACGGTCATTAATTATTAATTCTGATTCTTCTATCCGGCTGCTCATGCAAAAAAAATTTGAAAGCCGAATTTCGGTTATAGTATTTACATTTTCTAATAATAAAATCCCCTATATTTGCGTTCTTAAAAAAAGGTCCTGTGGCCGAGTGGCTAGGCAAAGCTCTGCAAAAGCTTCTACAGCAGTTCGAATCTGCTCGGGACCTCTTCAATAGGATTACTGATAAGTAATCCTATTGTGTTTTTAACCATTCAGGTAATCATAAATCACAGTGTGTAAAATATTTAATTACTCATTAAAAACGGAAGCAGGTTTTAAACTTAGGCATTCTTTTAAATTTTTAAGCATGACATTTTCTTCTATTTTACACCGCATCGGTTTATTGGCATGTATCCTGTTGATAGTATCCTGTTTTTTACCCTGGGCATATTATGCCGATCCCCATATTGCAACAGAGGCACAAAGAACATTTACCGGATTTTCAACTTATCAAAATCAATATGGCAAGCCGGGGAAAATGCTGACATTGATTACCATCATTGTATTTGTATTTATGTTGTTGCCAAAAATATGGGCCAAACGTGCCAACCTTTTTATTACGGCATTAGGCGTTGGGTATGCTATCAAAAGCTTTGTATTGTTTACCTCCTGTTACAATGCTTATTGCCCTGAAAAGAGAGCTGGTATTTTTATCATGCTCGGATCAATAATTGTATTGCTGATCGCGGCTGTTTTTCCCGATTTGAAATTGGAACAGGAAAAAAAAGCTTAATGCTTTTTTACTTCCTTCAACCAGGCATCTTTTAAGGTAACTGTCCTGTTAAAAACCAGTTTATCCGCAGTTGATTCTTTGTCAAGGCAAAAATAACCTTTCCTTAAAAACTGATAGCGGGTAGCAGTAGTGCCTGTTTGTAAAGAAGGTTCTACCCAGGCATTGCTGATTATCTTTAATGAGTCTTCGTTGATATATTCTTTAAAATCGCCTTCTTCGCTGGCTGTATTTTCAACCTTAAACAACCGCTCGTACAACCTTACTTCTGCGGGCAAGGCATGCGGCACACTTACCCAATGAATAGTTCCTTTTGCACTTAATCCGCTGGTGTCGCTACCGCTTTTAGTTTCGGGCAAATAAGAACAGTGTATTTCATTTACCAATCCATTTTCATCTTTTGTAAAACCATCGCATTGTACAATATAAGCGCTCTTTAAACGAACCCTTGCACCGGGTGCAAGCCTGAACCATTTTTTTGCAGCTTCTTCCATAAAGTCTTCCCTCTCCACCCATAGCTCTTTACTAAATGGAACTATCCTTGTGCCATAGGCATCATCAGGGCCATTTTCGCTCACCAGTTCTTCTGTTTGTGTATCGGGATAATTGGTAATAATTAATTTTACAGGATCTAACACACCCATTACCCTTAACGCAGATTTATTAAGGTCTTCCCTTAAACAGAATTCCAGCAAACTAAAGTCTATCATGTTCTCCCTTCTTGCCACACCAATCTTCTCGCAAAAATTACGGATGCTTTCTGCGGTAAAACCCCTGCGGCGCATGCCGCTGATGGTAGGCATGCGTGGATCATCCCAGCCCTGCACATGTCCCTCGTTAACCAGTTGCAATAGTTTGCGTTTACTAATTACCGTATAGGTCATGTTGAGCCTTGCAAATTCGTATTGTTCAGAAGGAAAAATTTCCAGCTTTTCTATCAGCCAGTCGTACAACTCACGATGAGGGATAAATTCCAATGTGCAAATGCTATGGGTAATATTTTCAATGCTGTCGCTTTGGCCATGTGCAAAATCGTACATGGGGTAAATGCACCAGGCATCTCCGGTGCGGTGGTGGTGGGCATGTTTAATGCGGTACAGCAAAGGGTCTCTCAGGTGCATGTTGGGCGATGCCATATCAATTTTTGCCCTTAACACTTTTTCACCATCTTTATATTTACCTGCTTTCATTTCGGCAAACAGTACCAGGTTTTCATTTATTGTCCTAGCCCGGTTGGTGCTGTCCATTCCAGGCACTGTTGGGGTGCCTTTTAAAGCAGCAATTTCTTCAGCAGATAAATCATCCACATAGGCCAGTCCCTTCTTTATCAAATCAACAGCCAACAGGTACAACTGCTCAAAATAATCTGAGGCATACAATTCTTTTTCCCAGTTAAAGCCCAGCCATTGCACATCTTCTTTAATACTGTCCACATATTCTGTATCTTCTTTAACAGGGTTGGTATCATCAAAACGAAGATTGGTTTTGCCGCCATATTTTATTCCTAAACCAAAATTAAGGCAAATGCTTTTGGCATGGCCAATATGCAAATATCCATTGGGTTCGGGTGGAAAACGGGTTAAAATAGTGGGGTATTTTCCGTTAGCCAAATCCGCTTCAATAATTTCTTCAATAAAATTCAAGCTCTTTTCTTCAGACATTTTTATGCTTTGTGGTGCAAATTTACGGGTTGATGGGTATAATATTAACTTGTACTTATTTAGGACCTATTTTAAATTCTTCCTGCATTGGCACATAACACCAGTATACACTTTAATCAGGCCAGTTAGCAATTAAAATAATCCACATCATTTAATAATAATGACCACGGCGAAATTGAAGTATGGTTTGGATGCAAAATATAGTCACTGAAAAATTGGTTAACCGGTATTCTTTTTCATTTCTTCCAGCAGTATAATAATCTTGTCTAACTTTTGTATTTCAATAGCAGTAAGATGGGTTTGCAGAGCTTCTATTTCTTGCTTTGCATCAATATTCGTTTGGTAGTCTTCCTGCGCCTGTTGCCGGTCACGCTTACTCTGCCGGTTTTGTGACATCATTATGATAGGAGCTGCGTAGGCAGCCTGGGTAGAAAAAATAAGGTTTAATAAAATGAATGGATAAACATCCCAATGATGGATAAAGCCTATCACATTCAGGCTCATCCAAATTATTACAAATACAGTTTGAATAATGATAAATCTCCACGATCCCATCCCATTGGCAACGGCATCTGAAAGCCGGTCACCAAAGGTTAAAGATTTTAAATGTTTATCATGCCAGGTTATTTTTTCTGTTTCCATTTATATTTTTTTAGGTGCTAAAATTAAGGGAAATAAATCAGGCAACCCACCTGGTGGCAGTTGGCTGGGAGAACACTGGCCACGGCTTTTTGTAATTACTGTTGCATTACCGGCAGCACAAGTAATTTGTATGGCAACAAAATAAAAAGCCTTTGTATTTTTAAATAATACAAAGGCCTTTAAATATTTTATACAGCTTTGTTAAACTGCTCTGCCCATTTTGCGTAAGTAAGAAGCGTGTGATGCAATGGCGTGCCGCATTTTTGGATACTCCACATAAGTGATACCAAAATCAATACAGGTTTGTTTGATGATTTTACTGATGGCAGGGTAATGCACATGAGAAACTTTCGGAAACAGGTGATGCTCTATCTGAAAGTTCAATCCACCCACCAGCCAGGAAAGTAATTTGTTTTTTGTAGCAAAATTAGCGGTGGTCTGCACCTGGTGTATGGCCCATTCATTTTCAATTTTATTGGAAGCTACTTCCGGCATCGGAAAGTTAGTATGTTCAACCGTGTGCGCCAGTTGAAACACAATGCTGATAACAAAACCGGTTACCATGCTGGCAATTAAAAAGCCAAGTGCCCAGGCGCCAAAACCTACTGTGTAAATAGGAATGGCCATAAAAAATACAGCATACCCAACTTTTGCCCCCCAAAAAGCAATATGTTCTTTCACACTTAATTTGTTGATGGGAACAGAACCAATTCTTTTCTTAAAATATTTTTGATAGTCGGTTAAAAATATCCATATCAGGTGCAGTAATGTGTACAGGAACCAAACATAATAATGCTGAAAGCGGTGCATTTTATATAACTTTTGAGTAGAGCACATTCTTAGGTAAGGCTTTATTTCAATGTCATCATCAACGCCATCAATATTAGTATAAGTGTGGTGAATGATATTGTGTTTTTGGTTCCACATGATGCTGCTGGCACCTAAAAAATTTACAGAGATGGCTGCCAGCCTGTTTATACTTTTACTTTTGCTAAAGCTACCATGGCCGCCATCGTGCATTACGTTAAACCCAATGGCTGCGGTAAAGCCTCCAAATAAAACACACTCAATAATTGCTACCCAGGCAACAGGGGTAAAATAAACCAAATGCACATACAAAGCAAAGTATGCCGTAAAAAAAAAGATGGCCTTAAAAAATAATTTAATATTCCCTGTTGAAGGTTTTTTTACATCCGCAAAATATTGGTTCACCCGTTGCTTTAGTTCCTGGTGAAAATTGGTTGAATTGCTGATGAATTTTGGGGTTGCCATAAAACATATATTTAAAGTATGCAAAGCTACATTTTAAACACTTTGTTGAAGGTTTTTATTTATACCCAAATCAGGTTATTTCCTTGATAAATGCGTCAAAACTGTTAAATCCTATCATTTTACGGGTAATATAACCTTCGGCGTATTTTACACCAATCATTTTGCCATACATTTTAGCACGGTAGATCACACTATCTAAAAAGTCAGGGGTAGAAATATAGGTTTGAGGTTCATTTAAATCAGCGTTATCAAATTGAGTACCATACGCCCTGATGGAAGCTATTTTTTGCTCCATCATTTCCGAAATATTGATGACAAAATTGGGGTGCAGGTATCTGTCCTGAATATAATTAAAAACATAGGCAGGGCGCCAAACCTGCTGTTGTTGCCCATTATCATCAGTTTCAATTTTGCGCAGCCCCGATAAAAAAACGGCATCCTCCATTAACTGCGCTGCTTTTCCATGATCGGGATGGCGGTCTTCAGGCGCATTACAGATTATAATTTCGGGTTGGTATTTTCTAATAACCTGTATTACCTGACGTTGATGTACCTCATCATTTTTAAAAAAGCCATCCGCCAGTTGCAGGTTCTCCCGCACATCCAGTTGCAAAATTTTAGCCGCTGCAGCAGCCTCTTTTTTTCTTAATTCAGCAGTTCCCCTTGTACCCAGTTCGCCCCTGGTAAGATCAATAACGCCTACTTTTTTTCCATTTGCTTTTTCTACCAATAAAGTGCCTGCACAACTCAGTTCAACATCATCCGGATGGGCGCCAAAGGCAAGTATATCTAATTTCATAGTATTAATTGTAACTTTTTAAAAGGGATAATTAAAGTGCAAAAATAGCAGGAATTGGCGATAAAGGTTGGTAAGGTATAAAACTAAACAGCATATAAATAAGTAGGGGGTTATAAAGTAAAGACATTAAAAAATAAGAAAGGGATAATAACTAATGAAGAGGTGAACACAAGAGCGCATCCAAATAATTTCCTCTATTAAAATATGAATTGAGCATAGTATAGCTGTCCTATTTTGCAGCACTTTCAGCAACAATCCCTAAAACTTTTCGGTGCCAAAAAATATCCATTATCAAATTGTAGATTATTCAACAAGCCTTATCAAATTATCCCTTAACTGCGGTAGCCGTACATCCGCTCCACTTCCTGCACAATTTTTTCCATCTCCAGGTCATCACCATCTTTGTCGTAGGGTTGTTTTAAATTACTGCTAAAAAAGAAAGCTACTGTTTGATAAAAACGAGCTGTAAGGCCACCCTTATAATCTTTAATAATGTCATAACAATTGTTGCCGGTTTCCCGGTTTATCAGTTTCATTAATACCTTGCCCTGGTACACAGACAAATTGGTAAGCGGGTCAGTAAACTCTTTTTTCAATTCTTTCTCTTTGGACTGGATACATTTTTTTCGTGCATCACTACCGGTTATATGCACCAGTTGGGCATTCAAAATATTCATCACCCCGCCGGCACGTTTGGCATAGGGATAAGTAACATAAATAGCATTGCGTAACCGGGTCCACTTTGCCCTTGCACTCATTTGAGCATCGTTGTAAAAAGACCTTACCAGTAATACTTGTAAAGTTTTAGCTTCAATGGTATCGCCTTCATAAATAACAGCAGCAGTTTGTATGGTATCATTTACACTTTGCTGTGCAAATAACTGCTCCTTTTTCATTAATAAAAAAGCGATAAAAAAAAGCAGTGCTGGTATTTTATATGTAGCTGTACGGCTCATTGGTAGCATAAATTTACAATTTTTGCCCATATTCATACCATTTTAAAGTTATTAAAACACAAGCATCCGTTAAAATATACGGCTTGTTGATGTAAAAAGTTTAAGGAAGTACTTTGGGTAATGCCATATCCCATCGCCATAAAAAAAGCTGCCTGGCAACCAGCAGCTTTTTTACAATCCATTAGACACCGTTACCTGGCCCGTATACCTGAGCCACTGTCTTGTCTTGTGCCAACGCTGCGGGAACATGCTCGGCTTTTTAGGACACAGAACGCAACTTGACACACAGAGAAGAAGGGCGAAGCCAAAACAAAAGTATTGCCAAAGCGGGGCAGGGCGTTTAAAAAATACGGAGTTGCAAAATCAGCACAGCATTACAAGACAAATAAGAGAAGTTAGAAAATAATCCTGGAATTTTTTACCTTACTACATAAGCTTAATTATGCAAAAAAATTATTTAAAAATTACTTTATTACTGGTAGTCTTTTTTGCTTCAACGCAAAGTGTTCATGCAATTGATCCTGATAGTTTAAAGGCGCAACTTGTAAAAGACTGGCAAAGGGCTAAAGCTTACACAAAAACTTATTTGGATATTA
>JANYFT010000432.1 GCA_025359625.1 Ferruginibacter sp.
GATACACACACATCTGTACACTCATACAGCCACCTTTTTGTATCATGTAAATATGTGCAGGTATAAAAAGGATAAGTAAAACAACGATGCCATAAGCACCGGCTTTTCTTGAAGAAGAAAATATTAGTAAGCCACCAAATATAATTTCTGCTGCACCACTTGCAATGTTTATAAATTGGTGAAAAGGAAAATATGGCGGAATTAAAGCATAATAATTATCCGGGTGCAAAAAGTGATTGATGCCGGCTGCCAGGTAAAATACGGACATTAAAATTAAACTGATATTCTTAAACATTTGCCTGAATTTTTATGTATCCTAATTTGGTTTCAAGATAATGTTATAAATTGATTGTTCTAACAGCAAACATGAATCTTTCAGAAATCTACCAGCAGTTTTTCAGCGACATAAAAAATACAACACTGCTTGAATATATAGCGGTGCTTACAGGTATTGCCAGCGTATGGTATAGTCGTAAGGAAAATATTTTTGTTTATCCCACAGGATTGGTCAATACTGTCATTTATATTTATTTAAGTTTTAAAGGTGGTTTATTGGGTGAGGCCAGTGTAAATGTTTATTACACCATCATGAGTATATATGGTTGGCTTTTATGGGCAAAGAAAGATCAACAACATCATCCTGTTTTACAAATAACTGCAGCCTCAAAAAAAGAATGGTTACAGCATATTGGCTTTTTCGCAGTTTTTTATACAGCCATATATTTTGCACTCACGTATTTAAAAAAAGATTTTGCAACGGGTGCTATTCCATGGGCAGACGCTTTTGCATCAGCCACCGCGTTTACCGGCATGTGGTTAATGACAAAGAAAAAAGTAGAAAGCTGGTATTGGTGGATAGCTACCAACTTTGCCTCTATACCTTTGTATTTTGTAAAGCATTATGTTTTTACAAGTGTATATTATATAGTCTTATTAATAATGGCTTTTGCTGGTTTAATTGAATGGTTAAAAAGAAAAGAAACGGCAAAGATTTTGTCAGCGTAGGAATAGTAAATAATTTTTTAAAGGGTTTACCTGGACATGGGGGAATATTGTATAAGGAATAAAAGAAGGGTAAATCTTTGTAGATCAAAAAATAAATATGATTAAAAAGGTTGTCATCATAGGCCCGGAAAGTACGGGCAAAAGTACTTTGTGCGAACAGTTATCAGCCCATTACAGAACCACTTGGGTAAAAGAATATGCCAGGGAATATTTATTGGCCAATGGCACCCAATATACTTTTGAAAATTTATTGGATGTTGCCAAAGGACAAATTATTAAAGAAGAATCAGGATTACAAAGTTTAAAACATGATGAAAGCCATGCAGACTCAAGACTGGTTTTTATTGATACAGATATGTACGTGATGAAAGTATGGTGTGAGTTTGTTTTTGACAAATGTCATCATTGGATATTGAACACAATTGTAGAAAGAAAATACGATCTCTATTTACTTTGCAATGTTGATCTGCCATGGGTGAAGGATGAACTTAGAGAATATCCTGACCTGGCAAATAGAGAGAAATTATACCATCATTATAAAGATATTATGGTAAACCAGCCAGTACTCTGGATTGATATCAATGGTTATTATGAAGAGCGTTTGCAAAAAGCAATTGATGCAGTAAATGAAATCATGTAAATTAAAACCAACCCTTTTTTCTAAACATAATGATCATCCATACAGGAATAATCAGCATAGCCCCTACTGCTGCATAAAATCCACGATCATTATGCAGCCAGGGAATTTTATCAAAGTTCATCCCGAATATACCGCCAATAACAGTAGCCGGAGCAAGCAAACAAGTTACTACAGCCATCACTTTCATCACTTCATTCATGCGCAGATTTACATTGTTTAAATAGAGATCCTGCAGGTTCATGGTAATATCACGATAGTTTTCGGAAAGGTCGTTTGCCTGTATGATATGATCATACACATCTTTAAAATACTTTAACGTGCGCTCATCAATCAAATCACTTTCTGTCCTTATAAAACCGTTTATCACTTCCCTAACCGGGGCG
>JANYFT010000440.1 GCA_025359625.1 Ferruginibacter sp.
CTGTTTGAGCCAGCATAAATTTCAAAGTATTTTACTCTGGCGGCGAGTTCCTTGATTTTAGGCTTACATTTAAAATTTCAGCCTTTTTATTCGGAGCCTTGATTTTTTTTGTTTCTTTTTTTTATCAAGAAAAAAAAGAAATAGGGTCTAACACAATAAAGTAAATGCTTTGCGAACTAAAGGCCTAATTCTAATTTATTATTTCCAATTTACAATTAAAGGATGATTGTATTTAAAAGCTTCTGTTTTTTAAAAAACACCAAATGATGATGCACTTTTAAATTGTGGATCGCTTTTTTTTCATTGCAAAAGCACTCAATATGTCTATATCGACTGTGTCAAGAGCGCTTAGGGGCAGGTATAACATAAGTAAGGATACTCAACAAAAAGTGAAACCCTATGCAGTATTAAATAATTCCCGGCCAAACCTGATGACCCAAAGTTTCAAAATAAAAAGAGCAGGAGTATAGGTTTAATGATTGGTACAGTTCCCGATAACTTTTTCGCAGAAGTTATCAGTGAAATAGAATCTATTTTCTTTTGATTTTTGAAGTTTTAATTTTTTCTGGTATAGAGTCGGCGAAAACCCCGTGTGTTGCTTAAATACCCGCCTGAACCAGGAATAGCTTATGTTTAAAGACCTGGCAATAGATGCCGGATTGATTGCTGTAAGTATTTTCTCTCATCGTCATCCTGGCTTGCAAAATCCATTTTTTGAATAGCAGTTAGTAATTTACTTTATAGATGGTATATTACATTCAATACTATGCCATCTGTAAAATTTATAAAAGCAATGAAAATAAAATCAAGACATTTACCGAAAATTAAATTTGATGTTTAAAAATGGAATGATGAATAGAACGATGTTGTTTTTTTTTGCAGTCTGTATCATGTCTTCATTTTCGTTTCAAAAAGATAAAACTATAAAATTTCGAAAACAGATGATTGCAGCGGAAAGTGCGGAATCTGTAGGAGTGTTTGATGTTAATGGAGATCATATTTTAGATATCGTATCAGGAAGTTATTGGTATGAAGGGCCGCTTTATTTAAAGCGGCATTTCATTGGCCAGATAGAAAGGGTCAGTGAATATTATGATGATTTTTCAACCATTCCCTTTGATGTGAATGGTGATGGTAAAATAGATTTTATAACAGGAGGCTGGTTTGGTAAAACGCTTCGCTGGCGTGAAAATCCTGGTAATAATGAAGAGTGGAAATTACATGATATTGCACAAACAGGCAACATAGAAACAACCCGTTCCTGGGATGTGGATGGAGATGGCCTGGATGAAATTGTACCCAATACTCCAGGCAGCCCGTTAATTTACTATTCTATTAAAAGAGATAAAAATAATAAAGCTACCGGTGAGTTTGCTATAACCCAGGTGGCGGAAAAACAAGGACACGGCTTAGGTTTTGGGGATATTAATGGAGATGGCCGTGGTGATTTTATTGTGGCCGATGGCTGGCTGCAAGCCCCTGCTGACCGTGAACATGCACCCTGGATACACCACGCTGATTTTGATTTAGGTAGCGATGCCAGTGTTCCGGTTATAGTGGCGGATGTTAATCATGATGGCCTCAATGACCTTATTGCAGGGCATGGCCATTCCTACGGTTTAAATTGGTACGAACAAAAACGAGAGGGCGATAAAATAAAATTTGTAAGGCATATTATTGATTCAGTCCATTCTCAATACCATACGATGGCATGGGAAGATATGGATAATGACGGCCAGATGGAATTGGTTACCGGCAAGCGTTTTAGAGGCCATAATGATGGCGATGCCGGCTGTAATGACCCCATAGAACTTTGTTATTTTAAATGGAATGGTACATCTTTTAAAAAGAATATCATAAGTAATGGCCCCTTGGGAATTGGAAAAGGTACGGGCTTATATTTTTCAATTGCAGACCTGCATAATACCGGTAAAAAAGATATTATAGTTGCAGGCAAGGATGGATTATATGTTTTTTTTAATGAAGGCCTAAAGTAGCAATGAAAATATTGATTAAGATTTCAACAGTATTTTGCGGAACAAAAAAATGAATCTTTAAAATATAATCCGGGTGCGGATTTTGATTTTAATTTTTTGTAAGCCACAAACAAAAAATTAATAAATAACAAGGAATGGCGTACATTTTAAAAACTTTTGATAAATGATAAAAATGATGTTCACTAAAAAATTCTTAAACCTTAGCATTGTATTTTTTTGTAGCGCCCTTATAGGAACTTCCTGCAAGCAGCCGGCACCTGAACCAGCAAAAATAAATGTAGATCCCAAAGTTTCAAAATTAAAGCTGCCGGAGGGATTTAATGCACAGCATTTGTATAGCCCAGGCGAGCATGAGCAGGGATCATGGGTTGCCATGACCTTTGATAATAAAGGCAGAATGATTGCCTGTGACCAGTATGGTAATCTGTATCGTTTAACCATACCTGTTATTGGAGCTGATACAACTCAAAAAGTAAAAGTTGAAAAATTAGACCTTCAGATTGCCGGTGATACCAACAAGGTTAAAATTGGTTTTGCACAGGGTTTGTTATATGCGTTTAATAGTTTGTATGTGATGGTGAATGATGAGGGTGATACTACTGTAAAAAGAAGAAGCGGTCTATATCGTTTGCAGGATATAAACAATGATGACCAGTTTGATAAAGTTACTTTACTAAAAAGGCTGGAAGGTGAAGGGGAGCACGGTCCTCATAGTATTGTGCTATCTCCTGATAAAAAGTCGTTGTATGTAATTGCCGGCAATTTTACCAAGATACCAAAAATGGATAATTATGAGGGTTCTGATAAATGGGAGATTGATAATATACTGCCCTTAATAAGAGATCCCAATGGACACGACGATGTTGTTAACACACATGGTGGCTGGATAGCGCATCTTGATTCATTGGGTACCAAATGGGAGCTTGTAAGTTCGGGTTTTAGAAATCCTTTTGACCTTACTTTTAACGCAGCAGGTGATATGTTTGCGTTTGATTCGGATATGGAATGGGATTTTGGCCTGCCGTGGTATCGCCCCATCCGCATTTGCCATGTACCCAGCGGAGGCGAATTTGGATGGCGCCCCGGAACGGATAAATGGTCTCCGGCTTTTCCTGATAATTTACCCGCTATTTTAAATGTTGGCCAGGGTTCACCTACCAGTTTTTTTAGTGGGCAGAATGCTCATTTTCCTGAAAAATATAAAAGTGCATTGTTTGCTTTTGACTGGAGTTTCGGAATTATTTATGCCGTACACCTTGATGTAGATGGGGCTTCTTATAAAGCCAAAGGAGAAGAATTTGTTTCAGGTTCTCCATTATCTTTAACAGATGGTTTGATCGGCCCGGACGGCGCACTTTATTTTCTCACCGGTGGCCGTAAACTGGAATCGAGTTTATACCGTGTTTATTATGGCGATAATACAAAGAATACAGAGCCCCTGGCTGAAGTACCGCTGAATGAGGAACAAAAAATCAGGAGAAAATTAGAAGAATTTCATGGGGAGCCAAAAGCTGGTGCGATAGATTTTGCATGGCCTTATTTAAGACATGCAGATAGATTTGTCCGCTATGCAGCACGTGTGGCTGTTGAACATCAACCAGTAAGCCAATGGATGGAAAAGGCGTTGGCTGAAAAAGACCCTGTTACATTAACAGAAGCCATCATTGGCCTTGCCCGGAAAGGAGATTCAACTGTAAAAGACCGTGCAATAAGCTCATTAATGGGCATTAATTACAGCCAGCTTTCTGATGCACAACAACTTGATCTGCTCCGTGCTTTTGAGCTGGTGTTGTATCGTATGGGATTACCGAGCATACCTGTAAAAACGCAGATGGCTGCCTATCTTACACCTGTTTATCCTGCTAAATCCAACGAATTAAACAAGGAACTTAGTAAAGTGTTGGTTTACATTGGTGCTCCTGAGGGCGTGCAAAAAACAATGGCTTTACTGGCCGTGGCAAAAGACGATACTACCAACCAGAACACTTTTACAAACTCATCTGACCTTATTCTTAGAAACCCTCAATACGGGCTTGATATTGCAAACATGTTATCCAAAGTGCCGCCTGCCCAACAAACATTTTATGCCACTGTTTTAAGCCAGGCTAAAGAGGGATGGACACCTGAATTAAGAGACCAGTATTTTCATTGGTTTTATACTGCATTTACTTACAAAGGTGGTCATAGTTTTGTCGGCTTTGTAGACAGGGCCCGTAAAAATGCATTGAAAAATGTAGACAAGGCCAGTTTTGCTTATTTCAATAAATTGTCTGGCGATTCGCTGGTTCAAAAAGGAGGCAACGATCTAACTGACAATCTTAAACAACCAAAGGGTCCTGACGTAGACTGGAAAATTCCCAATGCTGATTCAGTGGCAGCAAGCGGCATCACCAACCGGGATTATGAAAACGGAAAAGCTATGTTTGCTGTATCACTTTGTATCCAGTGTCATACCATGAAGGGAGAGGGGGGTAATATTGGTCCTGATCTTACACAACTTGGTAACCGCTTTACCTATAAAGACATGCTGGAAGCCATTATTGAGCCCAATAAAACAATTTCAGACCAGTTCGGCTCCACCATATTTTACCTTAAAGAAGGAGGCTCTGTATTGGGGCGGGTGATCAGCCAGGATAAAGAGAATTATACCATTTCACAAAATCCATTTGCTCCCCAGGTAACCAGGGATATCCTTAAAAAAGATGTGTTGCGTACACAAATTTCGGATGTGTCGCTTATGCTTCCGAAATTAATTAACAGGTTAAATGCAAATGAATTAAAAGATCTGCTGGCCTATCTTAAATCTGGCGGCAATAGCCAGGACTCTATTTTTTCAAATAAAAAACAAGCACCTAAATTAAAGAAACACTAACAGTACAATACACTTTGCATGTTGAGTTATAGAATTCTTTTTAAGTAAAAAATAGAACGGCTATCCGGTATTTTGTTATACCTAACCCCGACGGCGGCTTTCAGCCCCGTCGGCGGTTAGATAAGACCCTCTAAAATAAAGCAGTGGTTTTCTTCAACTGCCGGTTTGCAACCGTTGTGAGGAGCGTAAAATGGATTGATAGAATATAGTATGAACCAAATTGCGGATATTCATTAAAATAGTAAATGCCAATAGTTGTTAACTACAATCATCAGCATTCAGCTAACCACGGTTTTACGAAGTTGAATGCAGAGCCTGGTAATAATATGTTACAGACTTTATTTAAATTAAAAAAATGACAGCACCGTTGTTAAATACAAGTGCCAACAAGCATCAATGGAAGGATAAGATTTCCCATGCGGCCCAATTGGGCGGTATTGAAACTTCTGTGATTGATAATGGCCCGGGGCGTGGAACACGTATT
>JANYFT010000441.1 GCA_025359625.1 Ferruginibacter sp.
GTTAATTTAAAGTATTTTTTTGCTGCTTCCTTATCTTCTTTATCAAGTCCAAGATCCAGTATGAATGCTTCCAGTTTATCAATTTCAAAAGCATCCGATAATTGCATGATAACAGTATCATCTTTCTTTTTACCCATGAACTGTTTTTGTACAGCCGCAGTTAAATATTTTACAATTACGGAATTCTCTTTTCCAATGCCGCCTTCAATTGTATTGCCTTCTTTATCGGTTTCTGTAAATAAAATATTTAATACCTCTTCTTCAGTTTTTATGGTTTCAGGCTCCGTCATTTTGCCACCTTTAATCAGCATGCGGTCTACTTCTTCCTGCACCATTTCGGATGTTATTGTTACCTTATGCAATGTAGCTTTTGCTTTAGCTAAGGGCGCAATATCAAACACCGGTTTTAAACCAATCTCAAAACCGAATTCATATTCAGCAGGGTTGTTATGATCTAACTTGCGGATATCTGCATCCAATGCCAGTGGCTGTGCAAAAATGTCCGGCTTTTCTGTATCCAGGTAAGTATATAATTGCTTCTCTACAGTTTTAAGGATTTCATCTGTATAAATAGATGGGCCATACATTTTTTTGATCATGCCGGTTGGCACCATACCCTTTCTAAAACCAGGAATATTTACTGTTTTACTATATTCTTTCAGTTTTTTTTCAAAGGTTGGTAAATAATCTTCTTTACTAACTTTTACAATGATCTTGTCGTTTAGCAAGCCAATGTTCTCTCTAGCTACTGTTGCCATAATTGAGGATGTTGATATTTTAAAAATTAAAAAGTTGATACGTGATGGAAAAAAGCGGCCACAATAACTGCCAACTCTTCAACCACTCAACTTATCAACTAAAAAAAGTCCGGATAATAGGGGTCGAACCTACATGGATTGCTCCGCCAGATCCTAAGTCTGGTGCGTCTGCCAATTTCGCCATATCCGGTAATTATTTCCTGATCCTTATCCTTTTGCTTCTCTCTCCAAATTGCTACTGGCATTGACCACATCAGGTTAAGGGGTGCAAAAGTAAGGGATTTATACAAAATATTAAAACAGAAATGTTTTTTCGTAAATTCGTTTTAATAGATGGAAACAACACCCCCAATTTTAAAATACAACCTTAGCGAGGAGGAAGAAAAAAAAGAGATCCTGAGGCAATACAGAGGTTTGTTAAAAGAATTGAAACCCAAATTAAAGCCGGGTGATAAAGAATTATTACGCACCGCTTTTGAGATTGCTGCAGAAGCGCATAAAACTATGCGTAGAAAAAGTGGCGAACCTTATATTTTACACCCGTTGGCCGTGGCAAGAATTTGTGTGGAAGAAATTGGCCTTGGTGTACGCAGTACCATCTGCGCTTTGCTGCATGATACTGTGGAAGATACTGACATTACCTTACAGGATATTCAACGGGAGTTTGGTGTTGAAATAACCAAAATAGTTGATGGACTTACCAAGATAAGTACGGTGATGGATACCAACACCAGCCAGCAGGCAGAAAACTTCAAAAAGATTTTACTTACCCTTACAGATGACCCCAGGGTGATTTTAATAAAATTGGCCGACCGTCTCCACAACATGCGTACGATGGACAGTATGAAGCGGGAGAAACAATTAAAAATTTCAAGCGAAACAGTTTATGTGTATGCACCTTTAGCGCACAGGATGGGGCTGTATGGCATTAAAACGGAGATGGAAGATCTGGCTATGAAATACCTGGAACCGGATACCTATAAATATATTGCTCAAAAATTAAACGATACCAAAAGAGAACGCACCCGGTTTATCAATGATTTTATCAGGCCGTTAAAAGATAAACTTGAAAAGGCGGATTTTAATTTTGAAATTCATGGCAGGCCAAAAAGCATTCATTCCATTTGGAATAAAATGAAAAAGAAAGGCGTGAGTTTTGAAGAAGTATATGACTTGTTTGCCATTCGTATTATTGTTGATTCGCCTACGGAAAAAGAAAAAGAAGATTGCTGGAAAGTGTACAGCATGATCACCGATGAATACAATCCTTCGCCTGAAAGATTAAGAGACTGGCTGAGCAACCCAAAAAGCAATGGTTATGAAGCATTGCACACTACAGTAATGGGGCCGCAGGGTAAATGGGTGGAAGTGCAGATACGCACCAAACGTATGAATGAAATTGCAGAAAAAGGTCTTGCTGCCCATTGGAAATACAAAGAAGGCGCAACCGACGAAAGCCGTTTTGACAAATGGTTTAGCCAAATCCGGGAAGCTCTGAGCAACCAGGACACTAACTCCCTCGATTTTTTACAGGATTTTAAAACTTCTTTTTTAGCAGAAGAAATTTATGTATACACACCCAAGGGCGATATAAAAATGTTACCCATTGGTGCTACTGCATTAGACTTTGCTTTTGGCGTACATACTGCAGTTGGCAGCAGGTGTATAGGTGCAAAGGTCAACCATAAACTGGTGCCCATCGGGCATAAGCTACGCAGCGGCGACCAGATAGAAATTATTACCAGCGCCAAACAAAAGCCAAGTCAGGAATGGCTAAACCAGGTTGTAACCAGTAAAGCAAAGCAAAAAATAAAAGATACCCTAAAGGAAGAAAAAAGAAAAGTAGCTGAAGATGGTAAATACATTCTACAGAAAAAACTGGAAGCCATTGGGGGTATGATGACGCAGCATAATATTGAAGAACTGGCTACTTTTTATAAAGTAAATTCTTCGCTGGACCTGTTGTACGATATTGCTATTAAAAAGATTGACCTAAAGGAATTAAAAGAGTTTACTGCTACAGGCGATCGCTTGTTTCCTCCAAAACCAGTGAAGGTGGAGGTAGAGGAAAAACCTGATTCTGATCATACTGCCAGGGCCTACAATAAAAAAGATGCCGAGCTGATTATTTTTGGTGAAAGCAGCGACAGGATAATGTATACCCTGGCCAATTGCTGCAAGCCGATACCCGGCGATGATGTATTTGGTTTTGTAACCACTGGCGAAGGGTTAAAAATACATCGGACCAATTGCCCCAATGCAGCAAGGTTGATGTCGAATTTCGGGCATCGTGTGGTTAAAACAAAATGGGCAAAAAATAAAGAAATCTCTTTTCTTACCGGTTTAAAAATTGTAGGTTTAGACGATGTGGGTGTCATTCATAAAATTACCAACCTCATCAGTGGTGAAATGAAATTTAATATTTCTGCCATGACCATTGAAGCTAAGGATGGGATTTTTATGGGTAACTTAAAGATATTTGTGCATGACAAGGATGAACTGGACGAATTGTGCAATCAATTATTGGCTTTGTCTGGTATTGAAAAAGTGGAACGGTATGATACTGAGTGAACACAAAATTGAAATAAATTCCAGAACATGACATTACCAATCTTTATAATTATAACGTCGATATTTTCTGGCTTTATTAATTTAACAATATGTTTAAATTTGATTGACAAATTTCTTTTTAATAATGCAACATTTGTATTACAAACTTTAAAACTATAATCATGAACGAATTAATTACAAGCCTCATTGAAAAAGCAGGCATTACTGCAGAGCAGGCACATAAAGCAGTGGAAACCATCAAAGATTTTGTAAAAGAAAAGTTTCCTATGATGGCTGGAGCAGTTGATAATTTATTTGCCACTGCACCAGAAACGACGGCTACAACTGCATCTGCAATCATTGATCCGACTTCACCTAAAACTACAGAAAGTATGATGGACAAAATCAGTGACGTGATACCAGGTGAAGCAGGACAGAAAGTAGAAGATTTTGTAAAAGACGCTGCTGATAAAGTGGAAGATGCTTTTGACAGTTTGAAAGATAAAGTAGGTGGTTTATTTGGCGGAGATAAAAAATAAGTTGGTATTGAAAAAATTTAAAAGGCCATTTCAAGAAATTTGAAATGGCCTTTATTTTATTGAACTGCTATAAAATACGCTTGCTACGCATTCTTTACTTTTTTACTTCATATACTTTTTTACTCTTTCATCAACCGGCAATTCAATTACTTCAATACCCCCCTGCTAATTACCAGTTTCTGTACCTCACTCGTTCCTTCGCCAATAGTGCATAATTTACTATCCCTGTAAAATTTTTCTACCGGAAAATCTTTGCTGTATCCATTACCCCCAAATATCTGTACTGCTTCAGTGCCCGCTTTCACAGCTATTTCGCTGGCATAATATTTTGCCATTGCTGCCTCTTTTGTCATGGGCAAACCCTTCATTTTAAAATCACATGCCTGGTTTATCAATAATTCAGCAGCGGCAATTTCTGTTGCCATATCTGCCAGCTTAAAACTAATTCCCTGAAAATTGCCAATAGGCTTATCAAACTGTTGGCGCTCTTTGGCATATTTTACCGCTGCATCATAAGCACCTTTGGCGATGCCTAAACTTAGTGCCGCTATAGATATGCGTCCTCCATCCAATACTTTCATAGATTGTTTAAATCCTGCGCCTAAATCCCCTATTCTATTAGCGTCGGGTATCCGGCAATTATCAAATATCATTTCTGCAGTTTCACTGGCCCTCATACCTAACTTATTTTCTTTTTTGCCCCCGCTAAAACCAGGTGTACCCCGGTCAACTATAAACGCAGTAGAATTATCTTTTGTACGAGGTGCGCCGGTACGGCAAATCACTACAGCCACATCGCCTGTTTTACCATGTGTTATCCAGCATTTGGTACCATTTAATATCCAATCTTCCCCGTCTTTTACGGCTGTTGTTTTCATATTGCCTGCATCGCTGCCGGTATTGGGTTCCGTTAATCCCCATGCACCCAATGATTGGCAGGTAGCTAATTTTGGTAAATATTTTTTTTGCTGTTCTTTATTACCAAAAGTTAGTATGTGGCCGGTACATAAAGAATTATGTGCTGCAACAGATAAACCAATAGAACCGCATACCCTGGCGATTTCCTGAATGATTACATTGTATTCAAAATACCCAAGGCCTGCACCTCCATATTCTTCAGGAACCAATACCCCCATCATACCCAGCTTACCCAATTCTTTAAAAATATGCAGTGGAAATTCCTGGGACTCATCCCATTCCATAACATGTGGCTTGATATATTTATCAGCAAAATCTTTGGCGGTCTGAGCCACCTGTTGGGTAAGTTCTTCCTGTTGAAAATTCATACTTTAAATTAAAATGATTTCTGCAAATTAATCCTTTTTAAAATACTAACGGCCGTTAGCTAAAAGCTTTAATTGACTTTTAAATACGGTGCAGCTTTATTAAAAATCTCTTCTGTAATTAACATGATCTTTTTAATATCATCTACAGCAGCATAGTTGCCATGTTGAGCCCTATATTGCATAATGGCGTTGGCTATAGAATATCGCAGGTATGGATGTGCTTTCATTTCCTCTATAGTTGCGGCATTAATATTTATCTGATGTATAGACGTGTTGCTGATAGTGAATCTTGGTTTTATTTTTTGAAAGGTAGAATCTGGCAAACCAAATGTTTCTCCAATTTGCTCTACTTTATAAAAGCCACCCAATTTATCCCTGAAACTGAGTATCCGCTGAGATAATTTACTGCCAATGCCGGGTAATGCAATCAATACTGAGGTGTCTGCTGTATTAATATCAATAACGGAAGGAGTGTATGTTGGTTTTTGATAGCTATTTGGTTCATAGTCTTTTTTTTCAGCGTAATTATTGGCGTTATTATTTTGAATTTGTACAAAAGGAATAAGTCTTTCCACCTCATCCTGGTGCAAGCCCCAAATTTTACCAATGTCGGCGGGCTTATAAAACCTCCCTCCTTTTTTTACAAAGTTTTGTATAGTAGCTATTGTTTTGTCCCTTATGCCAAGGCGTTGCCATCCGGCTTCATCCAAAGTATTTGGATCAAAATTAAAAAGCTCGCCCTTTGTTTGTTTTGGGTAATAATTTTTTTCCGATGGCTCCCGGTAATTTTGATAACCATCTTCATCTAAATTTTTTTTCGAAAACTTATTAGTGCTATCTGTCTGTTTAATAATAAGCAAACTCACTTCTTTTTTAAAGGAAGTATTGTCTGTTGTATTTTGATGAATAAAAAAAGGGAATAAAAAAGGGATGATAATAAAAAAAACAATCAGAAAAAGCAGCACCAGTACGCCTGTACGTTCTTTTTTAGTAAAATTAAGGTAATCGCTAATAAAACGTTTCCACATGGTAGTTGCTGATTAATTATTAAAAATAATAATCAACCACCACAAATGCAATACCCATAGTAATAATAAATCAGGTAAAAGATAAAGTGAGTCCATCATAAGCCAAATGCAACCCGGGGGGTAATTCATTACTTACAACAGCATGCTTACCTAACTGATGACTGACATGTGTAAAATAAGCCGTGGGTACTTTTAATTCTTTAACCAGTTCAATAGCTTCACTAATTGTAAAGTGAGATATATGTTTTTCATGGCGTAATGCATTTACAACCATAATTTCGGTACCTGTGATTTTTTCTTTTTCTATTGGGTCTATTCTGTTAGCATCTGTCATGTAAGTAAAATTTCCAAAACGATACGCAAAAACGGGCATTTTTAAATGCCATACCAAAATTGGTGTAACAGGAATATCGCCAATTAAAAAAGGAGTAATGTCGATTGTATTTAAATTGATTTCTGGAATACCGGGATATTTCTTATCAGCAAAAACGTAGGAAAATTCTCTTTTCACCGCTTCTTCTGTTAAGGTATTGGCATATATCTCCATTGCTTTCCCTGAGAAAAACGTAAAAGCTTTTACATCATCAAGGCCGGCAATATGATCTTTGTGAGGATGCGTAAACAAGACTGCATCTAATTTTCTTATGTTCTGCCGCAACATCTGGTAACGAAAATCTGGTGTGGTATCAACCACAAAAGTAGTGGTGGCACTTTGTACTAAAATACTGCTTCGTAAACGCTTGTCTTTTTTATCAGTAGACATACATACTTCACAACCGCATGCGATCATGGGAACACCAGTACTTGTTCCGGTGCCGAGAAATGTTATTTTGAGAGGGGGGCATTGCACCGGACAAAAATAAGCAATAACTATCAGGCATGTACAAATGGCAAATTCAACTGGCTTTGTTTGTCATTTCCATTTGCCATTACTTCTTCGTACAATTTTTGACTATCATGTGTTAAGGCATCAAAACTAATTACCAGTTGGGGCATCAGATCAATCAGAGTATTTATCTTTCCTTCTGTTTGAAAAAATTTGTTTAGCACTACTACTTTTTTAGCTTGTAATATGCAGTAGCCGCTTTGAAAATTTCCTCTTTCATAACGGATTACATAACCACTTTCCTGAATTATTTTTTCTATTTTATCTAATGTATTTTGCGTGAATTTTATAGCCATAAATATCAAGGCGTCAGCCGCCAAAATTGTGTATGCAAATTTACTATAGCCTGTCAGTATCGGCTTTTCTACTTATCCACAATAGTTTAACAAATACGGTCGGCACCGAAGGTCAGACCACATTTGCAGACCACATTTTTGCAGACCGCATTTGCAGACCACATTTGTTGTAGCTACTTATTACTCATTCGTATCACAGGCACTATCATTTCTTCCAAACTTACACCGCCGTGTTGAAACGTATTACGATAATAATTAACAAAGTGATTATAGTTATTGGGGTAGCAAAGAAATATGTCGCCTTTGGCAAAAATAAAAGAAGAGTTTACATTGGGCACAGGCAAACCCGCCTCTCTGGGATCCCTAAACACCAATACATCCTTTGCATCATAATTTAAATTACGGCCATGTTTGTAACGAAGGTTGGCAGTAGTTTGTTTATCGCCAATAACTTTGGCCGGTGTTTTAACCCTCACTGTTCCATGATCGGTGCCAACAATAACAGTTACTTTTTTATCCGCAATTTTTTTCAATGCCTGGTGCAGCGGCGAATGTATAAACCAACTTTCTGTAATGCTCCTGTAACTTATTTCATCACCTGCCAGTTCTTTCAATACCTCCATTTCGGTACGGGCATGGCTTAGCATATCAATAAAATTATACACAATAATGTTGATGTCATTCTGCATCATATTATGCATGTTCTCCACCAACTTTTGTCCGTCGTGGTTATTGGTTATCTTAGTATAAGAATATTTTAAATCACTTTTACCGAGCCGTTTTAACTGGGCTTTAAAAAATTCCTCTTCGTACATATTTTTTCCGCCTTCTTCATCATCATTTTTCCATTGGGCATTAAAAAGTTTTTCAATTTCAATAGGCAACATGCCCGCAAAAATGGCATTGCGTGCATATTGTGTAGCAGTGGGCAGTATAGAATAAAAAGTTTCTTCTTCATGTATGCGGAAACTTTCTGCAAAAATTGGCTGAATAGTTTTCCACTGATCAAAACGTAAATTATCAATGAGCACAAAAAATAAAGGCTTTCCTTTTTCAAGATGGGGCAGCACTTTAAACTTCATTAAATTATGGCTCATAATGGGTGCATCACCATTTTTAGGATTGATCCATGAAGCATAATTTCTTGAAATGAATTTAAAAAATTCAATATTGGCTTCTGCTTTTTGCAATTGAAAAACTTCCTGCATTTCCGGGCTGTCGCTTTTCTTCATTTCCAGCTCCCAATACACCAGTTTTTTATAAATTTCCATCCATCCGTTGTAATCAGGGTTATCGTTAAGCGCCATAAATAAACTGCGAAATTCCTGTTGGTAGGCAGAGGTGGTTTTTTCTGCAACCAGCCTTTTATTATCTATCAATTTTTTTAAGCTAAGCCATACCTGATTTGGGTTTACAGGTTTTATAAGGTAATCACTTATCTGGCTACCAATGGCTTCATCCATCAAATTTTCTGCTTCATTTTTGGTGATAAGCACTACCGGCAAATTATTATTGATCTCTTTAATTTGCTGCAGCGTTTGTAAGCCGGTAATGCCCGGCATTGTTTCATCCAGCAGTACCACATCAACAACATTTTCTTTCACATATTCTATCCCATCAAATCCATTGGTTTTGGTTGTTACTTCATACCCCTTGTTTTCTAAAAACATTATCTGAGAGGTAAGGCTGTCAATTTCATCATCTACCCAAAGTATTTTTGCTACACTCATTTTTGCTGGTTTGTATTTATCGTTTTTGTGTTGTGTTACATGCGTTTTTTGTAAAGTAGAACTCTTTATAAACATAAAGTGAAAATATTTTTTAGACTTTCTTCATTATGTTTTACAGACAAATACAATCATTTTTATCAAGCCATTAAATTTAGAGAAGTAGAATTTATTGATAGGCGGTTGTAATATTATAGCAATAAGGTGTGCAGCAAATATAATGGTTTCAAGTTTGGGATTTGTAGCTTTGCCCAGCATCTAAATTAAGTTTTAACAAAATACTATCAACCATCAAATTATTGAATGCAGCTTAAAAAAATAATCAACGATCCGGTGTATGGTTTTATCACCATTGATGATGTACTTGTATTTAAAATAATTGCCCATCCATTTTACCAGCGGTTGCGGCGCATCAATCAAATGGCCATGGCACATTTGGTATATCCCGGAGCAGTGCATACAAGGCTGCATCATTCATTAGGTGCTTACCATTTAATGTGTAATGCCCTTGGCGAATTAAGAAATAAGGGCGTTGATATTACCAAAGAGGAAGAGCAGGGAGCTAAAGTGGCTATCTTATTACACGATATCGGCCATGGCCCTTTTAGCCATGCACTGGAAAATGTATTAATAGAAGGCATGCACCATGAGGCGATTTCATTACTATTGATGAATGAATTGAATAAACAATATAATGGGCAACTGCAGATGGCAATAGATATTTTCACCAATGTATATCCTAAAAAATATTTGTACCAGCTTATTAGTGGCCAACTGGATGTAGACAGGATGGACTATTTAACCCGGGATAGTTTTTTTAGTGGCGTAAGCGAAGGTGTTATAGGTTACGACCGCATAATAAAAATGCTTACTGTGCATGAAGGCGAATTAATGGTGGAAGAAAAAGGTATTTATTCTATAGAAAAATTTTTGGTGGCTCGCCGCTTAATGTACTGGCAAGTGTATTTGCACAAAACGGTTTTGTGTGCTGAGCAAATGTTACAACGCATCATTAAAAGGGCTAAATATATAAAAGCGTTTACAAAAACACCGCTTAATAAATTTATTAATGAGCCTATTGATAACGTAACATTACAAGAATTTTGCCAACTGGATGATTACGATGTAGTATCGGCAATAAAAGAATGGAGTACCCATGAAGACAAAGTGCTTTCTATTTTATGTGAAGGGATTGTTAATCGTCACTTGTTTAAAATAAAATATTTTGGCCAGCCAGTAGATGAAAAACTGGTAAATGAAAAAAGGGATGCAGTGATGCAACAATTAAATATTAGTGTGGCAGATGCAGGCTGGCTGGTGTTTACAGGCGAAGCGGCCAGTAATACTTATAACTTTGACAATGAGCATATTCATATTTTGTTTAAAGACGGATCAGTGAAAGATATTTCGGAAGTGGACAATGCTCTTATAAATGAAAACATGAAGAGCAAGGTTAAAAAATATTACATTTGTTATTCACGATAACTTTTAGCTTTTAGCATTACTAATACAATATTAAAAGTAACTCCTTAAAGCTTAAGCAAAAAATATGCAATTTTCCGCAGCGCAAATAGCCATCATTATTAATGGTAAAGTTGAAGGTAATGCCGATATGAATGTTGCTTCTTTGGGCAAAATAGAAGAGGCCACTGAAGGGGAACTGGCTTTTTTAGCCAATCCTAAATACGAAGAGTATTTATATAGTACAAAGGCATCTGTCATTATCATTAATAACACACAGGAATTAAAACATCCAATTTCCGCTACACTTATCCGTGTGCCGGATGCTTATACAGCTTTTGCCACCTTATTGGATAAGTACCAGCAAATGCAAAACCAGCAGCTAACCGGCATACAACAACCTGCCTATATTGATGTCACAGCCAAAATTGGCGAGCAGGTATTTATTGGCGCTTTTGCTTACATTGGTGAAAAATCTATCATTGCAAATGGGGCTAAGATTTTCCCTGGTGCCTACATCGGTAACAATGTGGTGGTGGGGGAGAACTCCATTATTTACCCCGGCGTTAAAATTTACAACCATTGTATTATTGGAAAAAATGTAGTGATTCATGCAGGTACTGTAATTGGCGGCGATGGCTTTGGCTTTGCACCTCAGCCGGATGGCACTTTTATAAAAGTACCCCAGATAGGCAATGTAATTATAGAAGACAATGTGGAGATTGGCTCAAATGCCACCATTGACAGAGCCACTATTGGCAGCACCTTAATTAAGGCAGGTGCCAAACTGGATAACCTTTTGCAAATTGCCCATAATGTGGAGATAGGCAATAATGCCGTAATTGCGGCTCAGGCAGGCATTAGCGGAAGTACCAAAATTGGCAACAATGTTATGATTGGCGGACAGGTAGGTATTGTAGGGCATTTGCAGATTGCAGATGGCAGTAAAATAAATGCACAAAGTGGTGTAAGTAAATCTATCAAAACCCCTAATTCAGCGGTAACAGGTTCTCCAGCGTACGATTATACTGCCGCTTTACGCAGCCAGGCAATGGTAAGAAGCCTGCCAGAGATAGAAAAAAGAATAAAAGAATTGGAGAAATTAGTGAAAGAGTTGTTAATCCCAAAGGGTTAAATGAATGCCGTGTTAATAATTACTGCGACCTTAAAAATGAAAGTTGCACCATGAAGGAAACCATTAATGGATAGGCAAAATTTAAAATTGAAAGAATTAAAAGTTGAACAAATTGAAAAATTGATTTTCGCTTTCGATGCCTCTTCATCCTAATCCTTGGGCAATATCTAAACAAGCCTCAACGATAACTACATCCTGATGCCAAAAAATAAAATACCTTTGCCGCTATTTATAAAACAACAAGTGAAGTATGGACGCAAATTTTAACCCCGATAAACAACATACACTTTTAACAGCGATCAGCATTTCGGGTACAGGTTTACACACAGGTATTAATGTAGATATGACGCTTAAACCGGCAAATGCAGGTTTTGGTTTTCAGTTTCAACGGATTGACCTTCCGGGAAGGCCTGTCATTAAAGCCGATTGCGATTTGGTAACCGATACCTCAAGAGGAACTACACTGGAAATTGGTGATGCAAAAGTGAGCACGGTTGAGCATATACTTGCTGCGCTGGTAGGTATGGGTATAGATAATTGCCTGATTGAAATAAACGGCCCCGAAATTCCAATAATTGATGGCAGTAGTGAACCTTTTGTAGATATCATTAGTGACGGCGGTGTATTGGAACAGGAAGCTGCCAAAGCATGGTATTCTATTGATACTAATATTTCCTATTACGATGATGTAAAAAGGGTGGAGATGACAGTACTTCCCTCTACAGATTATAAAATCACTACTTTAATAGATTTTAATTCTCCGGTACTGGGTACACAGCATGCCAGTTTAAAAACAATGCAGGAATTTAAGACCCAGATTGCCCCCTGCCGCACTTTTTGTTTTTTACATGAACTGGAAGCCTTACTGGATAATAACCTGATAAAAGGAGGCGATATTAACAACGCCATTGTAGTTGTGGACAAGCCTGTTACAAAAGAAGAGATGAGCAGGCTGGCAAAAGCATTTGGAAGAGACAAAGTAGAAGTAAAGAGCGAAGGTTACCTGAACAACCTGGAGCTACGTTTTCCTAACGAACCAGCCAGGCATAAATTGCTGGATGTTATTGGTGATTTGGCTTTGATTGGCTATCCTATTAAAGGCCATATTATTGCCAACAGGCCCGGCCACAGTAGTAATGTAGAGTTTGCAAAAAAAATAAAAAACTACATCAAAAAAAATAAACATACCAAGGGTATCCCGATTTATAATCCCAACCAGCCACCCGTTTATTCTTTACAACAAATAGAAAAAACCTTACCACACAGGTATCCTTTTTTATTGGTTGATAAAATCATCGAATTAACGGATAAGCAAATAGTAGGAATTAAAAATGTAACCTTTAACGAGTTTTTCTTCCAAGGCCATTTTCCCGGAAACCCTGTAATGCCGGGCGTTTTACAGGTAGAGGCACTGGCGCAAACTGGTGGTATCCTTTGCATTAACGCCATGCCTGAAGGTCAATATGATACCTATTTTATAAAAATTGATAATTGCAAATTCAAACAAAAAGTAGTTCCCGGCGATACAATGATTTTAAAAATGGAACTAATAGAACCTATTCGCCGTGGCATTTGCGTTATGAGGGGTAGCATATTTGTAGGTAATAAACTTTGCACAGAAGGCGATTTGACGGCCCAGTTGGTGAAAAGAAATTAATAAGCAATTCCTCAATGGCTCAATGATTCAATCACAAAATGAGGGCTTGCAATAACCCAAAGAAGTTGTCATTTTTTTTTAGAAAAATTTTTAAATCTGTTATGATTCATCCCCATACATACATACACCCTAATGCAAAATTGGCAACCAATGTAAAGATTGACCCTTTTAGCGTTATTCACCCCAATGTAGAAATTGGTGAAGGCACCTGGATAGGGAGCAATGTTACCATAATGGAAGGTGCAAGGATTGGTAAAAATTGCCGCATTTTTCCAGGTGCTGTAATTGCTGCCATCCCCCAGGACCTTAAATTTGAAGGAGAACAAACCACGGTGGAAATTGGCGACAACACCACCATTCGGGAGTTTGTAACCGTAAACCGGGGGAGCAAAGATCGCTGGACAACCAAGGTGGGCAACAATTGTCTTATTATGGCATATAGCCATATAGCACATGATTGTATAGTGGGCAATAATTGCATCATGAGCAACAGCACCCAAATGGCAGGTCATGTAACTATGGGAGATAATTCTATTTTAGCAGGCATGTGTGCTATTCATCAGTTTGTACAAATTGGGCAACATGCATTTATAAGTGGTGGCTCATTGGTTAGTAAAGACGTGCCGCCTTACATTAAAGCTGGCCGTACTCCGCTCAGTTATGCAGGGGTAAATTCGGTGGGGCTAAAACGAAAAGGTTTTTCTAATGACCGTATCAACCAGATACTGGATATTTACCGCATCATCTACAACAAATCTATGAACACATCGCAGGCGCTTAATTTTATTGAAGAAGAATTGCCTGCTACTGATGAAAGGGATGAGATTGTAACTTTTATAAGAGAAAGTGGCAGGGGCATTATCAAACGTTTTACCAAAGGTAGCCAGGATGATGAATAAAGAATTTCATTTAACAATTAAAATATCATTATAACCTATTCGTTGTATTTTTATTATCCATACTTAAAAAAATCCATTGCAAAAATCTTTCAGGCAGTAAGTACATCGTTCATAATATGCAGATTACTTTAAAAAATGTTGGTAAAAGATTTAACCGGGAATGGATATTCCGGCATTTAAATTATACATTTTCTGCCGATAAAAAATATGCTGTAACAGGATCAAATGGTTCTGGTAAATCTACCCTGCTACAGGTAATTGCAGGGTCACTTTCGCATAATGAAGGAA
>JANYFT010000446.1 GCA_025359625.1 Ferruginibacter sp.
ATTGGCTGTAATCTATCCCGGTGCGTTGCAGCATTTGCAAATTAAGGGATGATTATTTTGGGCATTGGTTTGGGCAGGTTTAGTTGCTGGTGAATGGCTGCTATGCGCTGGTTTTTTCCGTTGTGTGCCAGGTAACCACCATGCCTTATTTTTACAAACCGCTTGGGTAAAATATGCTGCTCAAATCTTCTTGCAAATTCCTGGTGGCTTAAGGTCATCGGCTTTTGCTTTTTTGCATCTGCATAGTCCTTGTACATACCATCGAACCACTCTCCCAAATATTTAGCCACTATCTGTTGTCGAACTCCCACTTATAAAAATGCATTAAACGAATATTCGTATTTAAGTTATAGGGCGGGAGGTTTGACATTGCATAGTGGTTCGTGTAGACAAGAATTATGGCGTAGCAGTATGTTGTATTTTTTCATTTCTCTATCATATATTTATGTGTAAGGCGTTACATATTTGTAATCAAGTCTTTAATAGTTTCGTATTTATTAATAACCTTAAAACAAAGATCACAATGCAAGCTGAACAAACCTCTGTTGACCTGTTAACCGAAGAAGAACTTCATGTAAGAGCATCAACCGGAAAAAGACTCGCCAATTATCTTATCGATTTATTTATTTTCTACTTATTAATTGTTGTATTTGGAATTGTAATTGCCCTAATATCTCCTGCGGCAGCGGGGTTTTTTAGTGATGATAATGTAGGTGGTGGGTTAGGTGACAGAATAATTACTTTACTCCTATATGCATTGTATATGTCAATAGTGGAAGCAATTTTTAAAGGAAAGTCAATCGGCAAATTTATTACTAAGACCAAAGCCGTAAATCTTGATGGCAGCCAATTGACAACCACTACTGCTTTTGGAAGAGGATTTAGTAGAGCCGTGCCTTTCTGTGTGTTTAGCGCTTTTGGTAATCCTTGTAACCCCTGGCAAGACAAGTGGACAAATACTATGGTAATTGATGATAACATCAGACAATAGTCCAATTGCTGCCGTGGTTCGTGCACACAATAACCATGGCGGAAGCAGCTTTTTGTATTTTATCATTTCTATATCATATATTTATGTGTGGCCAGTTATGCTCCATTAACATTGTATTACAATTAAAATGCGAGTGGCTATCTGAACAGAAAATGATTTAAATTTACTAAGATTTCCAGACCACAAATTAAGAAAAGAGTAACCCCAAAAATAAAATTTCATGGCAAACAACAGCGTTTCGTTACACAGAGTTCTTAAAGCTTCTCCTGAAAAAGTCTATCGTGCATTTACTGAGCCCAATGCACTTACGTCGTGGATACCTCCGTATGGCTTCCTTTGTACCATTCATGAAATGAATGTGCAGGTAGACGGAACTTATAAGATGTCATTTCATAATTTTTCTACTGGTAAGAGCCACTCATTCGGAGGGAAATATGTTGAGATTAAACCCAATGAGTTTTTAAAGTACACAGATAAATTTGATGACCCTGGCCTTCCTGGCGAAATGACTACCTCTGTTTGGCTACAAAAAGTTTTAGTAGGTACCGAAATAAAAATTTTGCAGGAGAATATACCTTCTATGATACCTGTAGAAATGTGTTATTTAGGTTGGCAAGAATGTCTAGAGAAATTAGCAAAATTAGTCGAGCCTGAAATCCCGGACATGTAATTCATTTTGACAGGCCTTCCTGCTGCTATGTTTTGTGTGTACCGAACCACTCTCCAAAATATTTAGCCACTACCTCATGTAGAACTCATATTTATAAAAATACATTAAACGAATTTTCTTTTTTTAAGTTGTAAGGCGGGAGGTTTGACATTGAATAGTGGATCGTGTGGACAAGACCCACGGCGGAGCAAAGTTCATCCTACTTATTTATTACAAAGTGGTGGCTACTATGGAGCAGGAAATTCAAAAAGCAATTCATCAGGCAAGGCCTTACTTTACAGCATTAAATATTTTTATTATCCTGCCTGTTTAATGTGTCCAGTAATTCTTTTGCATCCCTTAAAATATAATTTCTATACCACTCTACTTTTTTTAATTTTTCTTCTACTTCATGGCTTTGAAATTCTATATACTCAGAGGGTATCGGTACATCATCTAACTCACTTTCATAACCAACACCAAGATCCACAGGAATAAAAGTGTTACCACCATCATAATATAAGTCTCTAAGCTTTCTTGTTGCCAGCACCAGGTCAATTTTGTTCTCTACAATCTCTGACAGCAATTTTTTAGTCCGCCATAGTTTAAACTCCATCGTGTTGATGTATCCTAAAATCATATCTTTAAGTTCGTCCAAACTACTTGCACGTTTATAGCCAAACGATATAAGGTCAAGATGAGCCTCTTTACCCAGTTCATTTTCAATGCTATCACTACTGTCATAGACCCAGCGTTCAAAATCCTTTATTGGCAGGTCTCCTTCTAATAATCTTAAAAAGGTGCGTTTTGATACTTCAGATAATTTTTTCATTTTGATTGTCTAAAAATAGAAAGGAACAAAGTATACATTCAGGCAAGTGTCTGCTAAAATAAAACAATTACCTGTACAACGCCAGCACTGCTTTCAAAATAGCATCCAGCTTTTTAACAGGGATATCTTTTGCCGGATCGATCAATAATATTTTCATCCTCGCCCGTTTTTCAATAACCAGGTCGGGATGATGGATGCGCTTGCCTTCTACAATACCGATATAAGGTTGGTGGTGTTTTTTATGTACCCACAAATAGCAACACATTTTTTTGTTGTAGCAATAAAAGGGCATGCCGTATTTCCAGGCTTCGGTTATGTTGGCATCCTGTTTAAGTATGTGTTCCCTTAAAAATTGCAGGCAACTTTTTATGGGTTCTTCTTTATGCAAAAAATAATCATCAATGGGGCTGAGCATTTTTATGTTTTATTTTACAGCAATAAAAATATCAACTTCTGCATTATCGGGGTGTTGTGCTTTTTCGCTGTACACTTCAAAATCGGCCGTGTAGGCCCTTGGGATATTGCTGTTCCATATTGTTGTCCATTTCTGAAAAACGATGCCATCTGTTATTTTACCCTGGGCAGTATAAAGGGTATAGCTACCGCCGGAAAAAGATTTGCCGGTAAAGCCTTGCGGCAGGTGATGGAGACTACTCGTTTTACAACCCAACAGCGTAGTGTACGGCTTTGTATGATCTTTTTCATAATCGGTGTAAATGCAATAGATGTCAGTATCCATTTTATCAGGGATCTGCGCAGCAATGTTCTCTGATAAAAACTGGTTCCACAATTGGGGAATATCTTTTGCCGATTGCCCGTTTTCGCTGGTGGTTCGGATGGCAAGGCCAATGATGTTAAAAGGTGCTACTGTTATTGTGTCCATTTGGTTTGTTTTTAATGATGCAGCAAAAGTAGCGGGTGTAGTTGACAGCCCTGTGTCAGGAGTATAAATTATTTTTTTTACAATCTTTTAAAGGTTGTTCCAATGTAAAATTATATCGATTAAATCTCAGGCTATGATTATCATTTCAAAATATTTTTTAAAATGAATAAACGCAAATGAAGGCCAAATTTATAATACCCTCACTGTCAGGAAGCCAATGACCCACACTGGTATGCCCCTGAACCGAGCGTGGCAACGATGATCCACATTGCTTTATAGCCCGGACAAAAATAATTTTAACGATAGCTTACTTTTATAAAATTGACCAATATAAATATTACAAGGCTGTCTTTCCATCTCTCTCCATTGCCTTCCTTTTCTTTTTACTGTACTTTTTTTCGTACTCAAGTATTTCTTTGGTCTTCACTTTTTCTTCGGGCTTTTCTTCGGCTGTTTTTGTTGCTACAGCGGTTGTTTTGTCATCAGGGTTTTTTAATAAACGACCATGGTCATAGGTCTCCATTTTTATAAATTTTTCACCAGGTGCATAATATTTCCATTCGCCATGCGGTACACTATACTGCTGGGCTTTTACCATTTTATAACTGGCAACTTCATTATTTCCCTGGCCATAAACCGCTATCGTATCAAAAGGTGCATCAGGATTATATCCCTTCCATTCTTCGTGCCTTAAAAGATCACCTAAAAAAGAAAAATATTCCTGCACGCCTTCCTTACCGCCGGCCTTATAATTTTCAACGGCCAAAATATCGCCGGTGCTATTGTACTTGCGCCAGGGGCCTGTCTTTTTATCATCCTTATAATATCCTTCTTCTTCGTAGCCAGGCTCACCCCTTAACTCTGCTACGGTAACAACCCATTTGCCCTGCTTAAAGTCTTTCTTATCTATTGCATTTAAAGTATCGCCCTTTGGTGATAATTTAAATGTTTTGTATTGTGCCGCAGCAGGTAAACCAACACATACAATAGCCGCCACTGTGAAAAGAAAGGAAATGATTTTATTAACTGTATTTTTCATACTTAAATTTTACTGATATTGTTGTAGGCAAATTTACCTTTTTTGTGTACACATTAAAGGAGCAGCCTAATTTTTAACATCTAAGTTATTTTCTCAACTCCCTGTAAACAACCCCTTGCAGATATTAACGTAGGGAATGGTTCAATATTTTGCAGGCTGCTGGGCAGGCACTGAAGAAACAGGCCGGGCTGCTTGCATAAAGTTCTTTTATGCCGCTATGCTATTCGCCCCGGGCGAACGCTGCAATGATGCTTGCTTGAAATATTGCAGTCCCATATAAAATAAAAATCCCGTTGTTGTCAACGGGATTTAAAATATAGTATGCTTTTAAATGCTAAGCGTGACTGGCAGCAAATTCTCTGCGGATAATATTTAAAGCCCCTCCTGCAATAAACCATTCAATCTGTTGTTCGTTGTAGGTATGGTTAACCAGGATGGTTTCGATGGTGCCATCCGCATGGTTTAATACAATATGCAAAGCTTTGCCTGGTGCAAAAGAAGTAAGCCCTTCAATGTCTATACTATCATCTTCCAGTATTTTATCGTAGTCTTCTTTGGCGGCAAAAGTTAATGCCAGCATTCCCTGCTTTTTTAAATTGGTTTCGTGTATGCGTGCAAATGATTTTACCAGTACCGCTCGAACACCCAAATGGCGTGGCTCCATAGCGGCATGTTCCCTTGATGAACCTTCCCCATAGTTTTCATCGCCTACTACGATAGTGTTGATGCCTGCTGCTTTGTAAGCCCTTTGTGTGTTGGGAACAGTGCCGTATTCACCGGTGAGCTGGTTTTTAACCGAGTCTGTTTTTTCATTAAAAAAGTTGACGGCGCCAATAAGCATATTGTTGCTGATATTATCCAAATGGCCACGAAATTTTAACCAGGGGCCTGCCATACTGATATGATCGGTGGTACATTTTCCTTTGGCTTTTATCAACAGTTTTAGTCCCTTTAAATCAACACCTTCCCATGCTGCAAAAGGATCTAATAATTGTAAGCGTTTGCTGGTTGGTGATACTATTACTTCTACACCACTGCCATCTTCTGCCGGTTGTTGAAACCCTGCATCATCCACATCAAAACCTTTGGGCGGTAATTCAAAACCTGTTGGCGGATCAAGTTTTACCTGCTCGCCTTTATTATTGGTTAAAAAATCTGTAAGCGGGTTAAAAGAAAGATCACCGGCAATGGCCATAGCAGTTACAATTTCAGGACTTCCTACAAATGCAAATGTGTTGGGGTTGCCATCTGCACGTTTGGCGAAGTTGCGGTTAAAGGAATGCACGATGGTATTCTTCTCTGCTTTTTCTGCCCCCACTCTTGCCCACATACCTATGCACGGGCCACAGGCATTGGCAAAAACTGTAGCGCCAATTTTATCAAATATATTCAAGAACCCATCTCTTTCAATAGTAAAACGTACCTGCTCGCTGCCAGGGGTAATCGTGAATTCTGAATGTAGTTTTAATCCTTTATCCGTAACCTGTTGGGCAAGACTAACCGCCCTGCTGATATCTTCGTAACTACTATTGGTGCAGCTACCAATTAAACCTACTTCAATTTTTGTGGGCCATCCGTTTAATGCGGCTGCTTCCTTCATTTTAGAAATAGGTGTTGCCAGATCGGGTGTAAACGGGCCATTTAAATGTGGCTCTAACGTGTTTAAATCAATTTCAATAACCTGGTCAAAATAAGCTTCGGGGTTGGCGTACACTTCAGCATCGCCGGTTAAATGGGTTGCAATTGCATTAGCAGCAGTGGCAATTTCTGCTCTGCCTGTGGCATTCAAATAACGGCTCATACTTGGGTCGTACCCAAATAAAGAAGTGGTAGCACCAATTTCTGCACCCATATTACAAATTGTTCCTTTACCGGTACAACTCATGCTGGTAGCACCTTCGCCAAAATATTCCACCACTGCGCCGGTACCGCCCTTAACGGTTAATATACCAGCAACTTTTAAAATTACGTCTTTGGGAGCCGTCCAGCCACCCAGTTTTCCTGTTAATTTAATCCCAATCAGCTTGGGCATTTTTAGTTCCCATGCAAGGCCGGCCATAACATCACAGGCATCAGCACCTCCTACACCAATAGCGATCATCCCCAAACCCCCTGCGTTTACCGTATGGCTGTCAGTACCAATCATCATACCACCTGGAAAAGCATAATTTTCTAACACTACCTGGTGAATAATGCCGGCTCCGGGTTTCCAAAATCCAATACCATATTTATTGCTTACTGAGGCAAGAAAATCATACACTTCACTGCTTTCATGTACCGCCCTGTCCAAATCTGTTTTACTGTTTACTTTTGCTTCTATTAAATGATCACAATGCACCGTAGATGGAACAGCTACTTTGGTTCTTCCACTTTGCATAAATTGTAACAATGCCATCTGTGCCGTTGCATCCTGCATCGCTACACGATCCGGCGCAAAATCCACATAACTCTTTCCTCTATCGTAAGCAGTGGTAGCGTCGCCCTGCCAAAGATGGGCATACAATATTTTTTCAGTAAGGGTTAATGGTTTGCCAACCGTTTTACGGGCTGCTTCAATACGGCTGCCAAAATTGGCATACAATTTTTTGATCATTTCAATGTCGAAAGCCATGGTAATAGGTTTTATATTGTACAATGTACCGGTTCATTAGTATAGAAAGGTCTGATTTTTGCTATAATAACTAATCGGATTGGGTGCAAAATTACAAAAAATGGTTTAAGCATTACCATCAAACTTATCGCATTATTTAATTTTATTTTTTTACATTAGCAGTATGAATCGTTTTAAACATTTTATTGAGTGGCATGTATTTGGTGTTTGCAGCGCTATCGGTGAAAGAATGGGCATTGCTGCTTCAACTATTCGTAAAAACTTTATTTATATTTCATTTCTTACAATGGGGTCACCCATAATTATTTATTTATTCGTTGCTTTTTGGATGAACATTAAAAGGTATATCCTTAATGCAAGACGTAATCCTTTAAGATATCTTTGACGAACAAAATTTTTGTTCATTTTCCTAATTTTTTCTATTTCATAATGATTGCATTTAACATCAATCATACTGATTATACAATGCTGTTGCAGGATTTGGCCAACGCATTTGACATTCCTTATAGTGGTGATGATTTTCTTGTGGTGCCACCTTCTGCAGGAGAAGGCTGTATTAAAATATTGAAACTTTATGATGAATTGCAGGTAATGCTTGCTGATGTGTCGTTTAAGCAAGCTTTATTAACTACGAGAGAACACTCTGACAAACGATATTTTATTTTACACTTTGATGATGTGTACATAACAAAAACGGCTATCCTTAAAGTGGATGAAGAAACACTGCAAAAAACAAATACCCGGCACGCCGTAGCAAGGCTTACCAGCAATATGTTTGTGAATACAGAAGAACTGCCCGCAAACTTACATATCAGGTCTATCAAAATATTGTTTAATGAAAAATGGTTAAAAAAATATTTAGGTTTATCAGCAGATACAGATATTTTACAAAAATATTTATTGTTGAAAACAGAAAGTTTTGATATGGAACAGTTGGATCATGAATACCTGCGCCTGATGGAAGAAATTTGGAGCGTACAACAAGATGATCCGGTACAAAATATTTTTATACAAAACAGGGTAACATTGCTGATAGAGCGATTTTTTATTCGTTTACATGATAAGAGTAACTTATTGGAAGGCCGCTTTAACCTGACAGACGAGGAAGTAAAAAGACTGATAGAGGTAGAGCAATTACTGGTGAATGATTTTACTGAACCTCCTCCTACTATTGATGAATTTTCCCGCCTTGTTTCTATGAGCAGCACCAAATTAAAAAAAAGTTTTAAGGGTATTTATGGTGACAGCATTTATGCCTATTATCAAAAAATACGCATGCAAAAAGCCAAAGAACTTTTGCTGAGTGGAAAATATAATGTTAACGAAACAGCAGAAGCTATAGGATACCACAATACCTCTAATTTTATAATGGCCTTTAAAAAGCAATTTGATATTTCACCCGGCGAAGTTGTTGCTACCTGAGTATTCACTATTTTGGTGCTGGAAATAATTAAAATAAACAAGTGTTTAATATCTCGTATAAATATAGCGACCATGCAACTTACCTGCAATACCTTGCCGAAAAGCTTGGTGTGAAAAAAGAAAAAAATACCATTTGGTTACCTCCCTCAATTGGATCTGGTTATATAAAAATGGTAGCCATGGCCAACGGCCTGCAGGTGTTAATAAATGAATGTACTATTAATACAGATGTTCATGTTTTTCGTGAGTCGGCTACTACTCAATCCTATACCTTACGTTTTGACCAGGTTAGAAATATGAGAAAACTTTCCATTAAAATGGATGACGATTTACTGGAAGAAAAAAATGAATTTTATTCAGGTGCTTTTTTAACCAATTCACTTTCTAATTTTGCCTATACCGCAAATACTGGAACAGAGGATCGTTGTGTAAATATCTATTTTACAGAAGAGTGGTTTAATAAATATTCGGGGGTAAAGAGCACGGATTATTTTTTGACAAAATACCTGTCTTTAAAAACAGCCGCTTTTACTTTTGAGGTATTAAATATTGACTACCGGGAATTAATGGAGGAAATATTTGCGTTAAAAGAAGATCATCCCATTTATAAAACAGTATTACAAAACCGGGTAATGCTGTTGCTGGAAAAATTTTTAAGAAGCCTGTATAATAAAATTTCTAATGACGGTGGAGAAACAGGTTTTGAAGATAGTGAAATAAAAAGGATGATGCAGGTTGAATCTATTTTGGTTAACAATCTTTCGGTGGCACCACCGCCGTTAGCCGAATTAGCCCGTATTGGCATGATGAGTGAATCAAAACTAAAAGTGGTTTTTAAAAAAATCTATGGCCTTACCCCGTATGAATATTATCAAAAAAACCGTATGTTAAAAGCCAGGCAACTGCTTAATAAACGCAAGTTTTCAGTTAAAGAAATAGGCATGCAACTGGGCTTTCAAAATCTTAGCAACTTTACTATAGCGTATAAAAAAGCTTTCAACATACTTCCGAGCAATGCTTAACCTTTTCTTTTTAATAAACCGTTTGCGATTAGTATTATGTCCGCTTTAGGCATGTGTATTTATGACACATAGCCTACCTTTACATTTCAAAAATGTGCATGAAACACATTTAACAACCCCGTTTTATTTTCATTCCTATGTTTTTGTAGTATGTATATTACAGTATACCGTTTTTGCTAACCTTTGGTTTCTCGAGTTTGATTTATCCCGATAATATCGGGATTTTTTATTTTATAGCAGCCATTAAAACTACATAACGGCGGCTCTTAAACGCACCAATTTTTCAAGCAAGGGTTCCAGTAAATCTAAGCGCAGCATATTGGCACCATCACTTTTGGCCACAGAAGGATTAGGGTGAGTTTCTATAAACAGCCCGTCGGCACCAGTTGCTATGGCTGCTTTGGCGATTGTTTCAATTAATTGTGGGTTACCACCTGTTACCCCGGAGGTTTGATTAGGCTGTTGTAAACTATGGGTGCAATCCATTATTACAGGAACTTTATGTTCTTTCATTAATGGGATATTGCGATAGTCAATTACCATATCCTGGTAACCAAATGTGTTGCCCCTTTCTGTAAGCATCACTTTTTCGTTCCCCGCATTTTTTATTTTTTCAACAGCAAATTTCATGGAAGGGCCACTTACAAATTGCCCTTTTTTTACATTTACAATCTTGCCTGTTTCAGCCGCAGCAAGCAACAGGTCTGTTTGCCTGCAAAGGAAAGCAGGTATCTGTAAAATATCAACATACCCTGCTGCTAATGCAGCCTCTTCATGTGCATGAATATCTGATGTGGTAGGCAACTTGTATTTCTCTCCCACTTTTTTTAATAGTGCTAATGCCGCTAAATCGCCAATGCCCGTAAAAGAACTTCCACTTGTACGGTTAGCTTTGCGGTAAGATGCTTTAAAAACATACGGTATTGCGAGCTTTTTGCAAATAGCTGCAACTTTGTCGGCTACTTCCATTACAAGCTCTTCGCTTTCTACCACGCATGGGCCTGCAATAAGAAAGAAATTATTTTTATCGTATTGCTGATTGGCAAACAAATCCTTTAAATACTTTTCCATGCGGCAAAATTAGTATTTATAGATTTCAAATTACATTTACATCCAAATAAAGAAATGACATGATAAAAGAGAAAATTTTAGTGATTGGTGCAAGTGGCCAGATAGGGGTAGAACTTACACTTGCCCTGAGAAAAATATATGGCAATGCTAATGTGGTAGCCAGTGATTTAAGAGAAGAGAATGAACTATTAAAAGGAACTGGTCCGTATGTAAGCCTTGATGTAATGAATAAAGAAATGCTTCATGTGCAGGTGATACGGCAAAATGTTACACAGATTTATTTACTGGCAGCTATCCTTTCTGCAACCGGCGAAAAAAATCCTAACCTTGCCTGGAGTTTAAATATGCAGAGTTTGCTAAATGTACTTGACATTGCCAAAGAAGAAAAAATTCACAAAGTTTACTGGCCCAGTTCTATAGCCGTATTTGGCCCTACTTCACCTAAAAAAAATTGTCCGCAGCAAACCGTTATTGAGCCGATAACAGTGTATGGCATCAGCAAATATGCCGGGGAATTCTGGTGTAATTATTATCACCAGCGATGGGGGCTTGATGTAAGGAGCATCCGCTATCCGGGGTTGATTAGTTATAAAAGTGCTCCCGGTGGCGGTACCACAGATTACGCGGTGGAAATATTTCATGAGGCGCTGGAAGAAAAAAGTTACGAATGTTTTTTGGAGCCGGATACTTACCTGCCCATGATGTATATGCCCGATGCGATAAAAGCAACCCTCGAATTAATGGAAGCGCCGGAAGAAAAAATTAAGATCCGAACCTCGTATAATATTTCGGGCATGAGCTTTTCTCCCAAAGAAATTGCAGCCGAAATAAAAAAGCATATACCCGAATTTACCATCTCTTATAAACCAGATTACCGGCAACAGATAGCCAACAGCTGGCCGCAAAGTATTGATGATAGCGTAGCCAGGAACGACTGGGGATGGAAAGAAGATTACGATTTACCGGCAATGACGAAAGATATGTTTGAAAATTTATAAACTGGTATTTTTATTACTTGAGTACCCGCTCAACAAAGAATAATACCTTCTGACCATTAATAAAGAATTAACAATCACCATGTTTGGCATTACTGTTTTGGGCTTGTACATTTGCATTATAAAACAAACTGAAATGAAAAAAATAATTGTATTTACACTGCTGGCATTTTTCACATCAACTATGGTAATGGCACAAAGTGATTCAAAATTTAGATTTAGTGTTGGACCGGAATTATCCTTTGCATCAGGGTCTTTTTCTAATTCTCATTCAATCGGAATTGGTGGTACTGCGCAGGCAGAAATATCTTTACAGGAACACTTATATGGAACCGCAACCTTTGGTTTAATTGCTTATAATGGTAAATCTTCCGGAGCAGGGTATAAATATAAGGGTACAACTATTTTGCCCCTGAGAGTAGGTGTAAAATATTTTTTAAGCGGAGGTATATACGGAGCTGCTCAGCTCGGAGTTGGTTTTTTAAATAATGGTGGCGGTACCGCTTTTGCATATTCACCCCAAATTGGTTATGAATTTAAAACCAAATCTGATAAAGCTTTAGATGCAACTTTTAAATATGATGGTTATTCTAAAGATGGTACTTTAGGTGCCATTGGATTTAGATTGGCTTATATATTTTAATTGAAAAAAAAACTACCTTTTAAAAGTTATTTTTTCTATGAAGAAAAGCAAACAAACTCTTTGTATAAATAAAATCCCAACCTTAAAAAGTTGGGATTTTATTTATACCTATTTTTAGGTCATTACCAGCTTCCGCTTGATCCGCCACCACCAAAACTACCACCACCAAAACCTCCAAAGCCACCACCACCTGATGATCCTCCACCGCCGCCACCAAAGCCTCCGCCGCCCCTTCCACCACCGCCAAGAAGGCTACCCAATAAAAATGCGCCGTTATTACTCATTAAAGAGCCACCTCCGCCCCTGCTGCCTCCGCTAATTGCCAAGAATACCACAATAATAATTACAAAGAAAATGATTCGGCCCAGACCGGAAGATTTTCCCCTGCGATTGTAATTTTCCGGTGCATTAAATTCTCCTTTAGTGGCTTCTATAATAGCATCCGTTCCCTGATTTATCCCGGCATAATAATCGTTGCCTTTAAAATCAGGAACAATAATATTATCTATTATTTGCTGACAAACTAAATCGGGCAATGATTTCTCAAGGCCATAACCGGGTGAGATATTCAACTTTCTATCTTCTACAGAAACCAATAACACTACGCCGTTGTTGCTTTTTTTATTACCTACACCCCACTTTCTTCCCAACTCAATGGCTACATCCGCAATATCTTTTCCATCCAAACGGGGGACAATAACAACTGTTACCTGGTTGGTGGTAGTGTCATCAAACTGGTACAACTTTCTTTCCAATGCCTGGTTTTGATCTGCAGTTAAAATATTGGCATAATCGTTTACCAGCTTTGGTGGATTAGGTGGTGTATTGATCACCTTATCAATGGAAAAATTTTGCCCCTGTTGCGCTATAGCAACAAAATAAACAAAAACAAAAAGTAATATGGAGGTGATTTTTTTCATACCCTGTCCACTGAAGGAAAGTATTGTTTTACAATTTAAAATTATCCTGTAATGAAAGGAATAGTACTTTATCTGTTAGCCAAATACAATATCATCCGGCAATTCATTTCTATCTATCGTAGCATCATAAGGAAATTTTTCTTTTAATGTCTGACCGATATGTGTTATGCATAGTTCAATTCCATTACTGATGTTTTCTTTACTAAACTGTGCAATCATATTCTTCACTTCACTGTTCCAGTACTCAGCGCCTACTTTATTATAAATGCCTTCATCGCCAAACAAAGCCAGTTCTTTATCTTTCATTGCAATGTATAAAAGCACTGCATTGCGGTCATCCGTATTCTGCATTTTTAATTTAAAGAAAATTTCAGCAGCCCTGTCCATTACATCCACCATAGGGTTTCTGCTTTCTACATATATCCTAACCTCTCCACTGGTTTCTTTTTCAGCATTGCGGATAGCCTTCACTATCTGCTCTTTATCTTTGGCAGAAAAGAATTCTGTTGGCTTATGAAAAAAAGAAAATATACCCACGGTAACTAAATTAAAATTTTATTTCTACTGATTTATCTGCCCCTGCATCTGCCTGAAAGCCTTCCCTGGCTTTAAATCCAAAAACACCGGCTACAATTTTTGTTGGAAAACTTCTTACCGAACTATTGTAATCAGCGATAGCAATATTAAAATCTTTACGGGCAACTTTTATTCTTCTTTCTGTTCCTTCCAGTTGCGTTTGTAAACCTTTAAAAGCCGCTGCACCCTTTAGTTCCGGATATTTTTCTACGGTAATCAACAAGCGGTTTGTTGCAGCGGCCAAACCATCCTGTGCTGTAGTTTGCTGCTTGAATCTATCAGCAGTTATTTCATTGCCTGTAATATTTACAGCAGTTGCTTTCGCTCTGGCTTCTGTCAATTGCTGCAAAGTAGTTTGCTCAAAATCTGCCTGGCCTTTCACCACATTTACTACATTGGGGATAAAATCAATTCTTCGTTGATAGGCATTTTGTACCTCATTCCATTGCAATTTTACCTGCTCTTCTTTTTTAACCAACGCATTATAAGTAACCATCAAAAAGATGCCAATAAAAATAATAATTGCCCCGATTATGTAACCGGAATAACGTTTATTGTTCATGAGATGGATACTTAAAATTTAACTTCAGGGGCTTTTTCTGCACCGGCATCTGCTTTGAAACCTTCTTTTTGCTTAAAGCCGAAAAGACCACCTAAAATATTCATAGGGAAAGAGCGCACTTTGGTATTGTACACATTTATCTCATCGTTAAAAACTTTACGGGAATTTTTGATACCGTTTTCAATGCCTTCCAACTGGCCTTGCAACTTGGTGAAATTTTCGGTTGCTTTTAAAGTAGGATAAGCTTCAACTGTTGCCAGCAAACGGCTTAATGAACCGCTCAACTGTCCTTGTGCAGCCTGAAACTCCGCAATTTTTTCTGGCGTAAGATTATCTGCATTAATATTTACACTGGTTGCTTTTGCTCTTGCATTTACAACATCAGTTAAAGTTTTTTGCTCAAAGTTAGCGGCACCTTTTACGGTGTTTACCAGGTTACCGACTAAGTCAGAACGGTTCTGGTATTCGGTTTGCACGTTGTTCCATGCTTTTTTTACAGACTCATCCTGCTTTACCAAACCATTGTAACCGTTGCATCCTAAAAAGCCAACGATTACCACGATGGCCAATACAATTAATAATCCGGAACGTTTCATTTTGTTAGAGTTTTATTGTTAAGACTTTAAATATAATATTTAATCAGGTATCAAAATGGTTTATAACTGAAATAAAATAAAGAAAGCAAAAAGATAATAATTAAAACTCACCTTTTCATGCTTTGTATTAAAAGACGAAGTGGTAAACTACATATTTGAATTAATAAGTTAATTATTTCTAACCAGATTTATCCACTACTCTTTTATTGCCGCTATGCCAGGCAATACCTTGCCTTCAAAATATTCCAGCATAGCACCACCGCCCGTACTTACATAACTTACTTTGTCTGCCAGGTGAAATTGATTTACAGCCGCAACGCTATCTCCGCCGCCTACTAAACTAAAGGCTCCATTTGTGGTAGCCTCGGCTACTGCAAGTGCAATAGATTTTGTTCCATTTTGAAATTTTTCCATTTCAAAAACACCCATGGGTCCGTTCCATAAAATTGTTTTGGAGTTGCGTATTACTTCACTAAATATTCCTATTGCTTTGGGACCTATATCCAATCCCATCCATCCATCAGGAATCTGGTCGCTCGGGCAATCCTTTGTGTTGGCATCTGCTGCAAATTTATCCGCAATAACCGAGGTTTCAGGCAAATGAATACTTACATTTTTTTGTTTTGCCTTTTCTAAAATATCAAGTGCTGTTTCAAGCCGCTCATTTTCGCATAATGAATTACCTATTTTACCACCTCTTGCTTTTAAAAAAGTATAGGCCATTCCTCCACCAATGATGATGTCTGTTGCCCTTTCAAGTAAATTTTCTATAATAAGGATTTTATCTGAAACTTTTGCTCCGCCAATGATTGCCGTGAATGGCTTTTCTGATTCATGCAATACTTTTTCTGCACTCAGCACTTCGCTTTCCATCAGCAAACCAAACATTCTTTTATCAGGTGCAAAAAATTGGGCGATCACTGCTGTAGAAGCATGTGCCCTGTGAGCTGTACCAAATGCGTCGTTTATATATACGTCGCCGAGCTTGCTCAATTTTTCTGCAAAGCCTTTATCGCCTTTTTCTTCTTCTTTATAAAAACGCAAATTTTCCAATAATAAAACTTCCCCGGCTCTCAAAGTAGATGCAGTAAGATTGGCTTGTTCACCAATACAATCATTGGCAAAAAAAACTTTAGTACCCCCATCCCCTGAAGGGGTGGCATTTAGTAATTCGTGCAAATGATTCACCAAATGTTTAAGAGAATATTTATCTGTGGGGCCATCTTTTGGCCTTCCAAGATGACTCATTAAAATAACACTGCCACCTTCTGCCAATATTCTTTTTATTGTTGGGATAGTAGCGGTCATTCTTGTATCGTCGGTGATATTAAATTTATCATCTAACGGCACGTTGAAGTCTACACGTACCAGGGCTTTATAGCCGAAGAAATTGAAGTCTGAAAATTTACTCATAATGGGTTTATTTCTATTATATCTTTTTTAAAATCAAGTAACAACCTGATGGAGGTTTCTAATTTATTTTTTAGGTGTTCAAATAAAATCTTGTTATCGCAGTTTCCTGTTTTAAGATTTATTAATTTAGGTGGGGAGCCAAAGACGCTGATAATTTCTGCTAGATCGGAATCTTTTGAAACCAGTATTACATTTCCATATTCTTTAGCTTTTCGATAAATTTCGAAGTCAGTCAAGCCTTCCAATTTTAATATATAAGAAGATTTGACTTCTAAACCTGTGGGTTCTTTAAGCCACTTTGCACAATTATTGGGGATATATGATTATCCAACCATATCTCCCAATTAAGCTGCATTGATAATAAGTGTATTTTTAGTTCTAAATGCGGCATATAATAAAGATGCCTGAATATCTTCCTTTTCTAATATTGGATGTTGCTCAAGTATATCTTCTATAGACATTCCACTTGCCAGCATTTCAAGAATATCTCCCACAGGAAAACGCATACCCCTAATAGTGGGCTTGCCTGACATTAATCCCGGTACAATGGTGATTCGTTTTAATAATTCTGTTTCCATCACTGGTTTTATTTGTATAAAGATACGATGATTTATTAAACGCCGAAGCCCCCTATTTGCACAGAGGGCTTCTGATAAAAGGCGTTGGAAATTAGTATGCGGTACAAAGGAGCCTCGAAGAATCGGGATTAAAATAACACATCAGTGTTGCCATGAAAAACTACCGTTTGTACACAACAAAAAAATTATTTTATTAACCCGGCAAAATGACTTACTGTACGTACCAACTGAGATACATAACTCATTTCATTATCGTACCAGCTTACCGTTTTTACTAATTGTTTGTCGCCTACTTTCTGCACTTTTGTTTGAGTTGAATCAAACAAAGAGCCGTAAGTAATACCGATTACATCGCTGCTTACAATTTCATCTACATTGTAGCCAAAACTTTCGTTGCTGGCTTCTTTCATAGCTGCGTTTACCTCTTCAGCAGTTACATCTTTTTCTAAAATAGAATATAATTCTGTTACAGAACCCGTGATAACAGGCACCCTTTGTGCGCCGCCATCTAATTTTCCTTTTAACTCTGGCAATACCAAACCAATTGCTTTTGCAGCACCGGTACTGTTAGGAACAATGTTGGCAGCAGCAGCACGAGCCCTGCGTAAGTCTCCTTTTGGATGTGGTGCATCCAAGGTATTTTGATCGTTGGTGTAGGCATGGATGGTACTCATGATACCAGTGATGATACCAAATTTATCATTCAATACTTTTGCCATTGGCGCCAAACAGTTAGTGGTGCAGCTTGCACAACTGATGATGGTTTCTGTGCCATCTAAAATGCTGTGGTTTACATTAAACACAATTGTTTTAAGATCTCCTGTAGCCGGTGCAGAGATCACTACTTTTTTTGCGCCTGCAGTAATGTGTGCTTCTGCTTTTGCTTTATCGGTGAAAAACCCAGTGCTTTCAATTACCACATCAACACCATGGCTTCCCCATGGAATTTGAGCCGGATCTTTTTGTGCATATATTTTTACTTCGTGGCCATTTACTATAATTGAATTTTCTGTAGAAGTAACTTCCTGGTCGAAACGGCCTTGTGCACTATCGTACTTTAATAAATGTGCTAATACGGCAGGACTGGTTAAATCATTGATAGCAACAACATCAATGCCTTGCATGTTATAAATTTGACGAAACACCAAACGGCCGATGCGCCCAAAACCGTTGATGGCAACTTTTACTGTACTCATAATTAAAGGTTATTTATTGATTTTTAAAAACATGGCAAAGGTATGAATGATTATAATAAAAATAATCTTCAATTTTAAGGATATTGTTAGAAACTGTTTAAGAAGGGAGAGCGTCGGGATAAAATTTTCATTTTATCTTTTAAAATTAAAACCCCCGCAGCGGCTTATTGCTGTTGGGGTTT
>JANYFT010000451.1 GCA_025359625.1 Ferruginibacter sp.
GCCTGGCTCCTGGTTTTAAAAAGACGTATGGCCCACAGGTATTTATCTATCCGGAGTTTTTCTTTTTCCATTTTGCAAAATTAATGGTTTCCCCCATCTGTAAAAGGAGTTCTTCATCGACTCTCCTGATGATCAAATTACCTCAAAATCTTTTATGTTGTAATTCATTTTTTTTTGTCCTAACATTATCTTCCATAGCATCATTGTTGCATCGCCCTCTTTTACCGTATACCTTAGGTGATCGTTATTCTTCAATCGAAACTAATTTTAAATATTCATAGCACTTTGCAAACAACAGCAGCGTATTTATCTTAATTTAGTTTTCTAAAAAATATTGATCATGTATCTTAAAAGAAAGTTTTGTATCGCACTTTTTATAATTGTTACAAGTGTGCAATGCGTAAATGCCCAGTATAAAACGGTTACCCAATTTACGCCCGATGGCAATAGCTATTATCTTAAACAGGAGGGCAGTATTGCAAAGGCAGATATTAAAACCGGGCAGATAACTGTTGTCGTAAAAAAAGAACAGTTAACGCCAGCAGGCTTACCTGCGTTAACCATTTCCTCGTTTGCGTTTAGTGCCGACAACAATAAACTAATGGTGTTTACCAACACAGCCAAGGTATGGCGTTATAATACACGGGGAGATTACTGGGTGCTGGATATTGCCACTAATAAATTAACACAATTAGGCAAAGGCAAACCTTCCCAATCAATGATGTATGCCAAGTTTTCTCCTGATGGAAAAAAAGCAGGTTATGTAAGTGAGCATAATTTATTTACAGAAGATATTGCCACCGGCAAAATAACCCAACTAACGGTTGACGGTACACGCAAATTAATCAACGGCACATTCGACTGGGTGTATGAAGAAGAGTTTGGCTGCAGGGATGGTTTCAGGTGGAGCCCCGATGGAAACAGGATTGCTTTTTGGCAGGTAGATGCCAATAAAATAAGGGATTATTTAATGTTGAACACAACCGATTCCAACTATTCACATGTAGTTCCTGTAGAATATCCAAAAGTGGGAGAAGCACCCTCGCCGGTAAAGATCGGCGTTGTCAATGCAATCGGAGGAAGCATTCAATGGATGAATATAGAAGGAGATCCGCAGCAACATTACCTGCCAAGGATGGAATGGGCTGATGGCAGTACACTGGTGGTACAACAATTGAACCGCAAACAGCAGGAAAGTAAATTGTTTTATTGCAACATAACAGATGGGCATACACGCAGTTTTTTTACCGAAAATGATAAAGCATGGATTGAAGTAAAAAGTTACTGGAACGATGATGACCCAACGGGGTGGGAGTGGATAAATAAAGGGAAAGAATTTATTTGGGTAAGTGAAAAAGATGGCTGGCGGCATATATATACCATTAGCCGTGATGGCAGCAAACAAACATTACTCACTAATGGTAAATATGATATTGAATCGATAAAAAGTATTGATGAAGCAGGCAATTATATTTACTTTATGGCTTCACCGTATAATGCCACCCAATTGTATTTGTACAAAGTAAAAATGGATGGCAAAAGCAATGCTGTATTGGTTTCGCCGGCAGGGTTAAAAGGTACACATGCCTATACTGTTTCGCCTAATGCAAAATGGGCAAGCCACAGTTTTAGCAATTATAAAACAATACCTGTAAAAGAATGGGTATCCTTGCCAGGCCATATTGCTGTTGACAATGCCGTAAGTATTGCCGCTACCATTAAAGCGGATGAGGGCAGTCCTGTTAAGTACACAAGTGTTACCACAGAAGAAGGTGTTACACTGGATGCATGGGTCAGCCGCCCCAAAAACTTTGACAGCACAAAAAAATACCCCGTGGTTTTTTACGTGTATGGCGAGCCTGCCGCTACCACTACGGGTGATAGTTATGGCAATCATCAAAACTTTTTGTACAATGGCGATATGAGTGAGGATGGCTACTTTCAGGTAGCAGTTGATAATCGTGGTACGCCATCATTAAAAGGCGCCGCATGGCGCAAATCTATTTACAGAAAAATTGGTACCATCAATGTTAAGGATATGGCATTGGCGGCAACAAAAATACTGGACAAACCATATTTTGACAAAGACAGGGTAGCTGTTTGGGGATGGAGTGGTGGCGGGTCGTCTACACTAAACCTGCTTTTTAAATATCCGGAAATTTTTAAAACTGGTATTGCTATTGCGGCAGTGGGCAACCAGTTGTTTTACGATAATATTTACCAGGAACGGTATATGGGTTTACCGCAGGAAAATATGGAAGATTTTGTAAACGGGTCACCTATTACTTATGCTAAAAATTTAAAAGGAAATTTATTATACATCCATGGCACCGGCGATGACAATGTGCATTACAGCAATGCAGAAGTGTTGCTGAACGAGCTGATAAAATACAATAAACAATTTCAGTTTATGGCTTATCCCAACCGCACCCACAGCATCTCTGAGGGCGAGGGCACCGGTTTGCACCTGGCTACATTGTACACTAATTATTTAAGAACTTATTGCCCGCCGGGTGCAAGGTAAAAGCAGTATTGCGTATAATGGTCGGACGGCACGTGAGACCGTTATACGCAATACAGAACCGGCACCCTGCACAAACCTATTGTTCACTCAAAATATCATGTCCCATTTTATCTCTTTTAGTAGTCAGGTATTTTTCGTTGTGCTTATTGGGTTGAATTTCAATAGGAATAGTATCTACTACTTCTAATCCATAACCCAGCAGGCCTGCCCGTTTACGTGGGTTATTGCTCATCAGTTTCATTTTACTAATACCCAGGTGGCGAAGTATTTGGGCACCCACACCATAATCTCTTTCATCCATACCAAAGCCTAACTGCAGGTTTGCTTCAACCGTATCTAAACCTTGTTCTTGTAGTTTATAGGCTTTTAATTTATTCAACAATCCAATGCCTCTGCCTTCCTGGTTCATGTATAACACAACCCCCTTGCCTTCTTCTTCTATCATTTTTAAAGCCTTGTGTAATTGATCGCCGCAATCGCAACGAAGGGAGCCGAGTATATCGCCTGTCATACAACTGCTGTGTACCCTTACCATTATCGGTTCATCGGTTTTCCAATCACCTTTTTTAATGGCCAGGTGTATATCCCCGGTATTTAATTGTTTAAAAGCAATCAGTTCAAATATGCCATATTTGGTAGGCATCTGTACTCTTTCTTCTTCGTGTATTAATGTTTCTTTAGACAGCCTGTACGCAATCAGGTCTTTAATAGATACTATCTTAAGGTCAAACTTTTTTGCAATTTTTTTTAACTGCGGCAGGCGTGCCATGGTGCCATCTTCATTCATAATTTCTACCAATACACCTGCGGCATCAAAGCCAGCTAATTTTGCAAGGTCAATGGTAGCTTCTGTATGGCCCGCTCTTCTAAGTACCCCACCTTTTCTTGCCCTTAATGGAAAAATATGGCCAGGTCGGCCAAGGTCTTCCGGCTTTGTTGAAGTATCAACCAAAGCCTGTACAGTCTTAGCCCTGTCCTGGGCAGAAATTCCGGTAGTGCAGCCATGCCCTAACAGATCAATACTAACAGTAAATGGTGTTGAATGAAGCGAAGTATTATCACTCACCATTGCCTGTAGGTTCAATTCGTCGCAGCGATCTTCAGAGAGAGGTGCACAAATGAGTCCTCTGCCATAAGTACTCATAAAATTGATAATTTCCGGGGTAACATTTTTTGCAGCGGTAATAAAATCTCCCTCATTTTCCCGGTCTTCATCATCAACCACAATTACCAATTTACCATTTTTTATATCCTCTATCGCACTTTCAATACTATCTAACATATTTTCAATTTATGCTGCAAAGGTAACAAGGTTTACATTTTATACGATTTTAGTTATCTTTTGAAATTGGGAATATTTTATTGCTGCCACATTAACAAAAAAAACATTCTGTAAATTTTAATAATTCTTACTTCCAAATGGCAACATGAAAAAATTATTAACATTGATTTACAAGCAGCAGATGTTGTTTTATTTTTGCCTTCGGTTTATTAGTGGTAATTGGCTTAAAATTTCACCCTCTTATTATTTCCTTCATTAAAGAAAAAGAAAACTATTATGAGAACAAAAACAATTGTACGATTATTAACAGTACTATTATTATTCCCATTTGCATTAACGGCGCAGGTTACCACAGGTAGTATTAGCGGAAATGTAAAAGATACAAAAGCAAAAGACCTGACAGGTGCAACCATACAGGTTCTTCACGAACCATCGGGCTCTGTTTATGGAGCTTCGTCCGGTAAAAATGGTGTATTTAATATCCCCAGTTTACGAGTAGGGGGGCCTTATAAAGTAACTATAAGTTATGTAGGTTTTAAACCAGAAATAATCAGCGATGTGTTTGTTCAGTTAGGAGAGGCATCAAAAATTAATGTGGTGCTTATTGATGCAAATGCAAGTTTAACGGAAGTAGTAGTTACAGGCACAACAAGAAAAGTATCCCTTATTTCTAAAGATAGAAAAGGTACTTCAACAAATATCAACAGAAGGTTGATTGCAGCTTTACCCACGCTTTCACGAAACATAACAGATTTAACCAAGTTAACCCCACAGTCAAGCGGTACTTCATTTGCGGGACAAGATAACCGTTTCATTAATCTTACTGTAGATGGCTCCATTTTCAACAACTCATTTGGTTTACAAGCATTGCCAGGCAGCCAAACCAGTGCTTCTCCAATTTCAATAGATGCAATTGAAGAAATACAAGTTAATGTTGCCCCTTATAATGTGAAAGATGCCGGTTTTACTGGTGCCAGTATAAATGCCGTTACCCGAAGTGGTACAAATCATTTTCATGGTTCGGCATTTTACAACAATCGTAACCAGGGTTTGGTAGGTACCAAAGCAGGGGCTGATGGAAAAACACCTGTTACCATTTCAAATTTTGACGTAAAGCAATTTGGTTTTACGCTAGGTGGCCCAATTATAAAAAACAAATTATTTTTCTTTGTTAATTATGAGAATGAAAAAAGGACTGACCCCGGAACAGGATTTGAAGCCGACAATGGCACCAACACTGGAAAAACCAACGTTTCAAGAGTTAAAAGAGTTCAACTGGATTCAATATCTGATTTCCTGAAATCTAAATTAGGGTATGATCCCGGACAATATGAGGGGTACGACTTTATTACCAAAAGCTATAAAATTCTGGCAAAAATTGACTGGAACATAAACAGCCATAATAAATTCAGTGTCCGTTTTAATTCATTGAGATCGTTTAAAGATATTGGTTCAAGCTCTTCCGGAGTTTTGGGAGGATCAAGGGTAAGTAATTTAAATACTATGAATTTCTCTAATAATAATTATGAGATTAACAATGATATCTACTCTTTAATCGGTCAGTTAAACACCCGTATCAGTAACAAAATGTCAAACGAGTTTATTTTTGGCTGGACAGCTAACAGGGATTACAGGGCAGTTAAAGGCAAACTTTTTCCATTGGTTGATATTTTAGATGGCGGTAATACAGACAGGAATTATATTTCATTTGGTTCGGAGCCATTTACACCAAACAATAAATTATTTACAGATACCTGGCAGGCATCAGACAATCTGACTTGGTATAATGGTAACCACACAATTTCAACGGGCGGAAATTTTGAATCATTCAAATTTTTTAACCAGTTTACACCACAAATTCAGGGGCAATATACTTTTAACAGCCTTGCTGATTTTTATACTTCAGCCAATGCCTATCTCGCTAACAATGATATGGCACAAAATCCTGTTTCTTTAAGAAGATATATTTTAGGATACAGCAATTTAGCTAACCATGATTTGTGGAATGCCGTTACAACCGCAAAAAATATTGGTGCTTATGTGCAGGATGAATGGCAGATAGAAAACAACCTGAATATTACCTATGGTGTACGTTTTGATGTGCCTTTCTTTACGTCAAATGGTGTTAACAATCCACAGGTAGATGGTTATAATTTTGTAGATGAAAAAGGCAATCCCACTAAAGTAAGTACATCGCAGCTTCCTTCAGCCAAAGTGATGATTAACCCAAGATTTGGATTTAACTATGATGTTAACAGCGATAAAAACACACAGATACGAGGTGGTGCAGGTCTATTCTCAGGCCGTCCTGCATTTGTATTTATTAGCAATGCTGTTGGTAACAATGGTATGCAGGCAGGACAAATAAGCAAAGACCAGGTTATCTCAGGCGGTGTGATTACTACGCCATTAACGGCTTATCCTTTTAGCCCAAATATTGACCGCAATATTCCGGCAACAACACCGGGTTCCCCGGCAGCAAGTTATAATATTGCACCCGTGGAGAAGAACTTTCGTTTTCCCCAGATTTTTAGAACAAATATTGCCGTAGATCAGAAATTATTTGCAGGCATTATTGGTTCTGCTGAATTTTTATTTACACAAAGCTTAAGTAATATTTTCTATTACAATGCTAACCAAAAACCTGCGGTAAAATCTTTTACCGGTGCTGATACCCGCCCCAGGTTTGCAGGTAGTTCTGCTGCCGAAAGAATTAATCCCAATGTAAACGATGCAACCGTTTTATCCAGCCGCCCTTACGGTGCCAACACAAGTGTTACGCTTAAAATAGAAAAGCCTTTTCAAAATGGCCTTAGTTGGTTATTGGCTTACAACTTTGGACGCACAAAAGATTACTCCAGTGCAAGCACCATTGCTTTCAGTAGTTTTACTTCAACCAAAACTGTTAATGGTAATAACCTTCCTGACTACTCTTATAGTGACAATGATACCAGGCATCGTTTAATTGGAAATATAACCTACAGAAAAGAAATAGCAAAAACTGCTGCCATCCAGATTTCATTATTTGGCCAGGCACAAAGCCAGGGAAGATTTTCCTATATTTATTCAAATGATATGAATGGCGATGGCATTAGTGGTAATGATTTATTGTATGTTCCAAAAGATAAAAGTGAAATGAATTTTGATCCCATTACAGGATCAACACCATTTACAGTTCAGCAACAAAAAGATGCTTTCGAAGGCTACATTCAGCAGAATGCCTACCTGAATAATAACAGGGGTAAAGTTGTTCAGAGAAATGGTGTATTGATACCTGTACTTACAAGATTGGATTTATCTGCCATGGTAGAACTATTCAAAAAAATTGGCAGCCAGCGGCATACCATTCAATTTAGGGCCGACATTTTCAACATTGGCAACATGATCAACCATAAATGGGGTGTTGCAGATGTGTTCAATACACCGGCACCATTGGCACTTTCAAAAGTGGATGCAAATGGTGTTCCTTTCTTTAAAATGAATACGGTAAACAACAATATAAATTATACAACTTACCGAAAAGGAACTTCTATAAGCGATGTGTGGCAAGGCCAGTTAGGTGTTCGTTATATCTTTTAATAAATTATAAAACACCATACAAAAAAGCCTCCTGAAAATGTTCGGGAGGCTTTTTTTGTATGGTGTGTCGAAACCCTCACATCTTTGCTTGACACAAGTCTGCAGGCTATAAAGGGCAAGCTTTAATGAAAAAAATGGTAGACTAAAGATGGTAAGGGAATGATCTAAAACTAAGCAGATAGAAGTAGTTTGAACGGATGGAATTATAATCTATTCTGAATAGTCAGTTAGTACCGGTGGTAATTAACCTTATACTGTATATTCACCAATACTCTTTTGCTGGAGGGAGATGTGGCGGATTTTATAACGTTACCTGCAAGTAGATAAAGAAATGCAATTATCATTCAATGAAATAATACTTTAATTTTTACCCCATCTGCAGTCCATCGAAAATAATCGAAAAAAAATCATACAACTAAACGCTGGCCTGGGTAACCAAAGGTCATTTTTTAAAAGTTGACCGCATAGCTTTTAGCATTCCGTTGGTTGACCACTGGCCCGGAACAATCATTCTTCTTACGGTGTACAATGGTTCTGTAGTATCTCTTTTGGTAGATAATATAAATGCCATTTTGTAATGATGATCTTTTAATTCAGGTATTGCAGCCTGGTTCCAAAGTCCAAATGGGTAAGCGAAATAGGTAGGTGATTTTCCGGTAATATCTGTCAGTGTTTTTTCGGGTTTACTTAGTTGTATATCCCAATCGGCAGTGGTGTACTTTGTTACCATATGATGATCCCAGGTGTGTGATTCAATGGCATGCCCGCTGTCAGATAAATTTTTGATTTGCTCCTTGCTCATGTAGCGGGGACGGTTTATCGAAATCGTCATGATAAAATAGACACCTTTAAATCCGTATTTATTCATTTCAGGTACAGCAATACTATATTGTTCTTCGTCTGTATCATCATACGTTAGCATGACAGGTTTTGCAGGCATGGGACCATCGTGTACAAGGTATTCGTACAATTGTTCCGGAAGCACCGTCTTGTAACCACTATCATGTAATGCCTTCATTTGTTCAGCAAATTGTGCAGGCGAAACAGAATAACTCTTCATTGATTCGCTTTGGCCGGGTTTGGCTTCACGTATATGGTGATAGCAAAGTACTGGTACTTCTTTTTTTGCCAGCATGGCTTCAAGGCTGGCCGTTGTTTGTTTACCTGCAGCAATAGTTTTTGTTACCTCCGTTGTATCATTAGTAGTGGCAGTTGCAGCTTTTTGTCTTTCAGGCGTTGCGTTACAACCGGCTAATAAAAATAGTAGTAAACAGTTTTTTAAAGAAATGTATTTCATTTTTTAGGAAGGGGTTCAAATAATTACTGGAATTGGATATAGATAGGTTTTGGAACAAATTTCATTAATTCTTCCGGCGTATACATACCTGTTGTTCCTGGCCTTGTATCGTTTTTATAAAACAATTTAAAGCCGGTAAATTGTACGGGTTCTCTATAAATATATCTTAGGTAAGTTGACTTTTTTAATGTTTTATCACCAAATCCATCCATGTCCATAATTATCTGCACTTCAGGGGTTGTTTTAATTCTTTCATAGCCCGTAACCATGCCTTGGGTAAACCTGTGTACAACTAATATTTTAGGAGTAAGATGATTTTTGCGAACGATGTCTGTTAGAATATCTACCGCATCATTGATATCTTCCGCGGTAAAAGTGCCAATTTTTCGGCCGGGAATTTCTCCATGTTTTAGTGAAAATTCAGGATCAATTCCAAGATGAACAGTTGGCAATTTAAGATATGCTTCTAAAGATTGTACTTCTGCCTTAACGGTACTGTGGCCTACCTGTATGTCAACAAAAACCAGCGCACTAATCGGCTTTGCCCAATTTAACATGGTATCAATCTGGCTCCCCGGCATGCGGTAACGGTGCATACCGTCTTTACCCGGCGCTGCCTGTGCGGTGGTAGTAATATAGTGCAAGGCTGGCATAACATGTACGGTAGTATCAGCAGCCTGAAACTTTGCAACTTCCTGTAATAACTGAGCAAGCATTGAATCTTTGGGAAGTCTGCCCAACACGCCCATTTTTTTAGAATACAGGTTGCCGTAGAAAGACACAATCCTGTTGTAAGGCAACACAGCTCCGGGCAGGGGATAAGCTGCTTTTGCAGGCCACTTACCTGTTGTATCATGGTTACTCAATGCCAGCATTTTTTTGTCGTAATCTGCTGTGTCCAATGTGGTGGGGATAGCCTTAGCAGCCCCTGTTACAGGTATTGTCACGGAGTCCTTTGCCGCGGCTGCAGCCTTTGCATCCGGCTGATTGCAACCTGTATTATAAATGATATACCCTAAAGAAAGTACGCTTACGAAGAATACCTGAACCAGTTTTTTCATAAAGTTTATTATTGAATTTTTCGATGCAAATGTAAAGTATTTGTGGAAGCATATTGACAGGCGTAAAAAATAATGGAATTTTCATTTCAGAAGCAGCCATTTCAAAAACCGAATATACTTTGCAACAGAGTAAACAAAATAAATAATGGAAATATTGTTTATGTGATTAAATAATTTTCAGGAGAAAACCGCAATCAAGAAATGCGGAAAAAAAGTGGTGTCCCGTATTTATAAATAAAAAAACGGCGGCCATTTTTGTGGCCGCCGTTGAGTGAAGGTTTCTAATAGATTAATTCGCCTTAATTACCTTCAATAGTTTTCTTTCATTTCCCTGCATTACTTCAACAAAGTAAGTTCCGTTTGTCCATCTTTCTCCCAAACGCAATGTAGCAGATGAGCCTATCTTTTGATTCAGTTGTATCACGTTCCCGTAAACATCTGTTACCCTCACTGTTACCGGTTCCGTAGCTTTTCCTTTAATGATAAGGTTGAACACAGAAGTAGTTGGGTTAGGCATTACTTTAACTTCCAGAGCTGTTACGGCGGCTGGAGGAGTTACCATCACCATTGGCACAACTTCCCTCGCGCCGTTAGCGCTGTGAATTACGATAGAGCCTCCGCCGATAACTGTTGTTGGAGTGCCATTGTCACCCATACCTGCATTGTTGTCATAAACAATTACACCGGTGGAAGTACTCCAAATCTTCATGCGGAATTTATCAATGTTACCACCGCCATTAACCTGGCCATCAACAGCCGAAACCATGAAGCTGTAACCTGCAATACCATTGA
>JANYFT010000063.1 GCA_025359625.1 Ferruginibacter sp.
AATACCATTCCTTTACAAGAAGCTAAAAAAATTGGGTGGTAAAAAGAAAACAATTGCAACAGCTTACAAAGTAAACATTTTCAATAGTACTATTTTTAAATTATATGAAAATAAAGAGCCCCGTTACCCACAGTTTCAATACCTCATTGGTAACCCAATTTCAAGTTTCTGATATTATCACGCAATATGAAGATGAAACAAAATTAGACGTAAAGCGATTTTTTGAAGGTTTGGAAAAAGTTGAATTATATCAATGCAATGATACCGGCTACCGCTTTTATTATCCAACAAATATATGGGGAGATGGAAAATTTTATGAAGGTCTGGAACAACACAATAAGGACTATTATCCTGTTGTTCGTTGGGAACATAATTTACTGATCTCAAAGATTGATAACGATAAAAAAGTATTGGAGATTGGTTGTGGTGAAGGTGCCTTTTTAAAAATGATGTTACAAAAAGGTATACAAAATATTGAAGCAATTGAATTAAATGAAAAAGCTGCTGCTGCTTTATCCAACGCTGGTTTTAAAGTAAATGTAGAAACAATAGAAACATTCAGTTTAAATAACAGGGAGAAATATGATGTTGTTTGCTTTTTTCAGGTACTGGAACATATTTATGATGTAAAATCATTTTTGGATGCCTCTTTGCTTGTATTAAAAAAAGGTGGCAAAATGGTTATAGCTGTACCTAACAACAATCCATACTTGTATAAAGATGATATAAACCACACTTTAAATCTACCTCCACATCATGCAGGTTTATGGAATAAAGAAGCATTTGAAAATTTAGAAAAATTTTACCCCATCAAACTAAAGCAATTTCATGTAAGGCCATTGGATAACTTTTGGGCATGGAGTATGGTACAAAAAAAATATCATCGACAAAACAATCCTGTCTATGGCTTTTTCATTTCATTAATTCCTACATCAATATACTCAATTTTCTTATCCATATTTAAACAACAGGGAAGAGATATCTTAGCTGAGTTTGAGAAACTTTAATACTAACTATCTATTTAAAAATACCATCTTACAATACACCTGAAACACGAAGCCCGCAATAACAGAAAAACATCAATAGCTTGGAGAACAATCCGATCTTTAATAAGTTGGCAGGCAGGGCATTCTGAAAAGCGATCACCTGCTGCAAAACTGGATGGACTTCCCCCTGATAATAAGGCTGAATATCCTGCTGAGAACGAATATTAAAGTTCCTGTAGATCCGCCAGTAATAATCAAAAGCAATTATGTTTTGTAAAGCCTTTGCTCCTATTTTTTCAAACAAAATATGGTTCTCATACATTTGAACAGCTTTATTTTTATAGGTATAATTGGTAACCTGGCCTTCATTGATACCTACATGTATCAATACATCTTTTATGTACACACATTTAATATTGTTTTGCAATAATTCAATATAATAAGCAAAGTCAACAATGTATTTAAAACGTTTATTGTAGAAAAAAGGTACATCCTTTTTAACGATGATGCAGCTTGGGTTACCAAAGTAATTTCGTCTCAACAAGTGGTAAGGAGAAAGGCTTAAAAAGCAACGGTCGAACCAGTTGCAGGTCACTATTTTTTTTGTGTGGTTAGCCGCATCTTCAAAAACAAAAGCACTGTAAAATACCTGTGCCTGCTTATCACTTTCTATAGCTGCTACAAATAATGCCAGGCTATTATCTGTTGCAAAGTAGTCATCATCATGCATCAGCTTTACCCATGTACCAGTTGCTTTCCGGATGCCTTCATTCCAGTTTTCAGGTGTTCCCAATGGAATGCTATTTTTATAATACACCAGTTCAAATTCATTTGGATAAGCATCACAGAAATTTTTCACTGTATCATCCGGACTATCATCGGTTATGATGACCTCAAAATTTTTAAAGGTTTGCCTGCCAATTGAATCGAGTAATATTTTAAGGTCAGTAATGCGCTTGTAAGCGGGAATGCATATAGAGATGAGGTATTGATCGTTCATTATTTACCTCCGGTTTTTTTGAAATACTTTTTTAGCATAAACAAAAATATATAAGGCCACGCTGAAATATGTGCCCAAATTTTCACGGTCCTTAACCAGTTGAGTTGGTTATAAAAACTGATGTCTTCATGTTTTAAACGAATTAGCCATCGTTTCAAAATTATCTTTTCAAATTGTTTTCTATTTAAACTACTCCCTTGAGTCAAGGCTGGCAATTTATTTTGCATTTGCTTATGCCAAAGCAAAGTGTACTCAACCCATTTATTACCAAAGCTACCACCCTGGGTCAGGTGAACAAGATCAATTTCAAATGTAGTAATCACTTTATATTTTTCAGCTACCCTGAAAGAAAAATCCAGATCGTACAAATGAAAATCTTTTAATAATGTTTCATCAAATTGAATAACTTCCCAAACTTTTTTGGGACAGCATAATAATACTCCATCCAATACCATCACTTCCTGTGTAAGTGAATCTGCAACAGGGTTATAGTACATTCTTTGCTGATTGCCTTCATTGTCTACATGCGTTATATTGCAACATT
>JANYFT010000431.1 GCA_025359625.1 Ferruginibacter sp.
GGTAATGGAGTATTCAGCGCCAACCATCTTCAATGAAAAGTTGAAAACTCAACTTTTACGTGACGAATCAGTGATGCGTCACATGTATACTGTACTCGATAAATACGCCGTCGATTACAACACCAAAAAGAGAAGTGGCGGTAAGTATTCACCAACAGAAAAAGCGGGAGCATAACTTATGCCAAAACCAAACGAGATAAAATATCTCACAGCAATCAAAGCTGAAAAGCGTCCAAAAAAATATTGCCGCTTTAAAAAAATGGGTATTCATTATATTGATTATAAAGATGCCGATTTCTTAAAAAAATTCCTGAACGAACAAGGTAAATTGTTGCCCCGCCGTTTAACTGGAAACTCGTTAAAGTTTCAGCGTAAAGTGAGCGATGCAGTAAAAAAAGCCCGTCAAATGGCCATTTTACCATACGTTACAGATTTATTGAAATAATACCCCCCATCCCCTAAAGGGGGAAGCGGAGGAGATATAACCGAAACAATTTTTTTAAACCACCCTAATACCGTCACTGCGGTTGAAAGCCCTTAAATGAGGTTGGGTAAAAATGCAAACAACATGCAGGTAATATTAATACAGGATGTAAATAACCTTGGAGGTGCCAACGAACTGGTAACCGTTAAAAACGGTTACGGCCGTAACTTTTTAATTCCTTCTAAACTGGCAATCGAGGCTAGCCCGAGTAACCTAAAACAAAGGGAAGAAAAAGTAAAGCAGCAAGCTAAAAAAGAAGCTAAATTATTAGCTGAATTAAATAGTGTAATCGCTACTTTAACAAGCGGGGCATTAAAAATTGGCGCTAAGACGGGTACTACCGGTAAAATTTTCGGTAGTGTAACTTCAGTTCAAATTGCACGTGCAATTAAAGAGCAGAAGGGCTACGAAATTGACCGCCGTCGCATCACTATCCTTGATGAAGTAAAAGAATTAGGCACGTTTAAAGCAAAAATTGATTTTTGTAACGGCAACGAAACTGAAGTTGAGTTTGAAGTAACTGCTGAATAATTTTATCTTTATATAATTCACAATCCGCTCAATTTTGAGCGGATTTTTTTTGCTCAAAAAGTTTTCCCATAAAGTTTACACCTTTAAAAGGTATAAACTTTTTAATCAAACCCCATTTTGTTTTAGAAGGAATATTTTTGTCCAAACATTTAGTTTCAATTAAACATTGTTGTGTCACACACTTTTACCGCATCCCTACTTGGTACTGCAGCCTTCGGTTTGTACCTGTAATTTTTTTTTGTATAAGCTTTCTACCGCTATAAAGTTTACACCTTTTTTAAAGAGTAAACTTTATATTCGTAACCTGCACTATTGCCTTATTAATACTTTTTAACCCGGTTAATAAAACTAATTTTATACCTGTATAAAACACGATCTATGTTAAACAAATTCTTTATTTTAATTTGTATAATTACTCTTTTTGTAAGTATACTCTTCATCAATTGTAACAACACAACAACATCAGCAACTCTATCAAATAAAGATACCATTCCAAAACTTGCTGTGAAAGAAATGGGCATTGAAGGCAGCTTTAGTACACAAACAAAACTTACATTTGATAGTACCATTGTAAAAAATTTCCTGGATAGTTTTCCCAAATTCAAAATATTTGAAAACGATATCACTGGTTTTTATAAAGCCAGAAACTATGCCTATGCCTGGTATGATGATAGTGGTATGATAGAACCTGCCAACAATTTATTTAATCGCATTCAAAACATCAGCGACGAAGGTTTACCCGATGTAGTTCCTTATAAAACTGACTTTACCAACCTTATGGAAACAGAAGAGGGAACCGATATAATTGCACCAACAATAGAGCTGATGCTGACTGCTCAATATTTGGCTTATGGAAAAAATGTATGGCAGGGTTTAAGCGAAAAGCAATCACTGGCAACAGAATGGTTACTGCCGCGTAAAAAAATTACCAGTCAGCAGTTGTTAGACTCACTGGTAGCCGGCAATAACCTGTTGGAAAATTCTCCCGTGTACAGGCAATACAATCTATTAAAAGATTATTTAAAAAAGTACAATCTCATAAAAGTAAAAGGCCCATTCGAAACCATTAAAGCTGTTAAAAAAGCATACCAGTTTGCCGATTCATCGGCTGCTGTTGCAGCAATTCGGGAACGGTTGTTTTTATTAGGCGATATGGCCACAAATAATCAATCCAACATTTTTGACATAGCATTACAGGATGGCGTAAAAAATTTTGAACATCGTTTAGGTTTAAAAGAAGATGGAGTAATAAATACAGCATTGCTTACAGAAATGAATTACCCCATCAATAAAAGGATAGAACAGATATTGGTTAATATGGAGCGGAGCCGCTGGGTGCCTGTACAACTAAAAAGCGATTTCCTGCTGGTAAATATCCCAGAGTATAAACTGCATGTATACGAGCACGATAGTTTAGCTTTTAGTATGAATGTTGTAGTGGGCAAAGACCAGCATAAGACGGTAATATTTAATGGCGATATGAAATATGTAGTGTTTAGCCCTTATTGGAATATACCGGCCAGTATTTTAAAAAATGAAACCTTACCTGCCATCAAAAAACAAACCAATTACCTGGCGCTACACGATATGGAATGGAATGGTGGAAACGTTCGCCAAAAACCTGGGCCGAATAATTCTTTAGGTTTGGTAAAATTTTTGTTTCCCAATACGCACAGTATCTACCTGCACGATTCGCCGGCCAAGTCATTGTTTAAAGAAGATAAAAGGACCTTCAGCCATGGTTGCATTCGTTTGGCAGAACCTAAAAAATTAGCGCAATATCTTTTAAGAAATGATGCTAACTGGAACGACGCAAAAATTACCTCGGCCATGAATAAAAAAGTGGAGCAATTTGTAACGCTTAAAAACACAATTCCTGTATTCATCGCCTATTTCACCGCATGGGTTGACAGGAATGGAAAACTTAATTTGAGGAATGATGTGTACAAAAGGGATAGCCGTTTAGCCAAAATGATACTGGAAAATACCGGTTTGTGATTTTTTTTTAAAATTATTGTTTTTTTAAATAAATAGCTACATTTGTGTAGCATTAATGGTTTTAGTATTTCGTCGTTAGCTGATAGATGTCTTTTTGAAGCCCGTTTACAGTTCATTGTACCCAACTAAGTCATTAAGGTTTTTATTTAATCTAAAAAAGTTTTTACAATGAACATTTACGTAGGAAATCTCAGTTGGACAATGACCGATGAAGATCTAAGCAGTCTCTTCACTCAATTTGGTACCGTTACAAGTGCTAAAATTTTAAAAGACAAAATGAACGGCCGCAGCAAAG
>JANYFT010000071.1 GCA_025359625.1 Ferruginibacter sp.
AGCAGGCATTGGTGCTGGTAAATTATGGCCATGCTAAGGGCCATGAAATTCTAATTTTAAGTGAAGAGATCATTGCAAGTGTAAAAGAAAAATTTGATGTAGTGCTGGAACGGGAAGTGAATATTATTTAGTAAAACTCCCATAGCTTTTGCAACTATAGGAGTTTTGTTTTTAAGTTTAATTAAAATCGCTGTCATTAAAATCATCCTCACCAAAAGATTGGGTACCCATATTCAGCATACTTCCCATCAGGTCTTTAAACTCAATTTTTCCCTCTACCACTTTTTTACTAATTAAAGAATAAGCGGCAAGCCCATGCAAAACAAATTCCATCAACAAGGCGTTTTCTTTTTCGTTGACAGCTTTATGGTATTTTTTTACCAGTGCATGCAAGCCATCCACTTTGTAAAGCAATTGTGTTTTGTCTTCATCTTTTGTTTCAAAAAAAGTATCCAGATGATTACCACTGTCGAACCAGCGAATAATGGATTTGTAAGGGTTTTCTTCTACCGCTTCTTTACCCCTTTTCTTTTTTAAAGTATCAGGGTTAGGAAAGTATAAACTGAATTGTGTTCGGGTAGCTTTTTCCAATAAATTAAAAGCAACCTGGTATGGTCCTTCCTGTTCTCCTTCATATACCAGTTCGATCTTTCCTGTAATGGAAGGAATGATACCCACCAAATCACTGATCCAAACCTGTGTTTCTTTTTCGTTGTTGATGATGGCCCTGCGCTCTGCCGAACTTACAGCATTTTCATAAGCAGCAATGGTAAGCCTGGCACTTACACCACTTTTTTTATCTACCAGTTCACTTGTACGAGCTTCAAAGGCTACCTGCTCAATTAAACGTTTTACCAGGTCGCTTACTTTTACCCTATTGGATTGCTCTTCATAAATATTTGCTTCTTGTTCTGTAATAGCGAGTGAAGTTTCAATTGATTTTGGATAGTGCGTTAATATCTGGCTTTCAATCCTGTCTTTCAGTGGTGTTACAATGCTTCCCCTGTTGGTATAATCTTCCGGATTGGCAGTAAATACAAACATAACGTCGAGGGGTAAACGCAGTTTAAAGCCACGTATTTGTAAATCCCCTTCTTCTAAAATATTAAATAAGGAAACCTGTATCCTGGCCTGCAGATCGGGCAGCTCATTAATAACAAAAATGCTGCGGTTGCTTCTGGGAATAATACCATAGTGCAATACCCTTTCATCTGCAAAACTTAGTTTTAAATTAGCAGCTTTTATCGGGTCAATGTCACCAATCAAATCTGCCACACTTACATCAGGTGTAGCCAGTTTTTCGCCATAGCGCTGGCTGCGGTGTAACCAGATAATAGGTGTGTTGTCGCCACGTTCTTCCACCAGGTCTATGGCATAACGGCTTATAGGCTTTAACGGATCATCATTTATTTCACTGCCTGCAACTACGGGAATATATTCATCCAGCAATTCGGTCATCTGCCGGGCCATACGTGTTTTTGCCTGCCCACGCAGGCCTAAAAATAAAATGTTGTGGCGGGATAGCAGTGCTCTTTCCGTATCAGGGATAACTGAATCTTCATACCCCAAAATACCGGGGAAGGCATTTTCTTTGGCCTTAATCTTTTTGATGAGGTTCGCACGGATCTCATCTTTAATACTTTTTGAAACATAGCCGCTTTTCTTTAATTCACCGAGTGTTTTAATTTTATTCATATTTTTTGCTCTTATTTTTTTGCCGTTTAGTCGTTAAGGCGTTTTTTTTAAATTATTCACCGCAATACCTGCGTATTCCATCTTTTATTAAGGATATATTAAAATTAATGAGGAATCCTATATGCTACCCGGTCAATTTTAAATGGCTAAGTATTTGTGCCTGCCACAGAGGGTTTACAATGTCAACTGCTTTTAATTCGCAAAGGATATGCTCTCTAACAAGTACATCTGCTTTTAGCCCTTCATCAAAAACTAACCCATCATAAAGAATAGGTAACCCTACCTGCCGGTGATGCTCAACATTTCTTTTGGTTAGTTCATGGCAAAAACATACTTCATATATCTGTTCCAGCAAGCCAGGGCCAAGGGCTTTATGCACAGCAAAAGCAGCATCTTTTATTTGCTTACATAGCCATTCTTCTTCTTCAGTTAATTGATACATTTTTTTATTTTTTTACTGCTAAAGCTCCAGGTGTTTTATTTTTGCCGTTAAGACGTTTAGCTTTTATTTGCAATTATGAGGTTTCCCTTTTTACTTTTAAAAAAACGTCTAAGCGGCAAATTAACCTAAGCGGCAATATCAATAAACCGTTTTCCTTTTACCACTTTCAAAATCTTTAAACATAAAGGCACCTAACTTATCAAGCGATGCAAAGAAGGCTTTCCCATTATTGGTTTCTGTAAATTCCTGTACAAATTTTTGCAGGTAAGGGTCAGAAGCGATCATAAATGTAGTGATAGGTATCTTCAATTTTTTGCATTGCGTAGCAAGGCTCATACAACGGTTTAAAATTTTTCTATCTACCCCAAAACTGTTTTTATAATATTTGGTGCCTACTTTTAAACAGGTAGGTTTACCATCAGTGATCATAAAAATTTGCTTATTCGGGTTTCTTCTTTTACGTAACAGATCCATCGCCAATTCTAAACCGGCAACAGTATTGGTGTGGTAGGGGCCAACCTGTAAATAGGGAAGGTCTTTTACTTCAATCGTCCAGGCATCGTTACCAAATACCACAATGTCCAGCGTATCTTTTGGGTATTTTGTTTGTATCAATTCTGCCAACGCCATCGCTACTTTTTTAGCAGGCGTAATTCTATCTTCACCATATAAAATCATGGAGTGAGAGATATCTATCATCAGCACGGTAGATGTCTGCGATTTAAAATCTGTTTCCCTTATCTCCAGATCATCTTCATGCAGCCTGAAACTTTCAGCACCATGGTTAATCTGTGCATTGCGTATTGATGCAGTAAAATCAATTTGCTCCAATGTGTCCCCAAACTGGTAAGGCCTTGTTTCAGGATTAATTTCATCACCACCACCCGGCTTAAAAGTCTGGTGATTGCCCTGCTTTGTTTTTTTAAGCTTGCCAAAAATTTCTTCCAGGCTTTTTTTACGAATGCCCTGTTCTGTTTTAGGGGTAATTCTTATTTCACCATTTTCTTTTTTCTCATCAATGTATCCTTTGTCTTTCAGGTCTTCATAAAAATCACCCATGCCATAATCATTGTTGGTCATTTTGTATTCCTTATCCAGTTGGTTCATCCATTGCATGGCTTCTCCCACATCGCCATTGGTGTAAGTAAGCAGTTGCATAAAAATATCCAGTAATTGTTCAAAAGCGGTTTTTCCATTTTGAGAGGGATCGTATTTAGAGAAGTTATATCCTTTCATAATAAGTATAATTAAAATTTAAGAACAGTTGTTGTTGCAATACAAATTCTAACAAATTTTAGGCAGATGTATTTGTAATAAAGAAATTATTGTCCGGGCTAAGAAGCAATGTGGATCATCGTTGCATCGCCCTTTTGTACTATGGAATCTTAAGGAACTTCTGCTTCCTGGTTATTGTTACCCACAGACTATCAAACGTTTTATAAATGCAATTGCCAATGATATTAGCCTGCACAATTTACGAAACAATCAACTGAAGTGATTGGTTCGTTTGTTAAATAAAAAAATCCTTCCGATAACATCGAAAGGATTTTTTAGGAATAGTCAGCTGGATTATTTTTTACCGCTATCTGCTTTTTTAACAGGTGCAGTAGTATTAGTAATTGTTTTAGGTAATTCTAATTGTTTGGGATTTTTATAAAATTGTTCCATTTGCTGCAGCCCTCTTAAAAAATTAGCAGCAGTGGCCATATCACCTCTTTCACCATCAAACTGTGCAAGCCGGGTTTCGTTTAAACTATTGTAATACACCATTTGCTGGTCAAGATCTTTCTTTAAACTGCGGGTAACTTTTTCAGCCAATGCCGTATCACCAGCTTTGTAACAGGCATCTAAAAACTGGTACGATACATAGTTGTGCTGCTGAAAACGGGATACCATACCATAGCTCATATTTTCTTCCAGCATACCTTTGTCGCATTTCTCCAGCATTTTTTTAGCTTCTTCTTTTTTGCCATTATCAGCTAAGTTGCTGGCAGCTTTTGCATAAGCCAAACGGATGCTAATTAAGTGCCGGCGGTTTTCTTCATCAAAATAAACACCAGATACATTGGCATTGCCAAATACAAATTTGTTCATCATCTTATCATACACCCAATTCTGGTTTACTTCCTTATTGGCAACTGGAACAAGCCTGTAGGTAAGCCCGTCCTGGCGCAGGTATTGGCCGAAACCAAGTTCACCATATTCACTGGTAAAGTAAATAGGGCGCTTCCATTTATTGGCAGCAATAATATTAAGAATAGCGGTCTCACCTTTTTGAAGCCCTGATTTTGCAGGGATATCAAACTTCATTTCACTTACAACACTATCGTCCTTGTTTACTGTTCCATTCTCCGTTACAACTTTTAAATCAACAGGTATTTTTACTTTACGGGTAGGGTAAACATTTAGCGAACTGCCATCTCTTGCCTGCTCCATTTTAGATGGATCGTCACTGCCTGCATAATCCTTCATCATGGTGTATAAATCCATGTATTCATTAGGGTCCATTCCTGCCTTTGGTGCGTAATAAATAAAATCTCTTTTGGCACCTTCTATTTGTGCAGCGGTCCATATCGGGTCAATGGGGTCGCTCTGATTTATTTTATACCGCAACTGGTTGATGTATGAGTCCGTTCCCAACAAACTGGAGTTAATAACCCTTACGTCTCTTCTAACTCCTTCTACCTCCTGAGCATACCACAAAGGGTAAGTATCATTGTCGCCAAACGAAACCAAAATGGCATTGGGTGCACAACTTTCCAGGTAATCAATTGCAAGGTCTCTTGCCAAAACTTTTTTACCACGGTCATGGTCGTCCCATTCCTGGTTGGCCATTATTACCGGCACTGCCAAAGTACAAACGCCTGCTGCAACATAATTGGCAATATTGGCTTTCATGAATTTTTGCAGTAATTCTTTTACATATAGCACACCAATACCTATCCAAATGGCAAAGGCATAAAAAGAACCTACAAAAGCATAATCCCTTTCTCTTGGCATGTTGCCGGGCATGTTTAAATAAATTACAATGGCTATGCCTGTAAAGAAAAATAATAAACCCACTACCAACCCATCTCTTTTATTTTTTTGATAATGAAATACCAGGCCTAATAAACCCAGTATAAGGGGGAATGCAAACAGGTTATTATTGGCTTTGTTATGCTTCATGCTATCGGGCATAAAAGACTGGTTACCTAAACGGGCATTATCCCAAAAAGAGATACCTGTTTTCCAGTTACCATCCCTTACATTACCCATTATTACTCCTTGTACATCATCCTGTTTTCCGGCAAAATTCCACATAAAATACCTCATATACATCCACCCAACCTGGTATTGCATAAAGAAGCTGATATTGTCTCCCATGGTTGGTTTCCCCGTCCATTCGCCCGTTTTAGGATCTTTCCCGAATCCTGCAAAATTTGCATAATAATCTGCATGACCCTGGTCATTGCTCTGGTCCCACATTCTTGGAAAAACATGCATGTCTTCATCTGCATAAGTAGTTTCTACCTTGCGGCCATTTTTTACATATTTATCTTTACCTTTTATATAAGTATCCACATACTGTTGATCGGATGGTTGTGCCGTAAAATCCTGCCCGATCACTAAAGGGAAATCACCATATTGTTCACGGCTAAGATAGCCCGTGAGGTTTACAGGGTTATCAACATTGTACATATCAATAGCCGTGTCTGCATTGCTTCTTATTAAAGTGGTAAAGTAGCTGCTGTAACCCACCAGCATAAATGAAAAACTCCATAAAGCCAATTTCAGAAAATTCCAGTTTTTCTTATTCGCAAAGCGGAGGGCAAAATATATTATTACACCCATCAGCACAAAGAAAAAAGCGAAGCCGCTAAAAAAAGGCAGGCCAAAATTATTTACAAATAAAATGTCAAAATTGCCAGCACCTTTAATGGTCCATTGTATCACCACTTTTTGAATGATACCGGTAAGGGCACAACCAATGATAAACGCAACAAACACACCCCATTTTGTTGTTTTGTATCGTTTAAAATAATAGATCATCACCATCGCAGGAATGGTTAACAGGTTGAGCAAATGCACCCCGATGGAAAGCCCGATCAGGTAAAATATTAAAATAAGCCAACGGTCGGCGCTGGTAAAATGCCCCGAAATGCCCACTTTATTTTCTTCGGTAACGGCAGATTCCCATTTTACCATTGCCCAAAAAACAATGGCTGTAAAAAAAGAAGACAGTGCATACACCTCACCTTCAACGGCACTGTACCAAAACGAATCAGAAAAACAATAAGCTAATGAACCAACCACACCTGCGGCAACTATACTAAATAACTGGCTACTAGTTAATGTTTCGTTACCTTTTTGCACCAACTTTTTTGCATAGTGTGTAAGGGTCCAGTATAAAAATAAAATGGTAAATCCACTGGCTAAAGCACTCATCAGGTTAATACCGGTTGCAGCATGTTTAGGATCAAAAGGAGCCATAAATAAACGGCCTATCAAAACAAAAAGTGGCGCACCCGGTGGATGGGGAACCTGTAATTTATAAGCACTGGAAGCAAACTCGCCACAGTCCCAAAAACTGCCGGTTGCTTCCATTGTCATAATATAAACAGTACAGGCAATGATACAGACTATCCAGCCCGAGATGTTGTTAATACGTTTAAAATTCATATAGAAGTTGGTTATAAGTGGGCAAATATAAAACTATCAACCCATTGAACGACTGGGATAACATTTTTTTATGAATTTATCCTATATAGGATGCAGAGAGCTCCTGGAAGGAGTATTTTGTTACAGGTAAGTACAAAGGGTAACAATCATTGTATAAAAGGTTTGCAAACCAGGCTTTTATTTTAAATCTTTGTAAAAATTTTATTATGAAGCGAATTGTATTTTTTGCCTTTACATTGATTGTATTGAATGCCTGTAACCAGATAAGTGGAAGTGGTAATATTGTTACCGAAAACAGATCAACCGGCGATTTTACAGGTGTTTCGGCAGGAGGGGCTTATGAAGTGGAGTTAAAGAATGGGTCGGTGACAGAAGTAAAGGTGGAAGCCGATGATAATATTATCGGGTTGATTGAAACAAGGGTATCCGGCCATACCTTAAACATTACTACCAAAAATGGCCACAATTTTAATAACGGGCATTTTAAAGTGTATGTAACTGCGCCAGAAATAAATGAAATAAGAAGTTCGGGCGCTGCCAGAATAGTTATTAAAAACATTTTAAAAACTAATGATAAGATAACTTTGGAGGCATCCGGTGCGGCAACCATTTCAGGCGAGGCGGATGCACCAGAAATGGGTGCAGAAGCAAGCGGGGCAGCCGATATCAAATTATCTGGCCGCACAAAAGATTATAAAGCAGAAGCTTCAGGCAGTGCCACCATTAAAACGGAGAACCTGATGAGTGAAACGACTAAGGTACATGCATCCGGCGCAGCTACTGCTTATGTATATGCCAGCATAACGCTTAATGCAGATGCTGATGGTGCCGCAACCATCCATTATAAAGGCGCAGCCAGTGTATCGCAAAAAACAAGTGGTGCCGCCAATATAAAAAAAGACGAGTAAATTTTTTATACAAAAAATTAAAACCTGTTATCATTTATTGCTAACAGGTTTTTTTAAAAAGGGTTAAATAGCTGGTAAACCTGGCAACGGTTTTAATCCCAGGCAGCGGTTTGAAAAAATAGCATAAACAAATCTCCATGCGGTCATGACAAGATTTTTATGATTAATTACCCGTTGGCAGAATTCAAATTTTAATGTCTTCACCTAATTTTATTATGGCCTTTTCCTTGTCATCTTGTCACTTTTTAATATTTGGTATTTTCTTTGACAAGTAGAAATAAAATCTTTACATAATGCAAAAAGGAAACATAAGGGTACAAACGGAAAATATATTCCCGATCATTAAAAAATTTTTATACAGCGAACACGATATTTTTTTAAGGGAACTGGTGAGTAATGCTGTAGATGCTACCCAAAAATTAAAAACACTTTCCTCTCTTGGAGAAGCAAAGGGGGAATTAGGTGAGTTGAACATAGAAATAAAAATTGATGCTGAAAAAAAGACTTTAACCATCTCTGATAAAGGTATTGGCATGACGGGTGAAGAGGTTGATAAATACCTTAACCAGGTGGCCTTTAGTGGTGCAGAAGAATTTTTAGATAAATACAAGGGACAAAATGAAAATAATATCATTGGCCATTTCGGGTTAGGTTTTTACTCTTCCTTTATGGTGAGCGAAAAGGTGGAAGTAATTACCAGATCTTTTAAAGAGGATGCTACCCCGGTAAGATGGGAATGTGATGGCAGCCCTGAATTTTTATTAGAAGATACTCAAAAAGAAACCAGGGGAACAGACATTGTAATGTACCTGAATGAAGAAAGCCAGGAATTTTTAGAACCACACAGGATACAAACAGTGCTGGATAAATTTTGTCGTTTTTTACCCGTGCCGATACTATTTGAAGGTAAACAAATTAACAACCCAACACCGGCCTGGACAAAGAAGCCTTCTGATTTAACAACAGAAGATTACCAGAATTTTTATAAGGAATTATATCCCTATAATGAAGCGCCGCTATTCTGGATCCACCTTAATGTTGATTATCCTTTTAACTTAACCGGTATATTGTATTTCCCTAAAATCAAGCAGTCTTACGAGATACAAAAAGATAAGATACAATTATACAGCAACCAGGTTTTTGTAACAGATGAGGTAAAAGATATCGTACCGGAATTTTTGATGTTGTTGCAAGGTGTAATTGATTCGCCGGATATTCCATTAAACGTTAGCCGCAGTTATTTACAAGGCGATCCTAATGTGCGTAAGATAAATGCGCATATAACCAAAAAAGTAGCCGATAAATTAGACGAAATTTTTAAAAATGACCGTACCGCATTTGAAGAAAAGTGGGAGAGCCTTGGATTGTTTGTCAAGTATGGTATGATGACTGACGATAAATTTTTAGAGAAGGCTAATAAGTTTTTAATACTACAGGATACAGCAGGCAAATTTTTTACTTTTGAAGAATACAAAATTGCAACAGAAACCCTGCAAAAAAATAAAGAAGGCAAGCAGGTAATTTTGTATACCACAGATCCCGTGCAGCAGGATGCCTTTATACAACAGGCTGTGGCAAAGGGTTACAAGGTTATAAAGATGGAAACGATCATTGACAATGGCTTTGTAAACCAGATGGAAATGAAGTGGGAGAATGTTCAATTTGTTAGAGTGGACAGTGATATTACCGATAATTTAATTGATAAACAGGAAGGTGGCGAAAGTGTTTTAAGTAAAGAGGACGAAGCAAAATTAAAAGAATTATTTGGGGTGAAAATTCCTGAATTAAATGTTACGGTTGAAGTAAAAGGATTAAGTGCAGATGCCCCGCCGGTAGTAGCAACAAGGCCAGAATTTATGCGTCGCATGAAAGATATGGCTTCCATGCAAGGTGGTATGGGTGCATTCTATGCCAGCATGCCTGATGAAGTAACCTTAACGGTAAATGGTAACCATCCTTTGTATAAAAATATTTTAGCACATGGCGAAAAAGAAAAGCAGGAAAAATTAGTACATAACTTAGCAGATTTGGCTTTATTATCCCAGGGATTATTAAAAGGCAATACCCTGACTAATTTTATAAACAGAAGTGTAGACCTAATGAATGTGAATTAGTGTGCGGTTAATTTATTGATGAAATAGAAAGATAATTTATGAATGGCCAATTGTGAAATTGGTCATTCATATTTTTATACTGACAACGGAGTGTTTTTATACATAGCCCGTATTATTTTAAAGCGGTAATTTTAGTATGGCAGCTTCCAAGTATTTCATTTCTTTGGTATGAAAAATCTCTATAAACCCTTCCTCCAAAAAGAGTTGTTCGTATAGCGGATTAGCGTAAGCAACAATTATTTCCCTTGGATATTCCTTAGCACTTTCCATAATATTAAATACTACCGCACTCATAATAACTACATCAAAAGGATTAAATAAAAATATACAATCTACATCAGCAGGGATTTCAAAATTCATGGCATCTTTAGTAATAACCTCATAGCGAAGAGATGGGATTTTTTGTTTTGTTGTGTTTAAATTAGCAACCGCGTCATCACATAATTGTTTCGAAAAATCAACACCTGTAATATGGTTATAACCATGATGTGCAGCCACACACATGGCTCTTCCTTTTCCACAACCTATATCTAAAAAATGTGTTCCGGGTTTTGATTGCACCTGTGTAAATATTTCTTCCATCAATAAATAACTGATAGGCATATACATGGTTGCATGAGAAATATCAATTCCTTTTTTTGAAAGGTTTTTTAGTTCATCGGCACCGGTGGTATTAATGCTGTATTTTTTTTCGCCTTTTATTTCCTGCACTATAATAGTGAAAGCAATCCGAAAGTTCCAGTTAAAACCGAGGTAAAAAAAGTATTGCAGGTAAGTAAATATTTTCAATGACTATTGTGTTAGTTGCAGTTATTTATTGAAGCAGATAGTTGAAGGTCAATAATTTTCAATTGTAAATTTGTTACACCATTCCATTCATTTTCATCTATTGTAAAAACAAGATCAAACGGTTTTTTTGTTTCCAGTATATGAAACTTATCAGCCAGGTTAAAACCAATGCCGGTAAAGGTTTTATTATGTTGCTTTACTACAAAACGTACGTGCAAATCTTTTACAATTTTTGAATAGCCGGTATCTGTTATATTCGTTGCCACAAATACGGGCCGCATGTTTTCAGGGCCAAAAGGTTCCATCTGGCAAATGATATTGTATAAGGAAGTATTGATCTCATCAAAAGAAATTGTAGTATCAATAACAATCTCCGGCACCAATAAATGTGCTTGAATGGAGGCAGCAACAACAGCTTCAAATTTATTACTAAACGCATGTACATTTTCCGGTAAAAGTGAAAGGCCTGCTGCGGCAAAATGGCCACCATAGCCCAGTAAATATTCCCTGCAGGCATGTACTGCTTCATATAAATTATACCCTACCACACTTCTTGCACTGCCAGCAACAACATCACCACTTCTTGTAAGTACAATGGTTGGCCGGTAATATTTTTCCGTTAACCTGCTGGCAACAATTCCTACTACACCTTTGTGCCAATGCTGCTGGTAAACCACGGTTGATTTCTTATTGACCAGTTCAACATCATTTTCAATCAGTGCTAATGCTTCTGCTGTAATGGTACTATCAGCTTCTTTACGGTCACTATTGTCGCTATGTAATAATTTGGCCAGTTCCATGGCCTTGTCGGCATCTTTTTCAATAAATAGCTGCACCGCTTTTTTTGCATCATCCATTCTCCCTGCTGCATTTATTCTTGGCGCAATTACAAATACCACATTATTGATAGATAATTTTTTTTGTATTCCACCCAAATGTATCAGCGCTTTTATTCCTTCACAAGGATTATTATTTATTCGTTCTAAACCAAAATAGGCCAGTATCCTGTTTTCCCCAGTCATCGGCACAATATCTGCTGCTATGGCGGTTGCAACAAGATCGAGGTAGCAAAAATAATGTTCTTCGTCTATGCCAAATTGTTGCGCCAAAGCAGTTATTAGTTTAAAACCAACACCGCAGCCACACAATTCTTTGTAAGGGTAAGTGCAGTCTTTTTGCTTTGCATTTAAAATTGCAACAGCATCAGGTAAAATCTCATCCGGTAAATGATGATCGCATACAATAAAGTCAATACCGAGTGATTTTGCGTAAGCAATTAAATCGATTGATTTTATACCACAATCCAAAGAAATTATTAAAGTAAAATTATTTTCAGCTGCATAATCAATTCCTGATTTGCTAATGCCATATCCTTCCCTGTACCGGTGTGGTATATAAAATTCAACAAAACCGCCAACATAAATTTTACAGATAAACTGGTACATAGTAGCCACAGAAGTAGTGCCATCAACATCGTAATCTCCAAATACAAGTATCTTTTCTTTTGCATCAAAAGCAGTTGTAATTCTATTAACGGCTTTGCGCATGTCTTTCATTAAAAAGGGATCATGAAGTTCGTTTAAGTTTGGCCTGAAATAGGCTTTTGCTTTTTCAAAATCATCTATACCGCGTTGTACTAAAATACTACAGAGATGACTGTTAACTTTTAAAGTAGCATGCAAGGCAGAAGTGGCGCTCTCATTAGCTTGTAGTATATTCCATCTTTTTTCCATGGTAGTATTAACCCTTATTAAAACACCCTAATTTTGACTGCAGAAATGCTCCTCTTAATTGCATCCTAATATTTTCTGTCGGTAGTGTAGCGTACTAATTCCTCCAGTGCTTTTCTTACCTCATTATCTTCAAATTCATGTAAAACAGTTAAGGCTTCATCCCTGTAGTTATTCATTTTTTCTGCAGCATAATCAATGCCCCCCGATGCAACGACAGTATCAATTACATGTTTAACCTTTTCCGGATTTTTATTGTCATTTTTAATGATGTAGATGAGTTCTCTTTTTTTTGCGGCACTGATTTTATTCAAAGTGTAAATAAGTGGCAGGGTCAATTTTTTTTCTTTTATGTCATTGCCTGTTGGCTTTCCAATATCTTCTTTACCATAGTCAAACAAATCATCTTTTATTTGAAAAGCGATACCCACCTTTTCACCAAATAATCTCATTTTATTGCCAATAACTTCATCTTTGCTCGTACTCCATGCACCTGCTGCACAGGCAGAAGAAAGTAGGGAAGCGGTCTTATTGCGGATAATTTCAAAATAGATATCTTCCTTTAGATTAAGATTACGGGCTTTTTCAATTTGCAAAAGTTCGCCTTCGCTCATTTGTTTTACTGCCTGTGATAAAATACGCAAGTGTTCAAAATCATTATTATCTGTGGATAGGAGCAGGCCCTTAGATAAAAGATAGTCCCCAACCAATACAGCAATTTTATTTTTCCATATTGCATTAATTGAAAAAAATCCCCTCCGTTCCAATGATTCATCTACCACATCATCATGTACCAGTGTTGCTGTATGTAGTAACTCAACCAATGCTGCTGCCCGATAGGTGCTTTCATTAATGGGGCCATGTAACTTGGCACTTAAAAATACAAACATAGGCCGCAACTGCTTGCCTTTTCGTTTTATGATATATTTCATTATCCTGTCAAGCAGCGGTATCTGGCTCTTTACGGATTCAGCAAACTTTTTTTCAAAAGTGCTCAATTCTTCCCCTATTATGTTTTTTATAAATTCCATTTTCTAAAAAACGGCAATATAGTGCAGTAAGTAACGGCTTCAAAGTAATTATTTTTTCGATTAGTTAGTTTGCGCTTTTAATTAAAAGGCATGATTTGTTTTAAGCCTGTGCAGCGAAATAATACCTATTAAAGTCCTCATTTATATTAAATACACAACAAATGGGGGGCAAATAATCTAAAAATATCATAAAAAAATTTGGTTATTAACTCTCAATATCTAATTTTGTATTTGAAAACTCTTAAATTTTAGAAATTTAATAATCAATTAGTTATGGCAACCAAAAAGTACAAATTAATTTTAGGGTTCATTACCTTAATGACAACTACAACTTTTGCCCAAATGGGTACAGGGTATAGTATATTCGATTCGTCTGTTATTCCTTCAAAAAAACTCCCCCAACAGAATGAATTTTGGAACAACACTTACAATTTTCCGGCTAAACCCCGTAACATGGTTGAAGTGGGTGTATCAATAGGAAATATTATGGTTAGTGGGGATGTGGATGCAAAAATTCCTGCTTTGGGTTTTGAAGCACATATAAGAAAAGCAATAGGATATATTTTTTCTTTAAGGTTGCAATACGTTAATGGTACGCCTAAAGGATTAAACTGGCAGCCAGCTTACAACTTTGGACACAATCCTGCATTGGTATCTGTTGCTAATGGTGGCAATCTTACAACTACTCAAGGGTATAAACCTAATGCTGATGCTGTTTTCTATAATTACAAAACGCATATGCAGGATGTAGGATTACAGGGAATTTTTACACTAAATAATATTCGCTTTCACAAGCAGAAAACAGGCGTTACTTTTTATGTTGGTGGCGGTATTGGAGCAAGCTGGTATAATGTAAAAGTAAATTCCCTTGATGCAGGTGGAAATAATTATTCAGCATTATACAATAGTATAGCAAATGGTGGTGATATAACTTTCAGTAATAGAAGAAATATTATTAAAAGATTGAAGGCAGGGATGGATAATACTTACGAAACTGCTGGAGAATCTGAAGGTAGCCGCCGTGCAAAACTGGGAAAAAATACTTTAAGGCCTTCAGGAACGATATTGGCAGGCGTATCCTTTAAATTAAGCACGAGAGTAAATCTTGCATTAGAAGACAGGCATACTTTTGTAAAGTCTGATTTATTGGATGGTCAGCGTTGGCAGGAGCATCCAACCGGAGATGCAGCATTAACGCCTGATTACGATTCTTATAATTATTTATCCTTAGGAATAAACTTTAACTTGGGTGGAAAGGCTGTTGAACCATTATGGTGGTTAAATCCGTTGGATTACGCATACAGCGAGTTGAACAATCCTAAACACATGAAATTACCAAAACCAATTTTGGATGACACGGATGGTGATGGTGTAACTGATCAGTTAGACAGAGAGCCAAATACTCCCGCAGGTTGCCCGGTTGATTCTCACGGTGTAACAAGAGATACAGATGGGGATGGAGTACCAGATTGTAAGGATAAACAACTGATTACACCTACAGAATGTCAGCCGGTTGATGCTGATGGTGTTGGTAAATGTCCTGATCCTGCTTGTTGCACAGCTATAATGGCAGCAAGGGATAGTGCTTTAAATGCATGCGCCGGAGATTACCCAAGTCTTTCAGTAAAATCTATAAGTTTAACTGCTGATACCAAAGCTTTACTAGCTAACGTTGCAACTAAATTGAAGGATAAACCAAATTGCACTATTACAATTACAGCTTACCCTGGCGCTTCTAAAAAGGAACAATCTTTAGCAGATAAAAAATTGGATGCTGTTAAAAATTACCTTGTTGAAAAATTAGGCATTAGTGCTGACCGGGTATCTATTGATAAATTAGTTGGTGGTGGAGATTCTAATACAATCGATATCAAGTCTAATTAAAAATCATTGCTTTTACTTTACAATAGCCCTTCCGTTTTTCGGAAGGGCTATTGTAATTTTTCATCTGCCTCATTTTTGAATATTGATATTAATTGCAGTTGTGTTGCTTTACCAAATTCTTAACTGGATCTTTTTTGTTGTTTGATAATTACAACTGATTTTTGACTTTAAATCATTAATTTCGCAATTCTTTATGAATTTTATAAAAGCATTTGTAGCAACACTCTTATTTGTAATATCCTTTTCATCCTGTAGTAAATATGGGAAAGTGATGAAAAGTAAGGACACCGAATATAAACTCAGCATGGCTGATAAATACTTCGCAGATAAAAAATACCGTATCGCTCAGCAATTATATGAAGAATTATATCCTGTTTATAAAGGCACAGATAAATTTGAAGAACTGTACTACAAAGATGCTTACTGTTTTTATTATTTAAAAGAATATAAGGATGCTGAAAACTTTTTCAAAGGTTTTTTAGAAGTGTTCCCCAATAGCAGTAAGTCGGAAGAAGTGGATTTTATGCATGCATTATGCTTTTACAAACAAGTGTCTAAAGTAGAGTTAGATCAAACTAATACTACTAAATCGATTGGTGTAATGCAGACATTTATTAACACCCATCCCGGGTCTTCAAAAATAAAAGAGGCAACTGAAATAATTGACAAAAACAGGGTAAAGCTTGAGGTGAAGGAATTAAGAGCTGCGGAATTATATTATAAAATAGGTCACTATAGGGCTGCAGCAATTTGTTATAGTAATTTGCTTGGCGATTATCCTGAGTCCTCTTCTGGTGATTTATATAAATTGAAATCAGTAATCTCGTATTACAAATTTGCTAAATTAAGTGTAGTTGATAAACAAACAGAAAGATTTGAAAAAGTGGTTACAGAGTATCAGGATTTTGCAGACCGGTTCCCCCAAAGCACACATTTAAAAGAAGCACAGGAATATAATAATTTAAGTTTAAATAAAATTAAAGAAATAAAATATGAGTAAACTAAGACGTCAGCTCAGTTCTGGTACAAGTAATGTAGTAGAACCTAAAAACCTTTTTGACATTAAACAAAAAACCGGCAACTTGTATGAATCTATTGCCATAATTGCGAAACGTGCCAACCAGATAAATATTTCTATTCGGGAAGAATTGCACAATAAACTGGAAGAGTTTGCAAGTCATACAGACAGTTTGGAGGAAATTCACGAAAATAAGGAGCAGATAGAAATATCAAAAGCTTACGAACGTATGCCGAACCCTGCATTGCTTGCTTCGCAGGAGTTTATGGAAGATAAAATCTATTTTCGGAAAAATGAGGAGGATTTATTTAGTTAATATTTTAGCTTTATTTAGCAATGTTAAATAAGAAGTTTTACTTTTAAGGACGGCAGAAGCCGTCTTTTTTTATGCTGCAAGGAAAAAAAATACTTTTAGGAATATCAGGTAGCATCGCTGCTTATAAAGCAGCCATACTGGTGCGTTTATTAATTAAAACAGGTGCAGAGGTTAAAATTGTGATGACCTCAGTTGCTAAAGAATTTGTTTCTCCTTTAACGCTTACGACTTTGTCAAAAAACCCTGTATTAGCTGATCTTTCTAACAATAATTCATGGAGTAATCATGTGATGTTGGGAAGATGGGCCGATGTAATGGTGATTGCTCCATTAAGTTGTAATTCCCTGGCAAAACTGGCCCATGGCCTTTGTGATAATTTATTAACTGCTGTTTATCTATCTGCCACTTGCCCTGTACTTATAGCACCAGCAATGGATGAAGATATGTGGAATCATCCGGCTACCAACAAAAACCTGCAAATAATTCAGTCATTTGGAAATGAAATAATACCTGTTGAATCAGGTGAATTAGCCAGTGGTTTATTTGGAGAAGGCAGAATGGCTGAGCCCGAAACGATTGTAAAAAAATTGAATGATTTTTTTTTATTGAGCAAGGAATTATCTGGCAAAAAAGTATTGATTACAGCAGGGCCAACTTACGAAGCTATAGACCCGGTTCGTTTTATAGGCAATCATTCATCGGGAAAAATGGGAGTAGCCATTGCTAATGA
>JANYFT010000079.1 GCA_025359625.1 Ferruginibacter sp.
CGATCTTTTAAGATAGACAACAAAGGATTTAAAGCAGAGCAAGCTGATATAGAATTATTGCCCACACCGTTTATAGCCTACCTGCGAAACCAGGGTGCAGGCAAAGATTTTGCTTTAGTAAAAAAAGTGGAGAAAAACACCGTAACTTATTACGGTGATAAATGGATGAAGGCAAACACAGATGACTTTTTAAAGGACTGGACAAATATCAGCTTCCTGGTTAATACGGAACAGGTGCAGAATGCTGCCCTTTCTTTTCCAATAGAAAATAAAAAATACCAGGCTGGCAGGTTAAAATCTGCAGTAGCGTTGGTTGTGTTGGTTTTGCTGTTTGCCTGGCCGCTTGCAAACAGCATCGTTGCTTCCGGCACTTTGTGGGTTGCTTTGTTTATGGTAGTATTTAAAGCTATTGGCTTTTATATAAGCTTGTTGCTTTTATATTTTGAAATAGATAAATCAAATGCCTTTGTTAAAAGTATCTGCACCGCAGGGCAAAAAACCAATTGCGATGCAGTGCTAAACAGCAAAGCGGCCAGCATTGCAGGTATAAGCTGGAGCCAGGCAGGCTTTTACTACTTTACTGCAGGCTTATTATTGTTGGCCATACCCTACGATGTTATTCCCTTTCCAATAAAAACATGGTTGCTGCAAATAGCTGCCTTTGCTGCTGCGGCATACATTCCATTTAGCATTTACTATCAGTACAAAGTGGTAAAAAACTGGTGCCCGCTATGCCTTGCGGTGCAGGCTGTTTTATTTGCAGAATTGCTGCTGCATGTTTTCTTTAAAAACCCTGTTTCTCTGAGCAGTATAGTTTTTAACCCTCAAATTATAGTGGTCGTGTTTTTTTGCATTGCACTGCCCATACTAATTTGGTATTATGCAAAACCTTTATTACAACAGGTAAAGGAAGCAGCAGCATACAAAGCTGCTTACAAAAGAGTAATGTATAACCCGGAAATTTTTAACGGCATGCTGGGCAAAGAACCAGATGCACCGCCTGTGCCAGAAAATATGGGCATTGTAATGGGCAACCCTGCTGCCGCAAATATATTGCTTAAAGTATGCAACCCTTATTGCAGGCCCTGCTCCCAATCGCATAGAGACATTGAAAGTTTATTAGCGGCAGACAATAACATACAGGTAAAAATAATTTACCGGGTGCCGGATGCGGTGCAGGACACAAGCGGCATAGTGGTAAAACATTTTCTGGCTATAGCTAAAAAACATACGCCTTCTGAAACTGAAAAAATATTGATGGAATGGTATCATAATAAGGATAAAAATTTTGCTGCCTTTTTAAAAAAATACCCGGCGGCGGCAGGCGAGCCTGAATTTGACGCTGAAATTATAGCCATGAGAGAATGGTGTGAAGAAGCCAACATACCCCACACCCCTTTTTTATTTTTTAACGGCAGGCAACTGCCGGAGTTTTATACGGTGGAAGACTTACAATATTTACTAACCTAACCTATATTTTTTGAGGAGATGATACGAACCTCATTAAAAAAGAGTAACTCTTATTTATGTTTTAAATTTTATGAATTATGAAAAAGAAAAGTTTTAATGAAATCAGCGGTACCATGAGTAAGGCTGAAATGAAAAGGTAGTTGGGGGTGCTCAAATTTGCTCAACTAAGTGCTATCCCTATTCGGGGGGAGGACAAGGAGCAAATTGTATTTATCCTGACCCTGCTAAACCCAACGTTGGTTGTTTTTGTATTTATCCACCGGGTGGTAGTTATGACCAAATTTGCAGATGATTTCAGTGATGGCTGCCTTTCTATTACTGGTAAGGCAGTCATCATCTATTATATTTTGAGTACAATGAATGGGATGGTATTATGTTATTAAAAGCGTATGAAACACATCAATTTTATTTTGCTGGTACTGATTGTTATGATAACATTATTATGTTCTTGCCAGAAGGAGTTAAGCTGCGAAGGGCCTGAATGCATGGGTATATATGAGGATGGCAAAGCAGTGTACACTTTTTTGCAAGACAATGGTAACTGTACTAATGCTGCTATATACGGCAGTTATTTTAAAGAGGTTTTATTAAGCGATAGCAATTATGTTTACATAAAATTGAATATTACTAAAAAGGGTGTATACACAATTAATACAGACACTCTTAACGGGTTTTATTTTAGCAATAAAGGTATATTTACTGATACCGGAATCGTAACTGTAAATTTAAAAAGTGTTGGAACGCCGGTGGCGGCAGGCAACTACAGTTTTAGCACAGGTAAAGCATCAGGCTGCAACTTTACAATAAAGGTTGATACAGTGCTTTTTGTCGAAAAATATTATTATGATGTTACAATCGATGGCGTTCGTTACCAGCAAACTGTAGGTGGAAACATAAAAGTTTTTAATTACTTGGGTCCCGACCCTTCCAACGTAATCGTCATATCTCAAATTGGTGATGGAACGTTGGTTCATCATCTTGATGGATTTAGCTATGCCTCTGGGTTTGGAATCGGCAAAGCATTTATTAGAGCATCAGATATTACAACCGCAAATTTACAAAATTATTTTGCTCTTGGTTCTTATAATTATTTTAATCAGTCGCCCGGTATTTTAATTGCCTGGGATGACTTAAATGAACCAGCTTATGCATGGCGAACTTATAATTTTCCCTATACTCAAACCAGCAGTAATTTCAGTATTACCTCAGTTGAAGTATATTCTGATGCGTACGGCAGGCCTATTGCAAAAGTGAAGGCTGAGTTTAACTGCATTTTATATAATGGTCGAGGCCAATCGAAGGTTTTAACCAATGGTAAGTTTTATGGTGAGTTTGCAAATATTAACCGGTAAAAGCCCACTTTAAATTTTTGAAGTTTATCAATAAATAAAATTCTATCAAAAAAAACAGATTTACATATTACAGGCAGTTAGATGCAATGGATTGCGGCCCCACCTGTCTCCGTATGGTGGCAAAGTATTATGACCGTGCTGTTTCATTAAATTATCTCCGCAATATTTCTGAATATGGAAGCAGGGTGTTTCTTTACTTGGTCTTGCTAATGCTGCAGAAAGCATTGGCCTAAAAGCAAAAGGTGCCAAAATAGATTTTGAGGAGCTTATCAATGATGTGCCGCTACCTGCAATTTTACATTGGCAGCAAAATAATCATTTTGTAGTGCTGATGCCGGGCTCTACCAAATCTAAATTAATGGTGGCAGACCCGGCAATGGGAGAAGTTGCATTGGATAAACACGATTTTATTGCAAAATGGATTTCAGTTGCTGCTTCAGGTAAAAAAAAAGCAGACACCAATAAAGGCATAGCATTAATATTTGAAAACACTCCCCAAATTAAAAACAACAAAACAGGTGATGCAACACATAGCGATATCGGAAAAATTAATAAACAATACCTGTTTGGCTATATCAGGCAACACAAAATTTCTTTTTTAAAAATTTTACTGTGCCTTTTAATCGGCAGTGGCTTACAACTTATATTTCCTTACCTCACCCAAAGTATTGTAGATAAAGGCATCAATACCCGTGATATAAATTTTATCCAGTTAGTGCTGGCAGCACAGTTAATGCTATTATTTTCACAATCTGTAATTGAGTTTATACGCAGCCGCATTTACTGCATATCAGTACCAAAATAAATATTTCGTTGCTGTCAAATTTTTGGGCAAAGCTGTTAAAACTTCCCATGCAGTTTTTCGATAGCAAACATCCGGGTGATATTATCCAACGCATAGCCGACCATCACCGCATAGAAAACTTTTTAACTGGTACTGCACTTACTACGCTGTTTTCTTTATTTACATTGGCCATTTTTTCAGTAGTGTTGTTTAATTATCATGTTACCATTTTTATCATTTTTGCAGCAGGCAGCATATTGTATCTTTTATGGATACGCTACTTTTTAAAATACCGCCGCCAGTTAGATTATCAGCGTTTTGATATTGCATCAAAAGAAAACAATGCCAGCATGCAGTTGGTATTTGGTATGCAGGAAATAAAACTGAACAATGCAGAAAACAGTTATCGCCTTGCCTGGCAAAACCTGCAGGCTGGTTTATTTAAACTTAATTTTAAAAGCCTTACGCTTACACAATACCAGCAAATTG
>JANYFT010000090.1 GCA_025359625.1 Ferruginibacter sp.
CCGTGAAACGGGTACAGAAGGTCAACTAAAAGCAGCAGCTTACATTGAAAGCCAATTTAAAAAAATGGGGCTAACCTCTGCAGCAGCGTTAAAAGGATATCAGCAATTGTATCCTTTATACCAGGATAGCCTCAGCAGTCAACTAACAGTGAACAATAATGCAGCAGCCTATGGCACAGATTATATAAGCCCTGCCACAAGCAACGAAACAGGAGCCAACAAAGCAACAGCAATTATTTTTGCCGGCTATGGTATTGATGATAAAAATTACAGTGACTATGACAGTATTGATGTAAAAGATAAGATCGTAGTATTCTTTTTAGGGGAACCCAAAAATGACGGTAATTATCTTGTATCAGGCACTAACCGTTCCAGCCAATGGACCTACCCGGGATTAACTTTAAAATTGGCCGCTGCGATGGCTAAAGGTGCCGCAGGTGCATTTGTAATAAATCCAATGCAGGAAACTTTTACTCAGCGCACTATTGACAATAGCAAAAAAAGCGCCCTCTATTTTCCACAAGAAAATGAAGGTAAGCCAGTAAACTATGCCTTGCTTTCGCATGCGTATGCAAAAAATATTATGGGTAATAATTTTGATACGCTTCTAAAAAAGGTGAAAGCCGGCCTACCCATTTCCACTGACTTGTTAGCAGAAAATAAAACAACCGTTCAGTTTAATTATACCAAATTCCGCACTACCATTAATGCCAGCAATGTGCTGGGCATTGTAGAAGGTACGGATAAAAAAGACGAATATGTTTTCCTTACGGGCCATTACGATCACTTGGGAAAACATGACGGTAAAATTTATTACGGCGCAGATGATGATGGCAGTGGCACCTGTGGTGTAATTGAAATGGCAGAAGCCTTTGCCAAAGCCAAAACTGCAGGCCACGGACCAAGAAGGACGATGGTTTTTATGACTGTAAGTGGAGAAGAAAAAGGATTATGGGGAAGCGAATATTACAGCGACCATCCTGTTTTTCCATTAGACAAAACATCTGCCGATTTAAATACGGATATGGTAGGCAGGGTAGATACAGAACGCAAAACTGGCGACACTTTAAACTATGTGTATGTAATTGGCCACAATAAATTGAGCAGCGACCTGCCGGTTATTAATGAAGCAGCTAATAATAAAAATACGCCATTAACACTCGATTATAAATTTGATGACCCCAACGACCTTGAAAGGATTTACTATCGCAGCGACCACTACAATTTTGCCCGCAAAGGTGTGCCTGTATTGTTCTTTTATGATGGCATGCTAAAAGCAGATTATCATAAACCAACCGATACTGTTGATAAAATTAATTTTGAGTTGTACGAAAAAAGAGTGCGGATGATATTTTACACCGCCTGGGAAATTGCCAACCGGGAAGAGATGTTAAAAAGGGATATTCCTTTACCGGAAGGGAGCAGGTAAAATTAAGAAGCGTTAATTTATTATAAAAAGGCATCTTCATAAAGATGCCTTTTTTATAACGCCCTACCACCCCAATATCCACGCAAATATCAGCGGGCAAACAATAGTAGCATCACTCTCCACAATGTATTTTGGTGTACTAATATCCAATTTACCCCAGGTAATTTTTTCATTTGGTACGGCTCCTGAATACGATCCATAGGAAGTTGTTGAATCGCTTACCTGGCAAAAATAACTCCAGAACGGAACATCATGCCACTCCAGATCCTGGTACATCATTGGCACAACACAAATGGGGAAATCGCCGGCAATACCACCACCAATCTGGAAAAACCCAACACCTTTTCCCGAAGAATTATTCCTGTACCAATCTGCCAGCCAAACCATGTATTCAATACCACTCTTCATGGTAATTGCTTTCAGTTGGTTCTTAATAATATAACTGGCAAAAATATTGCCCATCGTACTGTCTTCCCAACCTGGCACTACTATCGGGATATTCTTTTGTGCAGCAGCCAGCATCCAGCTATTCTTTGGATCAATTTCATAATACTGTTCCAGTACGCCACTCAATAACATTTTGTACATATATTCATGCGGAAAATAACGCTCCCCTTTATCATCTGCTTCTTTCCAAATATTATGAATATGCTGTTGCAATCTTCGAAACGCTTCTTCTTCAGGTATGCAGGTATCCGTTACCCGGTTGTAATGGTTTTCTAACAGATCCCATTCTTCCTGTGGGCTAAGATCACGATAGTTGGGTACCCTTTTGTAATGACTATGCGCTACCAGGTTCATAATATCTTCTTCCAGGTTGGCACCGGTACAGCTAATAATACTTACTTTGTCCTGGCGTATCATCTCTGCCAGACTTAATCCTAATTCAGCCGTGCTCATGGCACCTGCCAGGGTGATCATCATTTTACCGCCTTCATCCAAATGCGTTACATAACCCTTGGCAGCATCCATTAATGCAGCGGCATTAAAGTGGCGGTAATGGTGTTCTATGAAATTTGAAACTGGTCCTTTGCTCATAATTAAATTATTTTTGTACTAGTAATCTTATGGATAATTTTCATCCTGTATCTTAGGAAAGAATGGCTGCAAAAATAGTTTTTTTTATCAACCGGACTATTGTATTTCTGCCAGGCATTTCAGCGCCCATCAGCGGTTAATCCAAGATTAATATCTTTCATCTTCTTAACTTAAATTATACAGTGTAGCTCCGATATACAGGTAGCACCAACTGAAGCAACGATATTAAATTAGTGTAAACCAAACGCTGTACTTATATTGCTGGATAGTCCAATATATTAAAAAATGCACGGGCAGACAGGGCAAAAAATATAGCCACTTATGCCAATCCCTAAATGCCATTGTACCCTGGCTTAACCACTGCCATTGCAGCATTTATACAAAAAAAAATGAGCTGTTAATTATAATTTCTTCTGTAAAAGATAACATGAACCTTTCAGTTACCCATGTAAAAAGCCCCTCAAAAAATTGAAGGGCTATATGAAACCTGGCATATGGTATTAGTTTTTTATTTTTTTATCTACGGATGCTTCACCATTTGTTCTAAAGTTTAACTCTAAGCTCTGTTTTGTATTAGCAACAGTTACAAGGTAGTGCGTTTCGCCATCAAAGCTAATTTCAGTTACATCTCCATGTATTGTGCATCCACTGTACTTTTTGGAAAGTGCCAATGAAATAGTTAAAGGCAACTGGCTCGTAGCAATTTTTCTTGACGTACCAACAAGTTCTCCGGTTTCGTTATAAGCGGCATTCACTGAAAGATCGTTCATCAAAAAGGAGGCAAAATAAAAATCACCTGTCTTTTCCCAGCTTACATTTTGTGCTTTCTGAAAATCTTTTTCAAATGCAACTTTCACCCTGGCAGTAACCTTGTCGCCTGCTGCCGCAAATGCACTGGCAGAAAACAGCAATACTATTGCTGTTAAAATGGTCATTAACTTTTTCATGTCTTTAATTTTTTTTGGTTAAATGATGCTGCCCGATTAAGGCAGTTTTGTTTGATTGATGATACAAATCTATCTGTGGCTTTGCTGCAATACAACTACTACTTGATAAAAATCAACATCAGCTACGGCAATTGGTATAAGCGGCAGCAAGCAAAAAAATATTAACCACTCAGTTAAGCTACAATGCAGTAGCAGTATGAATTTTATTTATTTCTTAAAAAAATATTAAAAAGGTAAAAGGTTGTGTTAAAAAGTAAAAGTGGTTAATGCCTTTGAGTAAATTCGTATTTTATATCTTTATCAGTATGAATTACCTGGCGCACGCATATCTTTCTTTTAACGACCCTGATATTTTAGCAGGCAACATGATCAATGATTATGTAAAGGGTAAAAAAAAATTTGATTACCCTGGTGCCATACAAAAAGGACTTACCCTGCACCGGGCAATTGACGATTTTGCAGATCATCATCCTGCAACACATCAGGCAAAACAATTTTTTAAAGCCGAATACCGGTTATACGCCGGTGCTTTTGTTGATGTTTTGTACGATCATTTTTTAGCCAATGATACAAACCAGTTTGCCAATGACGATGTGCTAAATTCTTTTTGCCAGGATACATATTCCAGTTTGCAAAATAATTTCGCTCTGCTACCGCCAGGGTTTCAACAGGTGTTACCTTATATGCGATCGCAAAACTGGTTATACAATTACCAGTATAAAGAAAGCATTGAAAAAAGTTTTAGAGGCTTGGTAAAAAGGGCAGCCTACTTATCCGAATCTGCCATTGCATTTACAATTTTTAATCAGCAGTATGATGGCTTACAAATTTGCTACAATGATTTTTTTCCTGCACTGAAGCAATTTGCCATTTATAAATTGAACCAACTAAATAACAGTTGAATCTTTTATATTTGTATTAAAACACCTATTTATTTGTATGAAAAAATTTTTATTGATACCGTTAATTGTATGTTGTTTTTACAATGCAGTAAAGGCCCAGGCAAAATTACCACCGGTAGATAAATCGCCAATGGATATGAGTTATTACCCTAACGGATACCCGGTTTTAAAAATTCAGGATAAAGCGACAGAATCTTTGGTAGCAAGGGTAATTTATAGCAGGCCGCAAAAAAATGGCCGTAACATTTTTGGCGAATTATTAGCCTATGGCCAGGTGTGGCGGTTAGGGGCCAACGAAGCTACAGAAATAGAATTTTTTAAGCCTGTTCGAATTGGTGCTACAAAAATTAAAAAAGGCAGGTACACTTTATATTGCATTCCTTACCAGGATAAATGGACGCTGATCCTTAACAAAGAAACAGATACCTGGGGCTCATTTAAATATGATGAAACAAAGGATGTTGTTAGGATAGATGCGCCTGTGCAAAAGCAAACTGAGCTATTGGAATTTTTTGCCATCGCATTTGAAAAATCAGCCGGAGGTGCTGATTTAATAATCGGCTGGGATAATAACATGGTTAACTTCCCTATTTACTTTTAAAATATTTTGTGGTCAAATTTATTTTATCCCGGCTTGTTGCCGGGATTTTTTTGGATATTTACAGCTATGTGTGGAATTGCAGGCATTATAAGTTCCAATACTTCTTTAGTTAACAGGGAACAACTTACAAAAATGACGGATGCTTTGGCCCACCGGGGGCCTGATGGGCAGGGGCAATGGATTAATTCGAGGGGCAACGTTGGCTTTGGACACAGAAGGTTATCTATTATTGATTTAACTACTGCCGGCGCACAACCCATGCATTATCTTAAGCGGTATTCAATTGTATATAATGGAGAAATTTATAATTATATTGAATTAAAAGAAGTATTGTATAAAAAGGGATATCGTTTTCAATCAACCAGCGATACAGAAGTTATCTTAGCAGCTTACGATTATTGGAAAGAAGACTGTCTGGAGCAATTTGATGGCATGTTTGCCCTTGCTATACTGGATAAAAAAGCACAAATTGTTTTTGCAGCAAGGGACCGCTTTGGAGAAAAACCATTTTACTATGTGGCAAACGATGTAAGGTTTGCTTTTGCCAGTGAAATGAAAGCCTTTTGGGCCATTGGCATAGAAAAGAAAACAGATGAAAAGATGTTGCTGAACTACCTGGCATTGGGTTATGTTCAAAATGCAAATAATAAAGAACAAACATTTTTTAAAAATATCTACTCACTTCCGCCGGGCAGTTTTTTACTGCTTAATATCAGAACGCTTCAATACAAAACATATACCTATTGGGATATTGACAAAGATTCAGTGCAGAAAATTTCCAGTATTGCTGCTATAGAAAAGTGCAGGGAACTTTTTTCTTTATCAGTTAAGCGAAGGTTGCGCAGTGATGTTAGTGTTGGTACAAGCCTTAGCGGAGGATTGGATAGCTCTGCAATACTGGCGACCGTTAATTATGGCGGCCTGTTCAAAACATTCTCTGCTGTTTTTCCGGGTTTTGAAAAAGACGAATCAAAATATATACGGACAGTTACCGATTATCTTTCTGTAGCAAAATCATCAAACAGGCAAATACAACAAAATAGTATTGAACCTTCTGCATTGGGATTAATAAAAGATTTTGAAACGCTTTGTTATCATCAGGAAGAGCCATTCCCTTCAAGCAGCATTTATGCCCAATACAAGGTATTTGAATTAGCCAAACAAAATAATGTAAAAGTATTACTGGATGGACAAGGGGCAGATGAAACATTGGCGGGTTATAATAAATACATTCATTGGTATCTGCAGCAACTAACTAGTAAAAGCAGGTTTATTGCTGCCCAAAAAGAAAAGAAATTATTGCGTAAAAATAATCTCCTTTTTAACTGGGGTATCAACAATTATTTAGCCGCATATTTTCCGGCACATGCCGTTATTCAGTTAGAACAGAATGAATACCTTAAAACTGTTAAGCAACCAGATATCAATAAAGATTTTGTAGCTGCTTTACAAGGAAGGGAATGGGAAGGCATACGCAAACCCATCATAACAAAACTAAATGATATTTTGTATTTTAATACGCATACATCAGGCCTCGAAGAATTGCTTCGTTTTGCCGACAGGAACAGTATGGCGCATGGAGTAGAAGTGCGGTTGCCCTTCTTAAGTTATGAGTTGGTGCAGTTTATTTTTTCTTTGCCAGCCAATTTTAAAATACATGATGGCTGGACCAAATGGCTGCTGCGCAAAATGATGGATAAAAAACTACCTGATGAAATAGTGTGGCGAAAGGATAAGGTGGGATACGAACCACCTCAATTACAATGGATGCAGAATGAGATCCTGCAAGATTATATGCACGAAGCAAAAAGAAAACTCGTAAATAATGGGATATTAAAAACTACAGCACTCAATAAAAAGATAACACCCAAGGCAGCACACGAAAGTAATAATTTTGATTGGCGTTATTTATGTGCTGCGCAAATAATAACTCCTGATCCTGGTTTTTAACCGAAGAAAAACAGTGCCACTGCAATGAGGTGCAGAAATATTTATTCCATTACTCATACTGCTTTTGTTTATAGCTTTAAAACTTTTGATAGGAGCTAAATGACGTTACTTTGCATTTTAAACTATCAATCACCAATCGTTATACAATGAAACTTGCTACAAAAATAATTCATGCCGGTGCAACACCTGACCCCAGTACGGGAGCAATCATGACGCCTATTTATCAAACCTCTACTTATGTACAAGAAGCACCCGGCGTAAATAAAGGCTACGAGTATGCCCGAAGTCAAAACCCTACCCGTAAAGCTTTGGAAGATGCCTATGCCATCATTGAAAATGCAAAATATGGTTTAGCTTTTAGCAGTGGTGTAGCAGCCACAGATAGTGTGATGAAACTATTAAACCCCGGCGATGAAGTAATTGCAGCCAGCGATATGTATGGTGGCAGCTACCGGTTATTTACTAAAGTGTGGGAACGCTATAATATAAAATTTATTTATGTTGATACAACCAATCCAGCTAATGTGCAGGCCGCTGTAACTGCCAGCACAAAATTAATTTGGGTAGAAACACCCACCAATCCGTTAATGAACATTACCGATATTGAAGCCATTGCCGGCATTGCAAAATCAGCCAATGCATTACTTTGTGTAGATAACACTTTCGCATCACCGTACCTGCAAAACCCCCTGGATTTGGGCGCCGATATTGTGATGCATAGTGCCACCAAATATTTAGGAGGGCACAGTGATGTGATACAAGGGTGTTTGATGATGGACGATGCAGGCCTGAGAGAAAAGTTATATTTTATACAAAAAAGTTGCGGTGCAGTTCCTGGCCCGATGGATTGTTTTTTAGTATTGAGGGGGATAAAAACCCTTCATGTACGCATGAAACAACATTGCGCCAATGGCGAAAAAATTGCACACTGGCTGCGCAAACATCCTAAAGTGGCTACCGTTTACTGGCCGGGGTTTGAAGACAGTGCTGGCTATGCCATTGCAAAAAAACAAATGCGTGACTTTGGTGGTATGATCAGTTTTGAATTGAAAGACGAAAGGGACAATGAAGTAAGAAGGGTTTTATCATCAACCCATCTTTTTTCACTCGCCGAAAGTTTGGGTGGCGTGGAATCATTGATCAACCATCCTGCAAGTATGACACATGCCAGCATTCCGAAAGAAGACAGAATTAAGAACGGGCTTAGCGAAGGGCTTATACGTTTAAGCGTAGGCATTGAAGATGCGGATGACCTTATAGAAGATTTGAATAATGCAATAGGATAATACCATGAATTATTTAATTGAAATCATGGGATGGGTTGGTGCTGTTCTGATTGTAGGTGCTTACTTCTTTAATATTAATGGAAAGCTAAAAAGTACTTCAACAATTTACATCCTAAGCAATTTACTTGGCGGCATTTTCTTTACCATCAATACCTATATTCATCAGGCCTTTCCTTCTATGATTGTAAATATTATTTGGGTAATTATTGCCATTGCCGCCTTGTTTAAAAAGGACAGACCGGCTCCAATAAACTGAAACACAAAGTGGAAAAAAATCTCAAATATCAATTAGACGAAAAAGTAAATCTTTACAATCAATTTACTTTTATAAAAGATGATCCTGTTTCAATTCCACATCTATTTTCTAAAAAACAAGACATTGAGATCGCCGGATTTTTTGCCGCAATATTTTCCTGGGGTAACCGCACTACCATTATCAATAAAAGTAAAGAGTTATTGCAACTGATGGACAATGCGCCGCATGATTTTTGTTTGCAGCACAACAGCAGCGCACTAAAAAGACTGGAAGGTTTTAAGCATAGGACTTTTAATGCGACAGACCTGCTTTACTTTGTTGAATTTTTTAACTTTCATTATTCACAACACGATTCATTAGAAATTGCTTTTACAAAAGGGATGAATAAAAAAGATGAAACCATTGAAAACGGGTTAAAAGGATTTTATACTTATTTTTTTTCACTGCCGGATATTCCGGAAAGAACAAAAAAACATATCGCATCACCTGAAAAAAATTCATCCTGCAAAAGGTTAAATATGTTTTTACGATGGATGGTACGTAACGATAAGAATGGAGTTGATTTTGGCATCTGGAAAAATATTTCCCCAGCGCAGCTTATTTGCCCTATTGATGTACATGTTGCAAGGGTATCTAAAAGATTTAATTTATTGCACCGTAGCCAAACCGACTGGAATGCGGCAGTGGAGTTAACAGCATATTTACGAACTTTAGATAAAGATGACCCCGTAAAATATGATTTTGCATTATTTGGACTGGGCGTATCGGAGAAACATCAATCCACCAGTTAACGTAATTTAAAACAGTATGCAATGCATAAAGAATTACAATATTACCTGCAACAAACATTTCATTTACCTGGTACCGTAAACAAAATACAGGACGCTGAAAATTATTTATCCAACAAAATGAACGAACTGATAAAAACCGATTTTAATCATTTGGTGCAAATACTTTACCGGATAGATGTAAATGAAGCAAAGCTAAGGCAGGTACTAAAAGACAATCCCAATGAAGATGCAGGAAAAATAATTGCTGCATTAATTATGGAAAGGCAACAGCAAAAAATAAAAAGCCGCCAGCAGTTTAGCCAACAGGATGATAATTTTTCAGAAGAGGAAAAATGGTAATTAGGTTGCCGGCTCTTTTGATTTTGACGGACGGGATACAAATAGCAGGTTTTTTACCCGCCCTTTATCTTCTTTTTCTTTTTTCAGATCGAACATGGTGCCAAATACCCTGTCCCACAAAGTGGTACTTACACCAAATCCCCGGTGTTCATTTTTATAATGGTGCAGGTGATGGTTACGCCATAGCGGTTTCATCCATTTGTAAGGCGGGTTCCAGGCATGTATGGCGTAATGCATGGTGCCATACATCAGGTATCCCAACATAAAGCCGGGAAAAAAAGCAAATACATTTTCGCTTACCCCAAACCATTTTGCAATAAAATACATCGTACTAAATATAACGGAAGAAAGAATAAGACTTGGCACTGGCGGCATAAATAAACGCTCCTTATCCCTCGGATATTCGTGGTGATTACCATGTATTATGTAAACAATTTTCATAGCCCTTTCACTTTCAGCAATAAAATGAAAGCCAAAACGGTGTAGCATATATTCAAAAAAAGTCCAGAAAAAAATGCCTGAAAAAAAAACAATTGCAATTGGCCCCATCTCAACATTTATTACTTCACTGCTATAATAAACCATAAAAATAATAATAGGCAAATATATTCCCCATACTACTAAAGGGTGCGTTTTAGTAAGGTATTCAACATATTCGTTTTTGAATAGCTTTGCCTGTCCTTTATTATGAATTTTTTCGAATTTCATACTGCTATATTATGGGGTAAAATTAATTAAACTTCGCAAAAAAGCTATACTTCCTTTGTGCCCTGCATCAATATTTTATAGCTATTTTCGTAATTAATTTATAATACATGAAGTTAGTAACTTATTTAAAAGACGGTCATGATCATTTGGCAATGTGTATAAGCGGCATGTTGTATGATATGGATGCCATTCATCCTGAGCTGCCCCCAAGTATGGCTATGTTTTTAAATTATTGGGATGATTATTTTCCCGTGGCACAAAATGCGGAACAAAGAATTAAAAGTGGTTTAAAAGGGAATGTATTTGGCATTGCAATGGAAGATAATTTCCTGCTGGCACCAATACCTTATCCTGCCAGTTGCAGGGATGCTTATGCGTTTAGGCAACATGTGGCCACGGCAAGGCGTAACCGAAAAGTAGAGATGATTCCCGAATTTGATCAATACCCCATTTTTTATTTTACCAATCATAACAGCATACAGGGCCCCGGCAATATTGTATGCATGCCTGATCATTTTGAAAAATTGGATTTTGAACTGGAGGCAGCTATCGTAATTTGTAGACCAGCCAAAAATATTATTGCTGCTGAAGCAGACCAATATATTGGGGGTTTAATGATAATGAATGATATGAGTGCAAGAACCCTGCAAATGGAAGAAATGTTATTGAACCTTGGGCCAGCAAAAGGAAAAGATTTTGCAACTGTTATTGGCCCGATGTTAGTAACGCTGGATGAACTGGAAGAATACGAGGTTCCCTGCCAGGAAAACCATACCGGCAAAGCCTGGAACTTAGGGATGAGATGTTCTGTAAATGGCATACCCGTAAGCCAGGGAAATTTGAGTGATATGACCTGGACTTTTGCTGAAATTATTGAACGTAGCAGTTACGGGGTGCAATTATTTGCCGGTGATGTTATTGGCAGTGGCACTGTTGGCACAGGTTGCTTTTTAGAATTGAATGGTACCGGTAAATTAAATGATCCCAACTATTTAGAACAATGGTTAAAAGAAGGTGATGTAGTAGAAATGGAAATAGATGGATTGGGTAAGCTTACCAACACGATTGTGAAGGAAGATAGTGACTTAAGCATTTTGAATTTAAAGAAGTAATTGCCTGTAGCCAAATTTTTTTGACTGCCCGTTTTTAATGTATACAAAATGAAAAATGTACCAGTAAACGAAACAAGTAGTAAATCTGGAATCGGTATAAATGCTTTACAAACTTCCATTCGCAATAGCACTATTTTTAGCGGCGATAATCTAATGCAATTAGCCAAGGTAAATGAAATGCCCATGGTGGACCCAACATTTAATGATGACAACCTCAAAAACATAATCCAGTATTATTCCATCAGCCCCGATGAAATGGAAAAAGAACTACACTATTATGCAAAAAAATTACTGGATGCAGGTAAGGTAAATGAAGCCTGGCAGGTGTTACTGGCTTTAAATTAATTATTGTAAATTTGTTTTAATGCTATCAGCAATAAAAATATTACCTCATTATACTTACGAAGAATATTGCCATTGGGAAGGCCGCTGGGAATTGATTGAAGGTATCCCTTATGCTATGAGCCCGGCTCCTGCGCCAAGGCATCAATGGGTGAGCAGTAATATAAAATACGAATTAAAAGATGCTATAAAAAAAACCGGTTGTAAAAATTGCAAGGTGTACGATTTTATAGATATTAAAGTAGCAGACGATACAATATTGCAACCAGATGCAGTGGTTGTTTGTAAGGATATAACCAAGCCTTTCCTCGATTTTCCGGCAGTTATTGTTGTAGAGGTTCTTTCGCCTTCAACAGCCATGAAAGACCGCAATAATAAATTTTACATTTATCAATCGCAAAAAATTCCTTATTATCTGATCATTGATGTAGATAAGAATGAAGTTGAAATTTATCATCTTAAAGAAGATGATAGATACCAGTTAGAGAAAATATCACCTGCTGAACCTTATACATTCATTTTAGATACCGGCTGCACTGCTGATGTACTGCTCAATAATATTTGGGAATAAATCCATGCTTTTTTTACTCCTTTAATTTAATCAGCATTTAACTTTTATTGCAATCGTTATTTTCTATTTTCACCACATGAAAAAATTTATAGTTTTAATGTTAGTTCCCTGCATTTGTTTTGCCCAGGAAAAATACAACTATAAAAATTTAGTGCTGGAAGGTGGCGGCATACGGGGAATTGCTTATGCAGGTGCTTTTAGTGTATTGGAAGAAAAGAACATTTTACAACAAATAGAAAAAATTGCCGGTACTTCGGCAGGAGCTATTGCAGGCGCAATGGTAAGTGTAGGATATAACGCAAAAGAAATTGACAGTATAATGCGCAGTTTACCGGTAGAAGAATTTAACGATGGCAAAGGTGGCATTATTGGAAAATACAGAAGGGCAAGAAAAAAGTTTGGATTATATAAAGGCAAAAAATTTGAACTTTGGATGCAGCAACTGGTTGCTATCAAAACAGGTTACGCCAATTTATCTTTTGCCCGGTTACATCAGCTTCACCTGCAAAATAAATTGTTTAAAGATTTTTATTGTACCGGCACCAACCTGAGTAAACAGCAGCTTGAAGTTTTTTCTTTTGAAAATACGCCTGATATGCCCATTGCATTAGCCGTGAGAATCAGCGGCGGAATTCCCTTGTATTTTGAGCCTGTTATACTGGATGACCGGTATCAGAAAATTGAAAAAAGTGATACCCTTTCTTTTAAAAATTATTATGTAGATGGTGGAATGATTGCCAATTATCCAATCAGCATTTTTGATACCTGCGAAAATAATGGCAACCCATTGCTATGCGATAAAGTCCGTTTCAATGCCCAAACCCTTGGCATAAAACTGGAGCGTCCTGCACAGATTGATTCAATCAAAAAAAACAGCAATAATATTCCGCCATTTTATATACGGTCTTTAAAAGATTATGTGCATGCTTTTAATAACCTGATTATCGAAACCCTTAACCGAAAATACCCCAACCTCGAAAATGAGAAAGACAGAACTATTCATGTCAGTTACGGATCTATCCAGTCAAGGGTACGCAAAATGAAACCGGCTGAAAAGGAAATTCTTTATAATAATGGCGTAAGGGCTGCCAGTGATTTTTTAAATACAAATTAATTACTTACAAAAGGTTGCCTTTGCATTCCATTGCGTTTGCCTGCTGGTATTTAAACAATTTATTAAATGCCGGAAAGTAAATTTGTTGTGGCAGGTTTTAACAGATGTTTTTTTTGTGCTCGTAAATTTTACTCCGGAGTGTATTGAAAAACATACTCCTTTCTTTTTCACCCACTACACTGATATGTGTTGATTTCCTCATAATATTCTGCAGGTTTTTAAAAGTGTAATCACAAAAACCTTTATCCTGTGTGGCGATAAAATTAAGCCCGTTGTGGTTTAAAAATGTAACCTGCCTTTCGCCCCCTTTTACAAAAATGGTATTGTCACCTATCAGGCATTCGTTTATATAGATGTCATAGGGGGCACTCTCGTCCGAAACAAATTTGTTGTATAAAAATTTTTTCCCTGCCTCAGCCTGCAATTCTATATGGTTCAATAATTCTTCCAGTTGCAAATACACTTTAAGCAATATGTGTTTATTAGCAAAAATATTTGATTGCCTGTACCATTCAATTTGCCTGATGGTGATGTGTACACTTTCTTCATTCCATATTTCTGTAGATGGTACCTGCACATAATGCCCGATAATTTTTTTTGCTGTTTCCATCACTTCAGTATTTGGTTCTTCTCCATTAAACTGCTGCTTTGCCAATTCAGGATTACCGATCAGCGTGCGTTTCCAGAAAAAAAATTTAAAGGCAGCCAATTCAGGAAATTGCATGTAATGAAATACAGGGAAATCTTTGTTATGATAATAAAGGTGGGGCTGTTCCATCCTCTTAAATAATTCGAGGTTAGTGCATATATCCTGCAGGTATTCATAAAGTCCAAAAGTGTTATGGAATCTATTCCCCGAAAAAATAACAGTATTTGCTTCTATTTGCAGTAACTGGTCAAGTGAAATATGATACTTGTTGCACAACATCTGTACTTCATCCAGCCCAATAGGTTTCTCCCCCCTTATGCGCCTGTAAGCACTGTCATTACTAATATTTAATAACGCTGCCACTTCATCCACAAAGGATAAATGCAATGGCAATTTGGATTTAATGTGGTTGAAAAATAATTGCTGGGTTTGGTTGCTGTCCATGGCTTGTGTATTAAAAATATTTTAGGGATTGCTGCATGTAAAGCAATGTATTATTTGCAAAAAATACTTAAACAGGAAAACGACATTTTAAATATAGCAAATTTTACCGCTATCGTCTAATAATCGGCGGCAGAAAATTATTATTTACTAAAACAGTTGCTTCCAGATGATTTTGCCATTTTGAATCCGCTTTTATCAAAAGTAGTTTTACTGTACAAAATCATTAGTTACCATAAAACCTTCAGTGATGAAAAAATTATTATTAGCATTGCTGGTGTTAGCAGTAACAACTTTCAGCAGCGTGGCGCAGGCAACAAAATCAGCAGCGCATGAAAAATTTAATATTGGTGCGGACATAGCGGTACCAACCGGTATTGCAAGCATGGTATACGGTGCAGCAATAGGAGGTTCTGTTAAATATGAGGTGCCGGCAGGAGCAGATCTCTATTTTACTTTGTCCGCTGGTTATGAAGCTTTCCTTATAAAAAGTGAATTTAAGTTTCCGGGATCGAAATCTTCAGAAGGTTATGTCCCATTAAAAGCAGGGCTTAAATATTATTTTAAGAATGGCTTTTTTGGAGAAGCACAGGCAGGAGCTTCCATATATACCGGAAGTGACGGCTTTACATCGTTTGTCTACTCCCCGGGTATCGGCTATTCTTTTGACGGTGGTTTTGAGGCAGGTGCCCGTTATGAAGCCTGGGTAAAGAGTGGTACACTCGGATTCAGCAAGCGGGCTGGATAAAGAAAGATGTATTTAATAGTACAACACATTATTGTGCTCCATTTTTAAATGGTTTTAGTTTCCCTCATTTTGTGAGAAAATAATTTATATTTTGATAACTAAAAAACATTTGTCATGAAAAAGAAAGCCTTACTTATTCCCTTTTTTCTAACGGTAATTAATGCATACAGCCAATCCGGTAGTAAAATAAAATTCGGAATAAAAATAGGAGTTGCATTTGCCAAAAGCAAACTGGAGTACCCAGATAATTCTCTTTACAAATTCCAGACAAAAAGCGGATTGATTGCGGGAGGTTATGCTGATTTCGGAATCAATAAAAATGTCACTTTTCAATCCGCCTTATTGTATGTTCGCAAGGGTGTAATAGAAGGGACACAGTCCTACCAGTATAATTACAGATCTGGTAAACTTTATAATTACCTGGAAATTCCAGTGAATATACTTTACAGCTCTCCTGCAAAAAAAGGAAATTATTTTATTGGTGGTGGTTTATCTCCTGCCATTAAACTCAACAATTATTTATACGGAGATGAATTAAAAAGTTTTGACCTGGGAGTAAATCTTCTGGCTGGTTATAAGTTTCCTATAGGGTTTTCTATTAATCTTGGTTATACGCATGGATTGCTAAATGTAAGTGGGTTCAAAGATTATATAAGCAAAATACAGAACAAATATTTTAGCATTATTGCAGGATATGAGTTTTAAAAATTATAAAAAATTGTGACAATATTTTATAATTTTATCTCACCAATTAAAATCCTATATCCAGGTTAAAAATTCTCTAACATTTTAAGCAGCAGGCTCAAAATGTTCCGCTGACTCCACATCAAAAATGGTTGTGTACCCGGCAATAACGGTTACCCAATTACAATAACTATCCAACAAATCTTTCACTAATTTAAAAACGGAGGTCAAAATGAAAAAGTTTCAATCAAAAAACCCATCAACTATTATCATCAGGAAAATCTGCTTAATGATGGCTGTAATAACAATCAGCTTTGCCAGCTGTAAAAAAGCAATAGAGCTTCCAGGCGACGAAAGCAAATTAACATCAGCCGAAAAATCAACTCATGGAATGCCACACATTGTAGTAAAGACTGGCTGTTCTATTCAGGCAGCTGTAAATGCAGCCAATGCCGGTACTATTATTTTTATTCAACCCGGCACTTACAATGAAGCCATCTATGTAGATAAAGCAGGCATTCAACTTATTGGTATCAATGAAAAGGGTAAAGAAATAATAATACAAAATCCGGGTACGGAAGAAAATGGTATAGAAGTAACTTCAAAAGGAAATGGCTTTGTTTTAAAAAATGTAACGGTACAAAATTTTAAAGACAATGGGGTGCTGTTAACTGGCGTAGATAATTTTATTTTAGATCACGTAAAAGCAATCAATAACAAGGAGTATGGATTGTTCCCTGTTTTTTGCCACCATGGGGTTATTTCACATTGTTCAGCCACCGGAAGTTCTGACACCGGAATTTACGTGGGCCAGTCAACTGATGTTGATGTACGATATAATATAGCGTTTGCAAATGTTAGCGGATTTGAGATAGAAAATTGTACAAATGTACAAGCCTCTTTCAACGAGTCGTATGATAATGCCGGTGGCCTGCTGGTATTTTTGCTACCCGGCCTTAAAGTGAAATCCGCTTCAAATATTTCGGTAGTTAAAAATTATATTCATGATAATAACCGGGCAAATTTTTCAGTTCCGGCAGGAGGCTTTGAATTTTTTGTACCAACTGGTTCGGGCATACTGGTTGTTGGTGCCGATAACACTACCATACAAAAAAATATCATCAGCCATAATAATTTCGTGGGTATTGCAACGGTAAGCACTTTGATTATTGGCAGTCTTGCAGGTTTACCTCCTGAAGCTTTTGCAGATATTGAACCCAACCCCGACGGCGCAAAAATTACAGAAAACATCTTAACTAAAAATGGCTCCGCAGCACCTCCGGGGCTACCCTTACCGGCTGCAGATCTTTTGTGGGATGGTTCTGGCAGCAATAATTGCTGGAGTAAAAATGTATATGCCACTTCTTATCCATCGGCATTGCCGGTTTGTAACTGATAAAAATTTGGTATGGTGCAGCGCTGATAAAAGGAAATATTCACCTTGAATGAATAGTAAATTAATTCATCAAATATTTTGTTTATTACTATTCACCCCTGCGAATTATTGAATTATTCATTTAACATTTAAATACTTTTGTATGTTCCTTCACTCAAAAACAACCAGCGCCCTGTCGATTGCATTTGCAGCAATCCTGTTGCTTAATGCCTGCCATAATTATTACAAAGCCAGCCCGATTCCTATAGATATTTTAACCGAAAGGGCTGCAACAGTTGATAGCCTCAGGCTTACTGAAAGGTATTTTATTTTACGAAACGGAAGTGAATCTTTCTATATGAAAAATGCAATCCTGAACGCTGATCAAAAAACAATGGATTGCATATTAGATACACTACCATTCTATCACCATTTGCATTTGGTAAACGGGCGCAATGGAAAAATGAAATACCGCAAAGACAATAATATGGACTTGCAAGTTCTTAACGAAGTGCATTTTTATATACAGCCCGATAATGCTGCGGCACCTGGGCATTATAAACTTCAGTTGGACAAGATCCAAAAAATAGAAGTAATTGAAAAAGATAAAAAACGCACCACAAATAGTTATGTTATTGGAGCACTTGGTTATACTATTGGTGCACTTGCAATAGTAACCATAATTATTGCAGCAACAAAAAGTTCATGCCCTTTTGTGAGTGCTTATACCGGCGATCAGTTTGCCTTACAAGGCGAAATTTATGGTGGGGCTATCTACCCGCAGTTAGCGAGGCATGATTATATGCCGCTTAAAATGAAACCATTAACCGACGGTTCCCTACAGGTAAAAATAAGCAATGAATTGCACGAACACCAGTACACAGATATGGCAGAACTTTGGGTGATTACGCATGATAAAAACAGTAAAGTTTTAGCTGATGAATCCGGGAATTTATACACTATATCTGCTCCGCTATCACCCATATATGCAAGGTTAAATGAAAAAAAGGATGTTACAGCTTCAGTGCTGAAAGCTGGAGATAATACCTTGTTGTATATGGATGATACAACAGCAGCCAATGCAACGAATGAGGTAGTGATGAAATTCAATAAACCAGTTGCAGCAAAAAAAGGCAAGCTAATGCTGAGTTTAAAAAATTCCTATTTTCTTGATTTATTGTATGGTGAACTTGCAAAAGGGTTTGGCAATTATTATGGCACTTACATAAAACAACAACAACAGAAGCCTGTTGCCGAATTATTAAAATGGACCAAAGAGCAACAAATACCGTTGGAAGTTTCGGTAAAAACAAATAGTGGCTGGAAAAAAATTAATGATGTAACCACCATCGGGCCTTTGGCCACAAGAAACATTGTAATACCAATTGAATTGCCTGAAACTACAGAACCTTTTACAGAAATAAAATTATCCAGTGGTTTTATGTTTTGGGAAATTGATTATGCCGCTTTGGATTATTCTGCTGAAAATACATTTATTGTTCAAAAAATTACTCCAACAAAAGCAACAGATGAATTGGGTAAAAATATATTGCCTGATCTGCAAAATGAAGATGCTGTTTATTTGGCACAACCTGATATTGGCAATATTGCAACCCTTGTTTATAATGCCAACCCATTAACGGATGATTTAAAAACACGAACATATATTTTGCACAGCAAAGGATATTATGAGCACGTAAGGGATTTTAAAAATAAGCCTGATATTATTTTTTTGAACCAGTTTAAAAAGCCAAATGCATTCCCGAAGTTTGGCATGCAATTCTATAAAAAAATGACTGTCGAAAATATGAAGGCCCTGGCCAAATCCAATTAATATATTTTAGTCCTTTCGTAAAATAAGATTATTCAAATTCTCAATCATCGCATCATGCAAACCGCCATTACGCTACAACAAATACCTGTTGTAAAAACAAAAAAAACTGCTAAGACGATCAGCAGCAAACAAACAAAAAATTCATGTCAGCCGGGCAGAATCGAAAAGAGTTTTACCTGGATGCTTATAAAACTTCGTATCTTTTATTTTGCCTGTATTATTTTAAAACAACCGGCTAAAGTGTGGGCCACTTTTAAAACCATGGTCAATCTGAGGAACAATGTCTGGGGTGGCGATTTAAAAAAGATGTATAAGATCGATGGCAAATATTATTTTAATCAGTATACACCGGGATGGCCATCTAAGGCTTATGATTATCTTATTAAAAGTGAACTGCGCCGTCATGCCTCCCCGCTTACAGTAACAGAAAAACTATCTTTTGTTTTCTTAGCGATTACCCGAAAATGCCCCATGCGATGCGAACATTGTTTTGAATGGGATAACCTTAACCAGAAAGAGTCTTTTACCAAAGAGGATCTGTTTAAAGTGGTAGACTTGTACCAGAAGGAAGGCGTGCTGCAGTTTCATTTTAGCGGTGGCGAACCAATGGTGCGCTTTAAAGATTTATTACCATTAATAAAATATACCAGCAAAAAAAGTGAATGCTGGGTACTTACTTCTGGGTTTAATTTTACTATTGAAAATGCTAAATTACTAAAGGAGGCTGGTTGCAAAGGCGTGGTGGTAAGTATCGATCATCATATCCCTGAGTTGCACAACATGTTTCGTGGAAACACAGGTTCTTTTGATATGGCGGTAAATGCAATTGCGGCAGCACGGCAGGCAGGCATGGTTACTTCTATTAGTGTATGTGCTACCAAACAGTTTATTGATGGCGACCATTTAATGCCATATATGCATTTCGCAAAGCGGTTGGGTGTGCAGTTTGTGCAGGTGCTGGAGCCAAGGAAAGTGGGGCATTACGAAGGCAAAGACGTATTGCTTGATGAACGGCATATAACCGATTTGGAATATACATTTAAACGCATCAATCACTCACCCGCTTACAGTAATTATCCAACCATGTTATATCATGGCTATCATCAAAGAAGAGTCGGCTGTTTTTCAGGAAGCAGGAGCGTATATGTTGATTCTGCAGGCGACGTACATGCCTGTCCTTTTTGCCACACCAAATCGTACAACATTATTGAACTGGTCCGCAGCAATGAAAAAAAACTGCCGGCAAAAGAAAACAAATGCCCGTTGTTTGAAAAGATTGCATAATGCAGATGTGATAAATTTTAAATTTATTGTATGAAATATGTAATTATGACCTTAATAATTTTGCTCCAACATATATATGGTTTTGCCCAGCATGATACAGTAAATTTAACCAGTCCCGGTTATGGTAGTTACCTTACTCCAGCTAATGATCATTTAATGACCTATTTTTTGTTGCATGAAAAAAAGAATGGGCAAACTATTTTTTCTTCAACAACAACTTCATGGAACCCTAAACTATACAATGATCTATATAATCAATTACTTAACCAGGAAAAGAAAAAGCAACTTGCACCTTTATTGCTTACTGATAGCAGGTTTATGATTTCCTTACTACCTGAACCTTATAGTACTCAAAATTATAAATGGGTGGCCAGAAAAAATGAAAAGTGGAATGCTGCAACCGATTTGATTGGAATAATTATCAAATCTAAACTGGAATCAAAATACCATGTTAATTTGAATAGTATGGGGTATTACAGTCCTGTTGGAAGTAAATATTAAAGTATCCTGTGAATAAGAGTAAGCTCACTATTGAGTATGGATCTGTTATTGAAGGTTAATCATTGCTAACTAAAATTTAGTATCGCACTCTACAAAAATAGTAATGAAAGCCTTTAGTGTTACAATAGGTACACAACATTTACCTGACAAAAAAAAGTGATTCCGATTCAGTCATCTATTCTGCATTGACTATTAAAATAAGATTGAAAAGTGATATTTAATAAATACAAACGGCATTTAATTTCCTGATGAGTATTATTTTATTTGTCCACCAAAAACTCTCTTTAAAATATCAGTTGTTCTTGCCGCAAAATTAGTCCGAATGTTTTTTTCTTCCAGCGCTACCTGGTCAAATAAAGCATTGGTTGTTTTTGCAGTAACATAGGTTGCCAGGTCGGGATTTATTTTTGTAAATGTAGTGGGGAAATTATTGTACTTGTTTACAATGTCCCCATAGTATTTGGTAGCCTCCACTTTATCAAGCGATGATTGTATAACCGGCGCAAAAGCTTTCATTAATTGAGCGGTAGTTTTTTCCCTGAAGAAATGAGTGGCACTTGTATCTCCATTTCTTATCAAACCAATGGCATCACTTAGGTTCATATTTTTAATAGCGTTCACAAAAATTGGTTTGGCATATCCTGCCGCATCTTCGGCACCCCGGTTAATTTGCAAAATAGCTTTATCCACCATACTGCCTAATCCAACAGTACGCAGTGCATTTTCTATTTTTTTTGCATCGGGCGGCAATAAAACTTTATACAACTCATCTTTAAAAAAACCATCTTCCCTGTTTAATTGCAGTACTGCTTTTACCAATCCCTGGCTTAAGGCTTCTTTTATGCCCTGGCCTGCTTCTGCTTCTGTAATACCTCCACCTGCTCCTGCTGCCTGGGGCAATTGCTGCAATACATCGCAACTTGCAAATAATCCTGTAATCAGTAGTAGCCCTAAAAGTTTTTTCATAGTTTATTATTTAAATAATTTGAAGGCAAGTTTCTTGCCAAATAATTATAAAAACTACCGCTAACCTGCAAATCACTTCCAAGCGGTATCTTCGCAAAAATATACAATAACTTTTTATACATGAGCACACAACATTTATCAGAACAGGAAATTATAAGAAGAGAAAAGTTAGCAACATTAACAAGCTTAGGTATTGATGCATATCCTGCCGCCTTGTATCCAGTAAATACAACCTCTGTTTTTATAAAAGAAAATTTTAAAGGGGAAGAAAATAAGGAGCAGTTTGCAGATGTGTGTATTGCCGGCAGAATTATGAGTGTACGGGATATGGGCAAGGCCAACTTTGCAGTACTGCAGGATGCCGTAGGAAAAATTCAGTTTTATATTAAGCAGGATGATATTTGCCCCGGCGAAGACAAGGCCATGTATCAAACCGTTTGGAAAAAATTGATCGATATTGGTGATATCATCGGTATCAAAGGATATGTGTTCACTACAAAAACCGGCGAGACTTCCATACATGTAAAAGAGTTTACGATACTTACCAAATCGTTGCGCCCGTTGCCCATTGTAAAAGAAAAAGATGGTGAAGCATTTGATGAAGTAACCGATCCGGAGTTTCGTTACCGGCAACGTTATGCAGACCTGATAGTGAACCCTGGTGTGAAAGAAACTTTCATCAAGCGAACTAAAATGATGAATGCCATCCGTGAATTTTTAAATGAACGTGGCGCCCTTGAAGTGGATACTCCTGTGTTACAAAGTATTCCGGGCGGTGCAGCAGCAAGGCCGTTTACCACACACCATAACGCATTGGATGTGCCTATGTACATGCGTATTGCCAACGAGTTATATTTAAAAAGATTGATAGTAGGAGGCTTTGAATGGGTGTATGAGTTCAGCCGTAACTTTCGCAATGAAGGAATGGACCGCACACACAATCCTGAATTTACCGTATTGGAATTTTACGTAGCTTATAAAGATTATGAGTGGATGATGGAAACAACTGAACAGTTATTGGAGAGAGCTGCACTGGTAACCAATGGCAATTCGAAAGTATTGGCAGGTGATAAAGAAATTGATTTTAAAGCCCCTTACAAAAGGGTTACCATGTACGATTCCATTAAAGAATTTACCGGCTTTGATATCAGTGAAATGGATGAGGCTGGCATAAGAAATGTATGCATGGAATTAAAGATTCACGCTAATGAAAAATGGGGCAAGGGCAAACTGATTGATGAAATATTTGGCAGCAAATGCGAAGGCAATTATATACAACCCACCTTTATTACCGATTACCCGGTTGAGATGAGCCCGCTTACCAAAAAGCACCGCAGCAAACCCGCCCTGGTAGAGCGTTTTGAGTTAATGTGCAACGGCAAGGAAATTGCCAACGCCTACAGTGAGCTGAACGATCCGATAGAACAAAGGGAACGCTTTGAACAACAGACCAAACTAATGGAACGTGGCGATGATGAAGCGATGTTTATTGACCATGATTTTTTACGTGCTTTGGAATATGGCATGCCGCCAACCAGTGGTATTGGTTTTGGTATAGACAGGATAGCCATGTTGTTAACCAACCAACATTCCATACAAGATGTATTGTTTTTCCCGATGATGCGGCCAGAGCATTTTGAATAGTGTATTATTTTTATTCAGTGATCAGCACAAACCAGATAATTACTTACCTGATTTGTGCTGATTTTTTATGCTGTTTTAAAAGTTTTGCCAACTACACTCACATGAATGTTCTGTATTCATAAATATCTCGTTTGGCAATTACTCAATGCTATATAAATAAATATTTCGTAATTTTAATTACAATCTTTAGCTATGGCCAACGTAACAATTTTACGAAAAAATGTAAAAAAGTATATTGAGACTGCCGATGAACGTGTAGTGAAAATGGTGCATGCCCTGCTGGAAGCAGATAGCCAGATTGATCTTTGGGATGAGTTACCATCAACTGTTCAGCAAGATGTGGAGGAAGCTATAAAACAATCTGTAAAGGGAAAAGGCAAGCCCCATGATGAAGTAATGAAAAAGTATAATAAATGGCTTACGAAATAATCTAGTTGCCAAAAGCAGAAGAGCGATACCAGCAAATTGTAGATTATTTACAGG
>JANYFT010000109.1 GCA_025359625.1 Ferruginibacter sp.
ATAAAAATTTATGACGCCAGGGATGTGGTTATAAAAAATAATATTCTGGAAGATACTTTTTTTGGTATCTACACACAAAATGGCCTCAACTGCACCATCGAAAATAACCAGCTTACTGCCAGCAGTAAAGAGGAGCAACAAAGCGGCAACGGCATTCATTGCTGGAAAAGCGACAGCATGAGGATCATCAATAACAAAATTACCGGCCACCGGGATGGAATTTATTTTGAGTTTGTAAAAAACTCTATCATCTGGCGCAATACTTCCACCAGCAATATTCGCTATGGATTGCATTTTATGTTTAGCAATGATGATATGTATGTGAGCAATATTTTTAGTAGCAATGGTTCCGGCGTATCGGTAATGTTTAGTAACCGCATAAAAATGTTCAGCAATTATTTTGAAGAGAACTGGGGTGATGCATCGCATGGAATACTGTTGAAAGAAATATCAGATGGCGATATGGAGGGCAATTATTTTGCAAAAAATACCAGCGCTATTTATATGGAAGGCGCCAACAGAATTTTAATGAAGCATAATACTTTTGAAAACAATGGATGGGCATTAAAAATTCAGGCCAGTTGCATGGATGTAGTGCTGGAACGAAATAATTTTATCGGCAATACTTTTGATGTGGGCACAAATGGCTCATTAGTGCTGAACAGGTTTAATAATAATTACTGGGATAAATATGAAGGCTATGACCTTAACAAAGATAAGGTGGGAGATATCCCTTACCGGCCGGTAAGTATGTACAGTATGATAGTAGAAAAGTATCCTCCGGCCATGATTTTGTTTAGAAGTTTTATTACATCGCTGCTGGATAAAACAGAAAAAATTTTGCCGAGCCTTACGCCGGAAAATTTAAAAGATATTGCGCCATTGATGAAGAAAGCTTTTTGAAGAGAGAGTTTACACCTTTTAAAAAGGTGTAAACTCTCTAAAAACATAGCAACCTATTGTGCATGAAAGCGTTGGTTTAAAGGGTTCAGTAAAAAACCAAATGTACAAGAGTGCGACGCCAATGAAGTTTAATAGTAGTACAAAAGCCCGGCTCATAAATAAACACTATGATTATTGCAAGCAATGTAACCAAGCAATTTGGTAAATTAAAAGCGCTGGATGATGTGTCTACCACCTGCAACAAAGGAGAGTGTATTGCTTTGATTGGCCCTAACGGCAGCGGTAAAACAACGTTTATAAAATGTATACTTGGCATGGTTGTGCCCGATAGCGGCTTTATTACATTTAAGGATAAAAACATTTTGCACCACTGGAAATACCGGGATGGAATTGGTTACATGCCGCAGATTGGCCGCTACCCCGATAACATGACCATTGGCCAGGTGCTGGACATGATGAAGGATATCAGGAATAAAAAAACTGCCCTTGATGAAGATTTGATCAAAGCATTTTCGCTGCACAATTTGCTTAATAAAAGAATGCGGACCTTATCCGGCGGTACCAGGCAAAAGGTAAGTGCAGCACTGGCTTTTTTGTTTGACCCTGCGGTGCTTATCCTGGATGAACCAACAGCAGGGCTTGATCCGGTAGCGGCTGAGTCACTAAAAGAAAAAATTATTGCAGAAAAAGAAAAGGGCAAACTCGTTTTAATTACTTCGCATGTGTTAAGCGAATTAGACGACCTGGTGACAAGAATTATTTATATGCAGGAAGGTAAATTGCTGTTTAATAAAACCATTGAAGCATTAAGGCACGATACCGGCGAAGACAAACTTTCAAAAGCCATTGCATCGGTGATGACAGGCCTCACCCCCAACCTCTCTTCAAAAGAGAGGAAATTTTAAAGAGCATGAAGAAAATTATAAAATATGTTATTACCGATATACTCCGCAACAGGATTGTATTGGTATATACCTTGTTTTTGCTGGCAGCATCGTTTAGCGTTTTCGCCCTGGAAGATAACAGCAGCAAAGGTTTGCTGAGCTTACTAAATATCATTCTGATTGTGGTGCCATTAGTGAGTATAATTTTTGCTACCATTTATGTCTATAACAGCGCCGAGTTTATTGAGTTGTTGGTGAGCCAGCCCTTAAAAAGAAAAACGATCTGGCTAAGTTTGTTTACCGGCTTAGCTACTTCTCTTTCTATTGCTTTTTTTATTGGGGCGGGCATACCCGTTTTAATTTACCAGGCTAATATAATTGGATTTACCATGATAGGAGTTGGCATATTGCTAAGTATTATTTTTGTGGCAATAGCCATGCTGGCTACTGTAAAAACAAGGGATAAAGCAAAAGGTATTGGTGCTGCAATCATGCTCTGGTTATATTTTTCATTATTGTTTGATGGGTTTGTTTTATTCCTTTTATTTCAGTTTGCAGATTACCCGATGGAAAAACCAATGATTGCTGTAAGTGCATGTAACCCCATTGATCTAAGCCGGATATTAATTTTATTGCAGTTAGATGTATCGGCCATGATGGGTTATACCGGCGCAGTTTTTAAAGATTTTTTTGGTACTTACACCGGAATAGTATTTTCGTTTGTGACCTTACTTTTATGGATAGTATTGCCGGTATGGTATGCCGCACGTAAATTCAACACTAAAGATTTATAATTATGAAAAGGCACCCATCGCTTGCACATTTATCAAGAGAACACCACGGCGCATTGATATTAGCACGGTTGCTGCAAAAAAATGCACCAGCTTACAACGGCCTGCCAGCAAGTATTGCAGGCAAATCTACGTATGCTTTAAAATTTTATAAAGGAGAACTGATAAAACATTTTGAAGAAGAAGAGAAGGTATTGCAATTAGTAACAGGCATTAATGGGGCACTTGATTTATTGGTGCAAACAATCTTTCGGCAACACCAGGAGCTGCATGCAGCTTTCAAATCTATAACCAATCATCCCGATCTGTCAGCACATTTGGATGAACTTGGTAAAGCACTGGAAATACATATACGCAAAGAAGAGCGGGAACTTTTTCCGCTGATACAGGATAGCTGTAGTGAAGAAGTGCTGGCAGCCATTGATGCATCTTTATCACCTCATTTATAATTAAATGAAAAAAGATATTGAAACCAGAGCCGATATTGAATTGCTCGTAAATGTTTTTTACGAAAAAATAAAAGCCGATAAACAGCTTGGATATATCTTTAAGGAAATTGTGAAAGTTAATGGAGAAACGCATTTGCAAACAATGTGTGATTTTTTAGAAAACATTATTTTATTTACTGGAAGGTACGATGGTAACCCGATGAATTTACATCAACACCTCCATAATATTACCCCTTTAAATGTTGCACATTTTAATCAATGGAACCAATTGTTTGTTTGTAGTGTAGATGAATTATTTGTAGGAGAAAAAGCCAGCCTTGCCAAAAAGCGTGCTATCAACATTTCTGAGATCATTAAAAAAAAGATACTGAACTATCAGCAGGGGAATGAATGACAGGTTGTGAATGATGAGACCTTTTAATTTAGCTGAACCGTCCTTCAGGGGTCACAAAAGATTTAATTTACCCAGGCTTTAAACCTCTTTTTTTTAGGGTTAAAGTCTATAATTTTATAATCTTTTTATCCTTGCCTAAAAAGGCAGGTCAATTAAAAGCGTAACTAACGGCATAGAACCTGGAGAAATAGCAAAGCGTTGAATCAGGTATGGTGGTTGTTTGCCCGGATGCAGTTTTCGATTGTTTCTGTGTCATTGGTGCAGCTCATCATAACTTTATTCCCTTAATTAGTAAAACAGATTTTATGGATCGTTCTTTTAAATGTAAAAACTTTTTTCGTTCTTCATCTTGCATAAAATTGTCGAAGTCGCTTTCTGTGGTAAATTCTACCAAATGAATCTCATAAGGTTTTTCTACACTGGCTTCTACAAAGGCTTTATCATCCGGTCTCACACGAAGCAAAAGTTTTCCGTTGTATTTTAAAATAGTAGGAATAGCAATGTCTTCAAATTGATTAAAAATATTTTCTTGCCCTTCCAGTATGTAAATTAATTGGGTAATAAAAATCATAGATTAAGTGGTTTCTTATTTAAAAAGTCTCCATTGAATAAGTATTTCCGTTTTGGGGTTTGGCAGATTTAGCACTGAAGTTTATTAGAATTTCAAGTATGAATTTAGCACAAATGTTTCATAAAAGCATTTCAGCCGCCATATTTTCAAACCGATGTTATTGGCAGGCTTTCTTCACATCAGTCAGTGTTTATTCAAGTCAAATGATTGTCTAAATTTGTCATTACTTTCTTCACGCCTATAGGGCGTAAAAAAAGGCCGGTATTAATACCTGCCTTTTTTTTCCAAACTTCGCACACATTTATTTTTCGATATAACCAAACAAACCGTCTTCTTCATCATTGGGACCGGCAGCAAAAAATAACCATCCAGGGTCTACTGTTGTAGCAGTAGCGGGTGCAAAAGAGATACCCCATAATCCCGGGATAACAATAGGTGCTCCATGCGATTTTAACGCACCAAGGAACTTACCATTAACAGCATAAACATTGATTCGGCCATCTCCAAAGTTACCTACCAATATTGCGTTGGCATCCATTTTATTTTCCTGATCAAAAAAGTTAGCCGGTGCCTTTGTAATGCCCCATGGAGCATTAAGCGCACCACCCGAAGCAAACCTCATTATCAAAGTACCATCAGGATTGTAAACATCCACATATCCATTACCAGGGCCCGCTGTTTCATCTGTAGCATCACCCACTTTCTTTGCATACATTACGTAGAGTTTATTGTCAATATTCTGAATATTAAAAGGCGAATAATTGGCAGGAATATTTGGATCTGCAAATGGTTTGGTTACTTCATTCCAGTTTTTATCGTACACATCAATTTTACGTTCCTTAAAATTAGCCGTATACAAAAAGTTGGACCCGCCATCATTTGCCAGTGCAACACCTTTATAAATAGCATTGGGAAAATCATTTTTAACGATTGCAGCACCATTACCGCCGTTCCATCCCGAAATAATACCATCTTCACCCACGAATATGAAAAGGGCAGGCTTGCCGTTGGCTAATAAAAAATCTGTAGTGCCATTAAATACAATACCGGTTGGCGAGCCCCCGGTATTTGATTCGGGCGCAGGAATAGTTACGCCGGGCCTTACCGCACTGCCCGCACTATTATACAATTCGCTTAAACCGCTGCCATTGGCATTAACCCATGCTATGCCTGATGGGCCAAAGGCAATCCCCCACGCATTTGTTAAAGTATTATCAACAATTGCGGCACCATACCCTGTTGTATTGGCCACAAGATTTACCTGGTGAAAATCTTTTAACGGATGATCGTTTTTTTTACAAGCCTGTATTGTTATTAATAATGCAAGTATAAACAGGTAGTGCATTTTTAAAAACCGGGGGCTGTTGTTAAGTGTAATCTTTTGCATAAAAAATTGATTTAATTTAAAAAATGAAATTCTCTATTTTTTTAATGGTATAAGTACTTTGGTAACTACAGTGGCAGAAATCATTTATAACTATGGAAGTAAACAGTGTTATCGGCCATTTTTTTCAAAGGGTTGCCTCTTGATTAAAATATTTACAAATCTTCAAAATAATCTATAATTCATCAGGCGCATACTCAGTCGAGTGTCTTTTTATTATTGGTACCCCAACCAGAAATGTATAAAAATTATTAAACAAAAAAATACCGGAATGGTAATTAATTCCAAGAGCCTCAATATTTCTAAAAAAACATCCCAGGTATTATTATTTAGTTTCTTTTTGTGCGCCATTTGGGTTGGATAGATAAATTATTCATCTCTGTGGCCGAGGAAGTTGCTTATTAATTTGGCATCACTCTTGCAATCTGGAAATTCGGCATATTTTCAAGGGCAGAACTGACAAAAGTCCGACAGGAAGATCTTTTTTGGCTAAATACCAGGAACACTTTATGATGGGAAGGCAGGTAGGGTAAGATTTTTTTTTTAATAGTAATTCCTTTATTTTTAAGTTAATTCATTAAATAAAAAAATATGGAAATAAGTTTATTAAGGTATTTTTTAAATAAGGAAGTATGTGAACTTTTTCGACCTCAAAACAGGATTCGTCCCATTCGGTTTTTTTCAAGTTTATTTAATAGAATGGAAAACGAGGCCCTTTCTTTAACAACTGTTGCTGTTGTAAACAGTACTACAAAGAAGAATAAAATATTTGTACTACTTGCAGATGATGATAGTGATGACAGGGAACTTTTTGAAGAAGCAATTACTGAAATAAATACCTCAATACAAGTGCTGACTGTTGAGGATGGTTTACAACTGATGAAAGTATTGAATGAAAAAAATTCGCCCTTACCGGATATTTTATTTCTTGATTTAAATATGCCTGGTAAAAGTGGGAAAGAATGCCTGAAGGAAATAAAAAATGATGCACGGCTTAAAGAAGTGCCTGTAATAATTTATTCCACTTCTGCCCATAACAAAGACATTAATGAAACGCATGCCTTTGGTGCTAATTTATATATTCGTAAGCCTAATACTTTTCCCGGCCTTATTAACGTAATTAAAAAAGTATTTTCACTTGATCTGGAAAAATATAAATCAAACCAATCTATGCAAAATTTCGTGGTTTCCACAGATACTGACTAAAGAGATTATGGATGGAAAAATTAAAAGTTGACATAACAGTAAATGGCGGAGCCCCTGCAAAGCTTGATTTAAAGTATTTGCCTGCCTATGCTGCCTTCTTATTGCAACATCATTTAGAGGCCTTTGTAACAGAACTAATTAAAATTTCACGGGAAGAAGAAGTCCCGCTGCTGAAATATTTTTCTTTCTATACTGAACAGCAACTGGTGAATTTAGGAAAACAATCTACTGGAGAATTACTTTCCCTGATAGCAACAAATAAATTGAAGAATTATATTGATAAATCTACCGCCGAATTTATTGCCAACCAGTTACCTATTATTGACAGGGAAGAAATTTTAGTGGAAGACATTACACTTATTTCACTCGTCAGAAGAAAGGTATTTCGTAAATTTTTAAAAATGTTTACCAGTGATCCGCTACTTTTTAGTAACATAATGGAAGATGTAGACAGGTTTACCACAGCAAGCGAAGCCGCCTCTTTTAATGCCTACAATAATATTCAACGGGAAAAAATAAATAAAATAAATCAGGAGCTGGCATTACAGCAACAGGAACTACTGGAAGCTCAACGACTTTCCGAAATGGGCAGTTTTTTTTGGGATATGAAAAATGGTAACTCTTCTTATACACCTGGCGCACTTGAAATTTTTGGTATGACAGAACGTACCAACCTGCAAACTTTTATGGAACATGTGCACCCTTCCGACAGGGAGGCATTAAAATTAGCCCTTGATAAAGCACTTACCAAAGATGGTGTGTATGAATGCGAATACACTTACACAAAAGATAATATAGAAAAAAGAATATGGTCAAGGGGTATTGTTCAATTTGAAGCTGGTATACCCATTAATATGAAAGGTACCATAATGGATATTACCAAAAATTATAAATTACTGGAGCGCCTGCGGCATAGCGAAGCACTGCATAACCAGGCTCAAGCACTTACACATATAGGCAACTGGAGCTGGAATATACCGGATAATAAAATTTTATGGTCGGATGAAATGTACCGAATATATGGATTGGAACCACAAAGCGAAGAGATAAATTTTGACCGGTTTATGTCATTGGTGCATCCTGATGACAGGGAAACAAGAAGGAACGAAATACAACAATCTTTACAAACATTAAATGCTGCTGATTATTTTTTACAAATTGTAAATCCCGACGGTACTACAAAAATGTTAAAAGGCAAAGGGGAAGTTATTACAGATGTAAATCGCAAGCCTATACAATTAAATGGTTCCTGCCAGGATGTAACTAAAGAATACCTGCTTAATATAGACTTACAGGAAAAAGAACAAAATTTTAAACAACTGATCAATAACGCACCCGATGCTGTAATTGTAATTAATACCAACAGCGAAATTATCTTATGGAACCCCAAGACAACAGAAATTTTTGGATGGACCCCCGATGAGGTTGCAGGCAAACCCCTTTCAGGCATTATAATTCCTTTAAGATACCGGGAAGCACATGAAAAGGGGATGAAAAGATTTTTAACTACTGGCGACTCACATATTCTTAATAAAACACTGGAGCTTAGTGCCTGCAACAAAAGCGGTGAAGAGTTTTTTATTTCTATTACTATTTCGCAAACTAAACAAGGTGGCAGCCCTGCATTCATTGCTTTTCTACGGGATATTTCGGTGCAGAAAAATACACAACTGGAACTGCAAAGAAAAACTACCTTGCTGGAATATAAAAATTTGGAACTAGAACGGATTAACGGAGAATTGGAGTGTTTTAACTTTGCTGCCAGCCACGATCTTCAGGAGCCTTTGCGTAAAATACAAACGTACAGCAGCCGTATTATTGATACCGCAAAAAACATTTTGCCTCCACAGGTTGTTGGCTACTTTGATAAAATAATGACTTCTTCTGCAAGAATGCAGAATTTGATAGAGGACCTGCTCAGCTTTTCTCAAAACACTTTGAAATCGCAGGATGCAGAACTTGTAGATTTGAATGCTATGATTGAAGAGGTGATAAATTCATTTATAATTAATGTAGAAGAAAAAAAGGCATCAATAAAGGTGGGGCCGTTACCATTGGTAAAAGTAGTAGCCTTTCAGTTTATGCAATTGTTTATTAACCTGCTAAGCAACGCCATCAAATATCAGCCAGAAAATGTTGCTCCGGATATTATCATTACCTCTGTCTTTGTTAACAGCGTTGATATACCTATTAGAGGAATATTTCCGGCCAAAAATTATTTACAAATAAGCATTGCCGACAATGGCATTGGTTTTGAACAAGAATATGCTGAAAAAATATTTGATCTGTTTACCCGACTTCATAACAGGGATAAGTATTTCGGCACAGGTATCGGATTGGCCACCTGCAAAAAAATTATCCATAATCACCAGGGATTTATTAACGCAAAAAGCAGTTTAGGAAAGGGGGCCACGTTTTTTATTTACCTGCCCGAAGACTGTTTAGTAAGTAATTAAACCGGGCGTATATTAAATCCACTTCTCCTGATTTATACTGAAAATATTGCAGAAATTAGTTTCATTGTTCGGAGGGGAAGTAAGTTGCTCTGGACATGAACCTTTACGCCGGGTTATAAATTGTAAGGCAGCCATACTTATATTGGCAGCTACTTTAAAGCTGACCAATATTCGTTGGCAGACCATCTAAACTTTTGAGGTTATTATCTTGAATGTATTCGTTCAACCCATCTGCCCCTATTTTTTCTGCCCATATAAAATGTGTATCCCTTTCACTTTTATATTCAAATAAAGGAATTCCAAAGCCGCAGGAGGTTTGTACTAAATTGATGTCAGCTACTATAATTTGTCTAGTGCTGGGATAGATGGTGAAATTTGGGGCGTACAATTCCCATTCTTCTGAGCCCCGCAATACGGTAAACCCTTTACCATACAAACGCAAAATATTAGGCACTTTGTCAAAAGAACAAAACATAAAAGTGATACGGCCATTTTCTAAAGTATGGGCAGACGTTTCGTTGCCACTACTAATTAGATCTGCATAAGCTACCTTTTGTTCTGACAGCACCCGAAAACAATCCAAACCTTTCGGTGAAAGATTAACCCTGCCACTATTGCTTAGTGGGGCGGTTGCAACAAAAAAAAGATGTTGTTTATTGATGAATTCTTTGTGAGCCAGTGTTATTGAATTATTGAATTTACCCATTGATACTACATTTAGAAGTGACATTAAAAATACAGTATTTTAAGCTAATCTTAATTCAAACTGCAGATTAAATGCAGGAGGTAACAGATGATTTTCTTCCTGTTATTTTGTATATATACGATTGAGTGCACCCATTTTATGCAACTTGGCATCGCTCCGTATCAGGCAAGGCCACTGGCTAAAACACCGGCTCTGGTGCAGGTGTGGCTGCGAAAGAAGTTTTATTACCTTCCCAGTTAATCCAAAGGCTGAGAATTAAAAATAAATATTCTTTATTGCTATAAAAAACAAAATAAATATTTTATTTTACCCTGCCTAATCACCTTTTTAAAATATCAGCATGAAATCATTTAAAAGAATTTTTGGAGGGCTTTTACTAGTCTTCTTGTTAATTACCCTGGCAGCAGTGGGTTATGTTAAACTTTTTTTACCCAATGTTGGTACTGCTCCTGTAAAGAATATCGAGCAAACCGCTAAACGGATTGCACGGGGTGAATATCTTGCCAATCATGTAACAATCTGTATTGATTGTCATTCGAAACGTGACTGGACACGGTTTTCAGGACCGCCAATGGAAGATAGCAAGGGTATGGGTGGTGAATTATTTGATCAAAAGTTTGGTTTTCCGGGAACTTACTATGCTAAAAACATAACACCGGAAGGCATCAGCCGCTACTCGGATGGTGAGTTGTTCAGGGTAATTACGACTGGAGTAAATAAAGATGGAAAAGCCATGTTTCCAGTAATGCCGTATCATTATTATGGGCAGATGGATGAAGAAGACATCAACAGTATTATAGCTTACATCCGTACATTGAAGCCCATCAAAAATGCTGTCCCCCCATCAGTATCAGACTTCCCCATGAGTATCATTATCAACACTATTCCTGAAAAAGCTACACTCTCTAAAATGCCAGATAAAACTGATGTGGAGAATTATGGAAAATATCTGGTTAACGCTGCAGCCTGCAAGGAATGCCATACTCAATTTTCAAAAGGCAAACTGATAGCAGGAACAGAATTTGGCGGAGGTAGGGAATTTCCTTTTCCTGATGGAAGTATGGTACGTTCCGGCAATATATCTCCTGACGGGGCAACAGGAATTGGCAAATGGAACGAAGAACTATTTATTAACCTGTTCCATTCCCGTTCCGACTCTGCAACACTTGCCAGTAAATTAAAACCCGGCGAGTTTAATACCATTATGCCATGGACTATGTATGGTAAGATGACGGATGAAGACCTAAAAGCTATTTATACCTATTTAAAAACTGTTGCCCCCATTAATAACAACGTACAAAAATTTTCTCCTGTAGTAATTAAATAATGTTATTTAGCATAATACATTCTTAGCCTAGCAACCTCTCTATAATTGCATTTGTGTGTTGGCAGAGGGCGTTGCGATGTACATTCGTTTACACTACATCCAGTGCGGGAAACCTTGCTGGATGGAACGCATGGTCAGTCATTAACAGTAAATATTAAGCCGCAAATTAACGACTATGGGTGGGACATCTATCTCAGGCGTGAGAATTTAAATCAATCATGTAAACATAGTTTATCCGTTTATTTCAACTTTAATCGCATTACATGTGTATTGCAGGTGATGAACAATACGCTCTCATCAAATGAAAACGCACAATTGGCAGTAAGCTGCCCTGTATATAACCGTGCAATCAATTTCCCCGCAGGATTTAATAATAATATCCCCTGAGGGCCAGTAGCAAAGATGTAGCCTCTTTTATTTATTTTCATTCCATCAGGATTTCCTAAGTGCCTGCCTTCGAAAGCATGTGCTTCATAAAAAATTCGCCCATTTTTTGCCAAACCATTTGTATCAAGTTCATATCGCATCCATATATAATTGAGCGTATCGGAACTAGATACATACAAAAATTTTGAATCAGGTGAAAGTGCAATGCCGTTGGGATATTTCAGATCTTTGGTAAACAGATCTAACTGGCCATTTGGTTTTAGCCGGTACACGCCCTGAAAATCCAATTCCTTTGCAGTATCCTCTATTCCTTTACCTAAACCATATGGAGGGTCAGTAAAATACAAATCGCCATTAGGATGATAGACAGCATCGTTAGGACTATTTAAACGTTTACCTTTATAATTATCGGCCAGGGTAACAAACTTAGGTGCCGGGTTATTTAACGGGGCAATCATTTTAGCTAATCGTCTGTCACCATGCTGACATAAAACCAAATGCCCAGTGGGATCAAATAATAGCCCATTGGACCCTGGCTCTTTTGATAATTTTGCAGTGCCGGTATTTCCAGAAGGCGTTAAATAAGTATTTACTCCCTTACCATCTTTCCATTTGTAAATCTTATTATCAGGAATGTCAGAGAAAATAAAACAATCACTATCTTTTATATACAGTGGTCCTTCGGTCCACTTAAACCCACCAGCAATTACTTCAATCTTTGCAGCACTATCAAGGATGTTTAATGCCTCAGGATCCAGGATTTCAATCTTTAATGTAGATGCCTGCAATGGTATATTATTGGTTTTTGCGTGCCTGTTTTGACAGCTAAATAGCAACATTCCAATAAACAATAAGTATGGCAAGTTATGCTGCTTCATGATTAACTTTTATTTAAAATTGATAAAATAAAAATCTATTAACTAAACCCAACCATGCTGGTGACCACAATGAGGCACAGGAAAATCCTGCACCTCATTTTGGTGGGTCTTAAATACGCAATTCTTTGCTTTCTAAAATTAGTTACTACTTCCACACTGGAAATATTCCTGCAAGGCTTCTTATTCTTCTCCTATTAATATTTCGTTCAGGTATTGCATTCCTCTACCCTCTTGTTGTTGATCTTCCATCAGGCAACTTTTTATTATCGAAAATTAATACTTGGCGTGCGCTACTATTTTATCAGACTTTACAGGCGTATGCATTTCACTGGCTGGTCTTACGGGTTGTGTTGAATCAGCATGACGGTTGCATGTACCCAAGGCCCAATAAATAATAATGAAAATCAATATAGTGCTAAAGCAACCACCACCTAATTTTTTAGCTCCGTAACCGGCAATAAGGGTTTTAAATAAATTATTCATAATTAAAATTTATTTAAAGCTAAGAATAAATCGTGCCATTTGTAAGTTGTTATTTTAGTTATTGAGTTTACCGGATAAAATACGAGATGATTATTATAAGAAGTATATCAAAATATTACAGTTATTTTTTCAAAACATTACATATTACATTGGTAAAAGCAGTTTTTCAATATTCCCCTTGTCAATGGAAGGTTGCCAGGTGATTTTGCTCCCTGGAAATTTGCGTACTACTCTTTTTCGAATTAGAAGAAAGCTGTTATTTTTGAAATACTATATGAATTTTTAGTAGAAAAGGTAAGGGAATGCAATAGGAAAATTAAAGGGTTACAGGCGACATTTATAGCCGCACAATCAGTAAAGAATACCGTTGTAAACATGGCGGTGATAAAGGGTTTGATGACAGAAAGAAAATAATTGGGATTAAGCGGTATATTCTTGCAGTTGGCATAGTCCCATGCATAATTTTTCAAAGTACATCCTTTCAGTACAAAGATGTGCAATAATTGTTATAGAAAAGATGAAAAAAAATCAAAAGACCCGATAGAAATCGGGTCTTTGTTTACGAACCTAATTTGGTTCTGTAACCCCCAAAGAAAACATCTTGTTTACCAAGCACAAGCGGTTAATTATCTGAGGTTGTTTATTAAACGCATTTAGTGCCTAATTATTTTGTTGCATAGATAATTTAGTTCAATTTATTTGCCTGATAACTATGCTTGGCTAATTATATATCATCTTTTCTATTACTCCGCCTTTCAATATTTTTATGGGCGATTGCCTTTTCCAAGTTCAGAGGAACTAACTCCCAATAATACGGGAAAAATATAAAATATTTTCCTCGCATCTTCAATCTATATCCCAGGCTTTGTAACGATGATATTGTAATCAATACTCTAATAGAATAGTTTATCTCCGTTTTCATATTCAATATATTTTTTTATAACCCAATCTAACATTGATACCTACGTTCTTAATTTTAGAAAAAGAAGAAGTATTCAATATTGATCAGGAAACTTTATTTAGGTACCAAATTTTGCTTTGAATAATATAGGTGTGAGTAATCGAATAACAGATTTATACGAAAGCATTCTACTTCTTTCGAATCCATAATTAAATACCTCGTTTGTTGATTTTTCCATTTCAAAAATCATTACATATCCTAAAGAAGGAAGTGATAATTTAAAGTTTAATTTTGCCGAAATCAATATGCCATTGTTATTTATATCAATATAAGGTTCATTACTAATTTTGACCGCCTCGTTAGGATTAACATTTGTTTTCTTTATCTTAATATTGAAACTTTGGTTGGTAAAATGCTGTATGTGCTCTATTTCAGCATCTTTAATAACCGCCGGGGTTCCCAACCAATAAATGAAATTAACTACAGAACCAATCTGCCTAACTATAGAAATTTCAGTATCTGAAACATAAACAAATATAAAAGAGGGAAATAAGGGTTCAGATAAAATTCGTTTTTTATTCCAATTGGTATTTACAATTCTGTTCAGTGGGCAATAATTCTCTATCCCTTTTCTCGTTAAAGAAGCCGCCACTTTTTTCTCGCAATTTGATTTGGTGTAAATTACATACCATTTCTTTTTCATCTGTCAATTTTAAAATAAAAAAAGCAGATTTTCAATGGATTAGATACGGTGTGTTTTTTTAAGGATAATTAAGGCGCTTTATGTTAATTATACTGTCAAGCCAAAGTCCATCTAGTGCCTTTTATAAAAGAAGTAAAACCTATAATTAGAAGTTAAATTGGATAAAAAAGGCAGAATCATTAATAGTGGCGCAAAGCAGGTGTAAAATTATTCTTCATTCTTATTGATTTGAGGTTTTATTAATGCAGTAATCAGAGAAATGAATAATTCATTTGTAAACTGAATTATTTGAGGATTTTATGAGGTGAAAGCCGAATAATTGAGGTAATAATCATTTCGTTTTCTAATGTAAACATAACACCGATTTTGATAAATCCCAAAGGAGGCTACGGTAAAAAAATGTAAAAATAAATAAAAAGAGCAAACTAAGTCTATCTATTGAATAATTACAAATAGTGCCCTTTACTTCATTAGAAAATATTCAATAAAAGAGCGATATTTTTATAAAAAATAAATCATCAAAAACCATGAATTTGGGTTAATTTATTAAAATCCAGATAATATTTATAACTCGTTTTTCTAAAATAAACAATGAAGTTCAGTTTACGGGTAACTTATTTCCTTGTAATCTTTATTCCATCTATATCCTTATTAAAAAAGGTACATATTGAAAGCTATGAGACTATTTAGTTTTCATTAAAAAAATAGGATGTCGGCATAAAAGATTTAAAACTTTTTCAACTTCTGTCTTAAATTTTCGTCTTAATATTCTTGTGTTACCTTCTTCTGATATGTTATTTACTCCTTTTAAAATGTCAAAATCTCAGTCTCCAAAATAGTGAATTACAATTTAATAATTTTAACTTATGCCAATATTACATGTTTACTAAAAATAGAGTTCTCCTGATCAAGATTAATCAACTATTGAAATTAATTTTTCTGTTCGTCACGATCTTAAAATATAAATAAAGGAAGAGTAAAGGCATAAAAAATAAAGGGTATTAACAATAATACTAACTTATATTTTCATATAAAATATAATTTCATATAAAGCATATAATTTACTGTTAATCAATATTTTAAAAATAATATACCAACAAGTGCACATCAATTTGTATTTAGGATTATTAAAGTCAAAAAAATACAATTGGAGTATAAATAACATTCATACTAATGTGTACTTATAGTTTGTATCTAACTAATTATAAGACTATTAATTATTTTTTTTGTGTAATAATTGTTTAGTAATTTTAAAGAAGATATTTTTCAGCCTAGGAATATTAAAAACTAATAAATTTAGTATTAAAATAACAAAAGAAAATATTGAAATTTGAATTACTAACACTATCTTACCTAAATTAAAAAACAAAATATTTCCATGCGTTTTAAAACCCTACTTCCCCTATTTTTAATCTTTTTAATGACAAATTTGCTGATTTCATGTAGCACCCCAAAAGAATTGGAATATCGTGAGTTTAAAAATTTGACTATTGAAAAAGTTGGCTTTGCTTCTTCCTCCTTAAAAATGGACCTGATTTATTATAACCCAAACAATTTTGGCCTGGAGTTAAATCGAACTGATTTGGATATTTTTATTAACAATAATTATTTGGGGAGAACCTCACAGGAATATCAGGTATCAATCCCAAAGAGAGAAGAATTTGCAATACCCATTAAAATTGATGTGGATATGAAGAATTTATTGAAAAATGGATTGATAACATTTTTCAATAATGAAGTAATGATAAAAGTTACAGGAACTATCAGGGTGGGAAAATTAAACGTCTTTAAAAGTTTTGGAGTTAATTACGAAGGTAAGGAGCAATTCATTTTTTTTTAAAGGCATAAAAAATGCCAAAAGATGGTAATCAATATTTGGTAACACCTCCAAGCTAAGGAATAAGTTACTTCACGGTCTGTTATTTCCCAAATCAGGGCCTTCCAATTTTAATTAATATAACCTAATGGAATAAATGTAATGCTATATTTCAAACAAGCTAATATTCGTTAGCCGGAGTAAAATCTTTTTTCAACATCCAGCCTTTGGTAATTTCTCCATCGTTACTGGTAAATTCAACGTACATGAAATCATTTTGCTCATCCAATTTTATAAGTGCTACCGTGCCGCCGGTAAGGTATACGCTACGCCTGCTATTTTTATCCGGCCTGTCGTAAAAATAGGCTGTATTTATAACCTCGTATTCTTTCCCTGGAAGAAGATGTTTATTTCCTGCTATCGAATCCATGCCAGGTAGCCGCTTTTTGGGGATCTTATTACTTGTTCCAACGCCTGGAAAGGTGGAGTTTTTTTTTAGTTTATCCTTCGTTTTTTTTATTTGTTTATCGACAGAGATAGGGGTAGCAGTTATTGTGTCTTTTAATTCTTTTCCTGCCTGAACAAGTGGGTCTGTTTGATTATTTGTAGCCGGAACATAAAATGTATTATAAGCTGCATAGCCGGCCAGGCCAAGCGCAAAAATCAACACAACAAAAAAAACGGATTTTGAAACGCCGGATGGCTTTGAGGATTTATCATACCTGGCCTGGTATAGCTCTTTATCTTTACTGTCAATCTGGTATTGCAGTTCGTTCAAAAGCGCTTCTTTTTCTACAACCTGTATTTGCAGTTTATGAATTTCGTTTCTCCAGGTTGATTCATCTGTTTGAACCATAGCTGTTGCAACGGCTGAAACATTTGAAACTTTTTTTCTTTCCTCCGTAACTGTTCCCAAAAGAATAAATTCCTGTAATTCGTATCCATTTTTAAACCGTTTTACAGGATCTTTCTCCAGGCATTTATAGATCATGCTCAACAGCCACACCGGAACTTGCATTTCCCGTTCGCTTTTATCATTACTCCAGGAAGCTGGTAATGCCTGCCTGCGGAGTGAAACAATATCCGGTGGCAAAGTTTCCATATGCGCCAGCATTACGGCATTGCGTGCCATCTCACCCTTATTGGTTAATGGAAAGGGAACATTTCCTGCTAATAATTCAAATAATATAATTCCAAAACTGTAAATGTCAGTTTCAAAAAGCGTTTCGCCTGCGCTTTGCTCCGGTGCCATGAATTCTACTGCACCTGCATAACGAATACTTGTGCGCCTTTGTTCGTCAGACATAACAGATAAACCGAAATCCAGCAATATGTAATTGCCCGTGCGCTGATTAAATTTTACATTGTTACTTTTTATATCTCCATGCTTTATATTGGCACGGTGACAATGAGCCAAAGCATTCGCCAACTGGTCTGCCACTTTCATGGTTTCCTTAATTGTAAAAACAGGGTCATAAGGAGGCTTAAGCAACTCTCCCAGGTCAGGGCCTTCAATGTATTCCATTTCAATATAAGGAAGATTGCCTGAGCTGGTGATGCCCGAAGTAATGATGCTAACAACGTTTGGATTAGGGACTTCATTTACCTTTTTTAATTTCTGCACTTCATTTTGAAAGGAAGCAAAATGTTTATCATCTTCGCTTTCACTGGAGATAGGCGTAGGTAGAATTTTAATGGCAGTTATAATTTCACCTGTTTTCCTTGCCTTATAAACTGACCCCTGCCCGCCTGATTTTAATGCACCCAGGTTTTCCAATCCTTCTGTTATTGTAAATACTTTTGCCATATTATTAATCATCGCCGGAATAAGTGAATTCAAGTACCGCTGAGTCGCCCAAAATTATCTGGTCTCCCTCCTGAAGGCGATGGCCAACTTCAATCGCCTGCATCTTTATCATTGCACCTTCCGGTGTACGTACCTTCATTTTATTGTTGGGGGGTATACCACCCTCATCTGCAAAAATTAAGAAGGATCCACTGTCTGCTTCCCATTCAATATGCGCATGCTGACGACTGATAGAACGGTTGCTATCTCCGGATATAAAAGCAATGGCGTTTTTTCTCATATAATTTCCTGCGGCCTGCACCATTGTTTCCCGTCCAATATTTATCCTGCCGGAAGCTGAATCAATTAAGTACGCTTTTTTCTCCGCTTGTCCATTCAAAACTTTTATAAACGCAAGGTTCTTTTTATTACCAAGGCCCGATTTTTTGGTGGAGATAAAAACTGCTGCATCAATATCTTTTAAATGATCTGCATCCGCTGGGAAATTATCTGTGAAGGAAATTTCAAATTTGAATGAAGGGGATAAAGTAATAGCATAGTCATCTGCTATTTTTTGAACCTCTTCTGTTTTAAATTTGCCAGGTACATTTGCAAATACCGCTGCTTCATACAAATGTTTCTCTCCATCACTACAATTGATAAAAAGATAAACACCCATGATGTTGGCACCTTCCCCACCCTGTGCCCTTTGCAATTTTTCTTTGATGAACTGTAATAAAATATTACGGATCGTTTTTACATCGTGTGGACGCTCCTTAAATAAATTGAACATAGTCATAGTATTTTTTTATAAAAAATTTTATTACTGCCTGCTTCTGTTTGATTCCGTTAATTCATTCCACTATCACTGGCCATCGAACCTTCCAATTTTTTCAAAGGATCAAAACTTTTTATATAATTACGTTCAAGCAATAGCGGTACAATATATTTACCAGCCAGTCTCACCGCATCACTTGAACCCTTTGCCCCTTCGATACGTATACAAACAACCAGGTGCCCCTGCCCCTTTACTTCCGGTGCAAAAAAAACGTACCATCCATCATTGATACTTTCACCTTTAACAATTCTTTCGGGTGTCCCTGTTTTACCTGCAACCAATATTCCCAGCCTTGGTTTTTTGGAAGCACTTTGTTCTCTCATATAGGTAGACAGGTATTGTGTATACAGTGAATCTTTTGCAATGGCAACGCCGGTTTTAACAGGGATTGTTGCTCCGTTTATATTTAGTACATACCTGTTAGGCATCATCAAACCATTGTTTGCAATACCCGATGCAATCCTTGCAATAGCAGCTGGTGTTGCCACCAACTCGCCTTGCCCCCAGGCCATACCTGAAACTCCTATAGCCCTTGTGCGACGTATATTTTCAGGGTTATACCGGTGAAGGCTTTTGAATTCTGATTCTCTCCACAAGGTTCTCCACTTTTCCTGCTGTGTGTTGTTGCTGGTTTCATTTTCAAAATAATAGCCACCAACGCCATGCAGAAACATACCTGTCTGCATATATAAAGTTGCCATCTCTTCCTGCAATTTTTCTTCGTTGGCAAGCCGTATAAAAAATGAATTATTAGATTTTACTATGGCACGTTCTATTGTGATCAAGCCAGCTTCATCCGGTTCAGGGCCCGTTACACGAATAAGGTCTTTCGGATAAACCCTGATCTTCTTTTTTGCAGCAACAACTCCCAGTTTATTGAATGCTGCCATGGCAGTAACCAGTTTTGCGGTGGAGCCCGGTTGGGTAGCATGAGTGAACCCAATATCTGTATTCACATTCCATCCCGGCAATTTATTAATCTCGTTTTCCGATAAAGTTAACCGCTCCCAATCATTCACAGGTGGCAATGGCCAGCAGGCAGAGGCGATCACATCTCCCGTTCTATCTTCCATCACTACTACCGAAACCCGCTTCCTGTTTACACTGTCATCATCCTGTATGGCTAGTTCAATTTTTGTTTGCAAGGCGGCATCCATAGCGAGTGTAACATCCCGGTTTCGTTTTTTAAATTCAGTTACTTCATTGCTGTTAATGCCCGACACCAACAGATCTGCAAGTGCAGTGTAATCTCTTTTTGTTACTGTCATTTCTGTGGCTGTTTCGGGCAAAAATCTTTCAGCACGAAAGCGGTTTGCACTCACCTGGTATTTAACAACGGGTGCAGGAAATCCCCTGAGTTCAGCAGCATGTGCATACTCCGCAAAATATCCATTGCTGCCTCCGGAGAAAATTCCTGTGTTGGCATCTCCTGTCCAGAAGAACATATGCTCACCAAAAGGATAATACCGTTCCTGTCTTTTATACGCCAGTGACTGTAAATTTTCAGTTGGTATTCCAAGAGCCACCATTGAATCTTTTTGATCCTGTACCAGGTTTGCATCACTGGAAGCCAGTAATCTTCCATTCCTGTCAAACACATTACCTGCCTGCAACCTGCTCATTAGAATATTTATTCTTGGATTGTAACTGTACATTCTTGCACCACTGCGATCTGCTACCAGCGCAGGTTCTACAATCCATTTTTTTTCATTGAATGTGTAACCAGATACATTTATTGCCAGGAGAAGAATCGCCACACAGGCCGCCAGCAGGGCAGGCATTAAGTTTTTATCCTGCCGGTGGGTAATGTATTTCATCTGTATCTGCGACCCCCTGAGCCGTGATACACTCAGCAAAAAACCAGCTGCAATCATGCTGCATAATAATGACGTGCCGCCATAACTGGTGAATGGCAATGCCACACCTGATAAAGGCAATGCCCCGGTGGAACCACCAGCAATCAACAGGAATTGTACGAATGTTCCAATGCCTGCGCCTGCAGATAAATAAAATAAAAAGGGTGCGCCTGCCTGTCGTCCTATAATAATTGACCGGTGCAAATAGATCAGGAATAAAATAAAGATACAGGTGATACCCGCCCATCCAAATTCTTCGCCGATGGCGGGCAATATCATATCGGTGTGTGCTTCGGGAATGGTCTTGGCAAATCCTTCACCAGCGCCTTGCCCCGTGATACCGCCGGTAGAAATTGCCCATATGCCATTGGCTACCTGGTCACCACCGTATACCTGGTTGTTCCATGCATCTGACCAGATCGCTTTTCTGTCAACCAGCCTTTGTATAGGCCCAGGTAGTATTTTTGCAAGAACCGGAATCTTATCAAGCAATAAAAATCCACTCACTACCACGAGTGCCATCACTGCGGATTCACTCAATTTCTTTTTTGCAATAAGCATATACAAGGCAAGTGCTGCAACGGCAACACCTGTTGCAAGCCAGACATTTTTAAAAACCCAGATAGTAATTGCATACAAAACCATTGCAGCAATCACCTGCATAAAATCTCCTCTTGAAAAAGAAAAAAGTATGATAAAAGTGAAGCAGCAAACAATGGCAGGGCCAAGATCGCCCAATACTAAAAACAATAAAATTGTGGTAACAATAGCAATCACTGCAAATACAAAAAAGGACAGCCTTTTATTGAAGGATGGATATTCAGAAATGAATTTTTCATTTGTTGCAAAGAAGCCTGCGAGGAAAATGATGACCAGGTATTTAACGATCTCACTTGGCTGGAATCCAAACAAATTTACTTTAACACCACTTCCTTCAGGCCCGGTGCCAAATAAAATAGTAAGGAACAATAATCCTGTTGCTGCAAGCGCCCATGGCCAGCCGTTGGCTGCTTTCCTGCCGTCTTTAAAAATGAACAACCGGAAGAAGCCGGAGTCTGTTGTAAACTTCTTCAGATTTATAAACTGTAATATCAATATATCTGCCAGGCCAATGCAAAAATAAATGAAAGTACTTCTCGCCAGAAAGCGGTCCCGTAAAGGGTCCTGCAAACTGAACAGTGTTATAAATGACAGACCTGTGAGTATCATTATAACAGGTAGCAATAACTGATCTGTGCCAGGAAAACGTATTGAAAAAAGTAAATGCAGTAGCAGGAAAGCCGAGAAAAATACTATTACTATTATCCAGAACCATTGGGTTACTTCTTCCGGGGTTCTTACTATAAATGATTTTTCTTTTTTAAGAGTACTAAAATCTTTTGCAGAAAAAAGTTTCAACATGTGCGGCGACTGAACAAAGTTGAAAGCGGCATCGCCCTGCAACTTTTCAATACCCTGTGACCGTCCAAACTCATAACCCGGTTGCAACGGAATTATTTCATACGATTTATTTTCAGGGAGAGCTGAAAAAAGAAATTTACCGGAAGCATCTGTACGGGCATAAGCGTTAAAAGATAGCAACTGCAGGCTTTTAGAAGAATCAGGAATGTATATTTTTCTAACGCCATTTTTAAATTGTATAGTATTGTTTTCATCTTCAGACTGATCTGATGCAGTACTGCTGTCTTGTGGAATCAACAACTTCAGCCTCACCAAAACACCTAAAGCAGGCTGGCCGTTTGGGTCTTTAATGATCCCGGAAATATTGTACTTCCCTAAGTCCACATTGGTTTGTGGAGTGACCGCTAAAGGATAAAATTTTTCTTTTTCGAATGAGATGGAATCTGATTCAGAAAAGCCCAATAAATTCCTTGATAATATCACCCGTCTTTTAAATGATTTCCCTCCTTTCAAAAAAGCTTCATCTGCATTTACAAAAAACTTTTTCTTATTCAGTTCCCCGAGGTTATCCATCCTTGAAGCAGTATCCTTTGCCGATGATACCGCAGATGCAATGAAGGCAATATCTTTTGGATCTTCGAAATACAAACCTTTTTTTAAGAGGCTTACCATGCTTTCGGCAGGTTTGCCGGCATTCAGGTTTATCATAGTGCCATTTTCTATCCGGGAATTCACTTCGGCAAAATCACGCTGCAATACCGAAAACAATTTCCAGAAAAGTAAGCCCATGATGCTACCAATAAGCAGCAGGCAAAGGCGTTCAAGCTTTCTGTTTTTAAACCATTGGTTGATTGCCGGCATGGGTTATTTAAGGTTTGAATTGGTTATGAATATGGAGTCTTTAAATCTTCCTGATACAACTGAATCCCGGAATGAAAAGGAATACTGTACAGGTACACGGCAATTAATAAAGCGTATATGCCTCAACGTTATATTATTCTTTTGTACAACAATGCCTACATCAAAGTTTTTAAAAATCAAGCTGTCCAGTACAATATGTTTAGCCGCAGAATTAATGATGATTGCAGGGCCTTTGTACAAACTATCCGCAGTAATAGTTGCTCCATTACCCGAGAGCCGAAAACTATCTTTGTTGATCACAATGGGATCATTAAGTTCTAAAATGGTGCCTTTTTGCTGGAACAAATATGTTTTGGTTGAATCATTAAGGTGTGAGACCAGTTGCTGAAACTGTTCATTTATTTTCTTTGGACTTTGCACAGCAGCCACAGCACTATTTGCTGCTGGTTTATTTTTTTTCTGAGAAACTACCATCAGTAAAACAACCAATAACATCATTAAAAAAAGGGTTAAAAATGAAACAAGGTTGCGGCTATTTTTTTTGACCGTTGCAATATCTTTCAATGGTGATACTTCATTGTCAACCATCACGGTTGCGATTGTATCTTTTTTTCTTTCAACAATTACGGGTTCCGGCTTTTGTATCGGTTGCTTATTATTTTCAACCAGTACTGCTGTGATATTATCGTTTCCACCGGCATCATTGGCTGCATCGACAAGTGCTTTTGCTTTTGCAGCAAGGTTTTTATTTGAAGTCAATACCGAAGTTATAGTGCCAGAGCTTATCATATCGGTAAGGCCATCGCTGCATAATAGAAGTAAATCTCCTGATAGAAAAGGTGATTCACCGGTTTCAATAAAGTCATCTGCTATGGTGATATCTTCTTCAAATCCCAATGCCTTATTGATCTCATTGCGCCTTGGATGACGCATCGCTTCTTCTTCCGATAACCGGCCAGACTCTTCCAAAAAACCAACCGCAGAATGGTCTTTGGATATTTTTATCAGTGAATGATCCCTCAACAGGTAAATCCTTGTATCACCAACATGGGCATACCAGCATTTGTTATTTTTTATATCTGCCACTGCACAGGTCAACACACAGGCCATACGTTCATTTTTAGCACCTGCTTTTTTCTGCTCGTTTATTTTAGTATTAGCAGCTACAATGGCTTGCTGAAGGTTTACTATAACATCTTTCGAAAGGGTTTCCAAATGTTTCATAATAACAGAACGGGCAATTGCGGCGGCTACATCACCGCCCTGGTAGCCCCCTACCCCGTCGATGACGCAGGCAACCAAAAATTGCTTGTTGATAATTTCCCGGACGAAGAAAGTATCCTCGTTCTTCTCCCGGCGTTTACCCTTATCCGTTATGCCATAGAAGTATTCACCCATTTTTATGCGTTTGCTTAATGTCAGAAAAGTGGGCCACCAGTAATACAATACTGATCACCAATAACCCTATAGCCAAGAGTTTGTCCATGTTACACTTTGAATATGTTGATAGAAACAATGCCATTCAATACTATCCTTGAGTTCATTGGAAGCTCTGTCCACAGGGGTGCATCTTTATCACTGTTCTGCACTTCATTTTCATTCACAATGGTCTTCTCGCCAAAAGAAGCAAGAAAGAATTTATCCGCATCCTTATCATAGCGGATTGAAAGATGCGGCGTAGATACCCATTCAGAGGGAATACAAAAAACACCCGCCTGTCCTGGTTTTTCATCAATTCCGGATACGATAATGGCTTCATCCTTCACCAGGTATTCCAGCTTTTTACCTGCATACTGTTTATCAGGAAGTGTAGTTTCCAAACGGGCAAAATATTTAGGGAGTTTAGGATCATTTACTTCGCCCAACACAAGGCTATCATTCCATGGTATCTCATAATATCCATCACTGTAAAAAGTAAAGTCCTTTAAAATTTCATCGGCAATATCGAATGTTTGGGCAATACCTGTTTGGCGGGGAATAAAAGTAACCCGGAGGTTTTCTTCTTTTTGTTGCACATTACCCGGCAAAAGCTTGCCAATAAAACTTCTGTCACCTTTCTCATAATCAGGATGAGAAACAAAACGAAAGACCCATTTATTAGCGGAGGCCGTTACCTTTTTTCCTTTTTCCTTGTGCTCCTTTAAAATATCGTAGAATGCCTTTACAGATTCTTTTATGATCAAAGAAAATATGCCCCTGTTATTATCCATGAACTTACCGTAATCGGGCGGACTAAAACAAATAATGTATTCATGATAAAATATTATTCTGTCTGCAAACGAAAGTTCAGCAATAGATTCCCGAAATTTTTCTATGATATATTTATATACCATATCAGGAGTCATGGACGAGGTTTCAGTTACACCAGCTTCTTTTTTAAGAAACCAGTTTTGTACACCAGTGCGTTGCCAAAAGGTGGGTTTTGTGGTTGTCTGCATGGGCAATTGTTTTATTTTAAATCCTGGTTAATTTGTTTAAGATCCAAAGAAGACATAACTCTTCTTACATCATCTATTTAATACCATAAATTTTGTGCAGTAAATTTTTGTGCTCTGGTACCGTTGTTTAAATTGAAAAACTGTTCTCTTATAAGCAGAAAGTGGTTGGTAAATGTGAAATTAGCTTACAATATTAATTGACATGTTATTTAAAGACATGCCAGTAAAGAATAAATGAAATTAATAGAATATTTCATAATTTATTGCCAAATCTGATCTTGATTTAGTGAAGGAAACCATAAAATTGTTTATGGATTTTGAAGGTTATTACTGGCTTGATTTGTACTTCTTTAAGTTTCATTTAAAATGAGTTTTAATCAAGAAAGGGCATCAAATTTCTTAAAATGTTAGCTACTTAATTATTCTGGATTGCATTAAATTATCATTTTCATTTCCATTTGTTTCAATGCCTGTAAAGTTTCTTCAATGCCAATATATAACCACAGTGCAGCCCTTCGTGATAGGGTAAAAAATCAATGGCATCTTCAATGTTTTTTATTTCTACTCCGTAAGGTGTTGTAAATAAAGTGTAATTTAAATGTACAAATAAATTGCTGTTGTAATCTGCTTCAAATTGGTCAAGCGTTGTTGTAAGCAGTTGCTTTATTGTTTCTATTTCATTAGTATCAATGGCACGTTCCGGCCTTAAACCTGGCAAGTATTCAAGGAAGTATTTTTCTTCAACCGTTATTTTAAGCCCCAAACGGATATAGCAAATTCATTGTTGAGCAGCAATCAGATGGCCCATATTCCAGATTATATTGTTGTTGAAGTCAGGGGGAATTTCGTTTAATTGGTCAGTACTCAATTCACTCACCAGGTTAAGTAAAAACCTTCTTGTTTTTTTAATCTTTTCGATTTTATTATTCATTAGCCGGAAATTTTAAATTGCAATGTAGTAGGTTTTAAGTATTTGTTATTTGCTGAATTATTTCTATTCGTGAATCAAACAAGGGTTGGGTAATTTTCATTGCCATTTCCAGAATATATGGTTC